>JAJDBO010000245.1 GCA_029261305.1 Nitrospirales bacterium
AATTGCTGGCGGATAAATATGGCTACGTCGTCCATCTTGGCGAACGTGATTGTTCCATTCAGCGCCGGCACCAAAAAATCATTGAAATTGCCCCCTCTCTGATACTTACCCCACGCCTTAGGGCACAAATGGGGGAAGCCGCCATCTCACTCGCTCGCGCTGCCGAATTCTATAACGCTGGCACCATCGAATTTTTGCTGGATCAAGATGGACGATACTATTTCATCGAAATGAACCCCCGAATTCAGGTTGAGCATACGGTCACGGAACAGATCACCACCGTGGATATCGTCCAAACCCAAATTTGGATCGCAGCAGGTAGGCCACTGGTCTTTGGCCAACACGAAATCAGCCTACAAGGCTTTGCAATCCAATGTCGAATCAACGCTGAAGATCCCCAAAATGGATTTCGGCCATCATCCGGAAAAGTCACCGCGTATTTGTCACCCGGTGGCGTTGGAGTCAGAATTGATGGCGTGGTCTACAAAGACTATACCGTTCCACCCTACTACGATGCCCTCTTAACAAAAATGACCGTTCAAGGACGAACGTGGGACGAAACCGTTCGCCGCACACATCGGTCACTTGAGGAATTTGTTTTGCGTGGAGTGAAGACCACCATCCCCTTTATGATGAAAATTATGGAAGAGCCGGATTTTCGTGCCGGACGCTTTGACACTTCGTATTTAGAAACACACCCAGAATTATTGGAGTATGAACATGCCCTGGAACCCGAGGACATGATTGTCGCACTCTCTGCCGCCATCGCGGCGTATGAAGGGCTGTAACGCCTTCAGCGACCACAACACTCTTTCACATGTAAAGGCATCTTATGGCACAGAAACCTAAGCCAACGGCAAAAAAGACCACAACCTCAAAGGCTGCTGTAAAAAAGAAAACTCCCAAGAGACTCGAGGAGTCCTTTGAGCTCGAACCCTCCGAAGGTCGAAAACTCTACCTCACCGATGTCGCGTTACGTGACGGGCATCAATCTCTCTTGGCCACCAGGATGCGAACGGAAGATCTCATCCCCGCCGCCGAGGAATTGGATAAGGTTGGGTTCTGGTCATTAGAGGTCTGGGGCGGTGCAACCTTTGATGCCTGCTTACGGTTCTTAAAAGAAGATCCGTGGGAACGCCTGAAAACCTTCCGCAAGGCTGCACCAAATACTCGACTCCAAATGCTACTACGCGGACAAAACTTGGTTGGGTATCGCCACTATGCTGACGATGTCTTGAGAGACTTCATTGTGAAGTCAGCTGAGCATGGTATTGATGTGTTTCGGATCTTTGATGCCCTGAATGACATTCGCAACATCAAGCCAGCGATGAAAGTCGTCAAGCAGTGCAAGAAACATGTCGAGGCCACGATTTGCTACACCGTGAGTCCCGTTCATAGCCTGCACCATTATGTGGAACAGGCCAAGCAACTCGAAGGCCTTGGCACAGACTCGATCTGCATCAAAGATATGGCTGGGCTTCTCCCGCCGTTTGAAGCCTACGAACTAGTCAAACGCATGAAAGCTGCCGTTCGGGTGCCTATTCATCTTCATACGCATTACACCTCCGGGATGGCCTCCATGTCCTCTCTCATGGCCGTTCTTGGTGGTCTGGATATCTTGGATACAGCCTTGTCTCCACTCTCCGGTGGCACATCGCATCCTCCCACCGAAACGTTTATCGCCGCATTAAAAGGTACACCATATGACACGGGATTAGATCTGCAACAACTGACTCCTGCAGCCGCCCTTTTACGGGAAGCCCGAAAAAAATATCACCAATTTGAAAGTGACTTTACGGGAGTCGATACCGACATTCTGCTTTCTCAAGTGCCAGGAGGTATGCTCTCAAACCTGGCCTCACAATTGGCTGAACAAAATGCCATCGAAAAGATGCAAGAAGTCCTCGAAGAAATCCCCAAAGTTCGCAAAGACATGGGGTACCCTCCTCTTGTCACGCCAAGCAGTCAAATCGTCGGAAGCCAAGCAACAATGAATGTTCTGACAGGGGAACGATATAAAGTCATTACCAACGAAACCAAAAATTATTTCCTTGGGTTTTATGGTAAACCACCTGGCACTTTGGATTCGAAAACACGCCAAAAAGCGATTGCTGGGGAAAAACCCATCACAGGCAGGCCAGCGGATAATTTAGATCCAGAATTGAAAGTAGCCAAAAAGGAATTATCCGATCATCAGGTCTCGCCGGAAGATATCCTGTCCTATGCGCTCTTCCCGTCGGTGGCATTGCAATTCATCGATGAACGGGAACGAGGTGAGCTCAAACCCGAAATACTTGAACCGATTTCACAAGGTGGAAAGTCCCCAACGGCTCAGAATCTTCACTTGGCCCCCGTTGAATTTCGGGTTATGTTGCATGGAGAAACGTATCACATTCATGTGTCCGGCTCAGGCAAAACAATCGATGGACGCAAACCCTATTACATCAAAGTGGATGACAAGCTCGAAGAAGTGTATCTCGAACCGCTGCAAGAAGTCTTGGCCAGCGGTCCTGAGGCACCAATTAGTTCAGGCACCGCCAAAGGTGGACGCCCCAAACCCAGCGGACCAGGGGATGTCACCACCCCTATGCCTGGCCGAGTCGTTAAAGTCATGGTGGCCGAGGGGGATCCGGTCGCCAATGGCAATCCCCTGCTCGTGATCGAAGCCATGAA
>JAJDBO010000246.1 GCA_029261305.1 Nitrospirales bacterium
TCACTGTTGTGGGTCGTCTTCTCAGACGCTTCTACGGCTTCCAAACCTGAATTATTCAACAGGCCCAGAAGTCTTTACTGGGAGGAGGTTCAAGATAACCGAAATATTTGCGCCAAAATACCAGTCCTCGTTGAACTTCCAGTCTTTTGTAACACATGCTTGATATGCTCTTTCACGGTATGTTCACTAATGGCCAGCAGACTGGCTATCTCTCGATTGGTCTTCCCTTCGGCGACATTCATAATTATTTCAAGTTCTCGATCTGTAAGATTAAAATATCGTTGGGCTTCATTTGAGGGTACCTGCGGTCGCCGGCCAAGCCGTTCCAGAAGAATTAAAAATCGCGGTTCATGTTCTTGATGACCAGGGATTAAAAACCCTCGAAGCAGGACGGGATGTTCATATTCACCAATCACCCGTCGCAATTGAATCTCCTCACCACTCTTCGCACCATTGAGAGACGCTTCCTGCTCAAGCGCTCCACACAGGTCAAAAACTTCTTGTGGCAATACCTCATGGCCCATCAGGCCATTATCTGAGCCAATATTAAGAGCAGCATCTCCATTGCGAACATAGCCCTGATCTACTCCAAACTGCTGGCATATTCCTTCGGCTTCGGCATTCATATACAACAAGGACTTCGCCCCAGTTAAGGAGATCACCCCCGGAACCGCCCGTTTTTCAGCAATCTTTTCAAGGACCCCTGATGATTCTGGGGTGGCAACTTTTTTCGCTATCTTCGCCATGATTACCTTTTCTTTCCCATCAATGACATTCTCAGCTCGGAAGGAGGAATACCCACTATTGACTTGTGCCTGGGAAGGAGAAATCTTCATTCTTCCTCGCGCAGGACACACGACACATTTAAAATTCCTCGTGACAGGTATACCCAGATGTATTCGGTTTCAGGGTGACGTTTCTTTATCATCATGGCCCACAGATCTTGCCAATTCCAACGGAATCTGGCTTTCCCCCACCCCAGTATCATGACCTCTATTTGAAAGCCATCTTTTTGCCAAAGTCCAAGGAGGAGACCCAGCAGCACAAACATGACCGAATAAGGACAAGCACGAACCGAGACTCACCACCAGTTTGCATAATGGCCACATTCCGTTCCTTGCTTGTCTGCCATGGGGGTTCACTTTGGGAGATTCTGTGAAGGACATGGCCTTTGAAAAAGACCCCGCCAAGAGCGCCCTGGGATAAACAATCTTGTCTTGGAGAAAAAGACAGATAGGATTACAGAGGAGTGGTGGTCTGTAAATGGCAACGAAACCTCTCCATACAGAAAAAGCCCTGACACTCATGAGATACCCACAGGCACTCCTCATGAACATCAGGGCTTTACCCGGATGAGTCGATGAAGCTTAACTCTCTTCTTTTTTAATCTGTTCGCTCAAATAGTTTTGAAGACCAACTTGCTTGATGGTTTCCAATTGAGTTTCGATCCAGTCAATATGCTCTTCTTCATCCTGGATCATATCCTCCAGCATATGACGTGTGGCAAAGTCCCCAACTTTTGTGCAATGTTTCACACCCTCACTCATCAGCTTAACCATGTCTTTTTCTTTGCCAAGGTCTGACTTCAACTGCTCGGAAACGTTTTCTCCAATCTTGACCGTCCCCAATCGTTGCATGTTGGGCAACCCATCGAGAAACAAAATATGATCAATCACCGCCTGCGCATCCTTCATTTCTCCAAAGCTTCGATCAAGCACATGGTGATGAAGTCGCTCGTACCCCCAGTTCTTACACATCTTGGCGTGCAAGAAGTACTGATTAATGACCGTCAGTTCCTCTGTCAAAATTTTATTCAGTAAATTGATGACTCCTTCTTTTGCCTTCATACCGGCCCCCTTTCTTCTTTCCTAACTATAAACGTCATTCATATTTCAAAGTGACTTTCCAAAGAAAAGCCACATCACATTCTTCTTATTCACAAACTCATGCTACCTCTCATTTTCGGAATCTGTCAATAGATTACTTTAGGTATTTTTCCTTAATCATGATTCTCTTTCTCAACTTCGCTGACTTAGATTCTCAAGTTCGCTGATTTGAATTTTCAACTTCAGGATACGATCCTCGCAATAGACATTTCAAAAAATATTCATGCGGTGTTCCCTCATTTGACCAATATTCTTTTCCAGTGCTACCGTCGCCGTCATGTCTGACGCCAAGCACCCCCATCCAGCAAATCGCCTCATCCACGAAACCAGTCCCTACTTGCTTCAGCACGCGTACAATCCTGTTGACTGGTATGCTTGGGGCGAAGAAGCGCTCACGCGAGCACAAACCGAAGGCAAACCCATTTTGCTTTCTATCGGCTATTCAGCCTGCCATTGGTGTCACGTCATGGAACGAGAATCGTTTGAAAATGATGAGATTGCCAAATTGATGAACCAAGACTATGTCTGCGTGAAGGTCGATCGGGAAGAACGCCCAGACCTCGACGAGATTTATATGCAAGCCACCCTGGCCATGAACCAAGGAAACGGTGGCTGGCCCATGACTGTATTTTTAACCCCTGATCAACAACCGATCTTTGCAGGCACCTATTTTCCACCGACGGATAAATGGGGACGCCCAGGATTTGGAACCGTGTTGAAAAAGATCGCGGAAGGATGGCACAAAGACCGCGACGAAATTGTTGAAACCGCATCTCGATTTACTACGCGATTGCAGAAATCCATTCAAGTCCCCTCGCCCACTACCGTAGGTCAAACAGAACTGGATGCTGGGACAGAACAATTCGCCAAAAACTTTGATCCGGTCTTTGGGGGTTTTGGGCAGGCACCAAAATTTCCACCAGCCACTGGGCTTTCATTTCTTCTTCGACATTATCATCAAACCGGAAATGACCACACATTACACATGGTGTGCAAAACCCTCGATGCCATGGCTGCTGGTGGCATGTATGACCACATGGCGGGAGGATTTTCACGCTATTCTACCGATGAGCGTTGGCTGGTCCCGCATTTTGAAAAAATGTTGTATGACAATTCGCTGCTGGCCAAAACCTATGTCGAAGCCTATCAGCTCACCCAAGACCCCAATTACCAGCGCGTGGCCACTGAGACTCTTGATTACATCATTCGAGAAATGACTTCTCCTGATGGTGGGTTTTATTCGGCCACCGATGCAGACTCTGAAGGCGTGGAAGGCAAATTCTTTGTTTGGAATCCCGAGCAAATTCAAGCCATTACGTCATCTGAAGAGGATGCCAAACGTTTCTGTGCCTATTATGACATCACAGACGATGGCAATTGGGAACATCATAGTATCCCCAATACCCCGCGCGGTCTTGATGACGTGGCTCAAGAATTGGGTTGTTCTCCGGAGGAACTCCAACACTCGATTGACCAAGTGCGTCCCATTGTTTACCAAGCTCGCTTGAAACGTATCCCTCCAGGTCTGGATGACAAAATCATCACCGCATGGAATGGCATGATGATCAGCGCCATGGCGGAAGCCGCTCGTGTCTTTGGCCAAGCCCGATACTTGGATGCAGCCATAAATGCCACGGACTTCCTTCTTCGAATTCTTTCAAGGCCAGATGGTGGGTTGTACCGAACATGCCGGGAGAACAAAGCCCACTTAGATGCCTACCTTGAAGATTATGCCTTTCTCATCGAAGCCCTGATTGATGTATTCGAAGCAGGTGGAAGCGAACGGTATTTAACCGAAGCCGTCAGACTCGCTGAACGACTAATTCAAGATTTTTCCGATCAGGAGCATGGCGGATTTTTCACAACCGCAAAGGATCATGAAGCCCTTATCCTCCGAAGCCGTGAAGGCCCAGATGGTGCCACCCCCAGCGGGAATGCCGTGGCTGCCATGGCTTTGGCTCGGCTTTCGTTTCACTTTGGACAAGAAGATTTCCGTGATGCTGCGACACAAGCCATTCGAGCCTATGGCCAACAGATCGCTCAAATCCCGCGAGGTTTTGCGAAGACCTTAATTGCCTCGGACCTACTTCTTAAAGGCCCGGTTGAAATAGCGTTAGTCGGCACACCTGGGGACTTGGGCTTGGAAGCTCTGTCCAAAGAACTTCGGCGACATTTCGTGCCCAATCGCGTCATCGCTCATATTGATCCCAATAAATCCAAGTCAACACACCCACTACTGAAAGACAAAACCCTTGTGCAGGGTAAACCAGCACTCTATATCTGCAAAAACTTTGCCTGCGCAGCACCTATTACCGACCCAAAACTCATTGGGCCAGCGTTAGCCAATCATCTTAATCCATCTTCCGATTCGCCTGCGGCACCAACCACCATGCTCAAAGCCTCTGGTCGCCAAGGCAAAGCGACGGCGCAAGGAACCGGAGCTTATGTCTCACGCATCTTATCTGCCTCTTTGGTTAATCCACCATCTGCCACCGGCTATACATCCTTGGGATCAACGAACCTCACCACTTCTCGACTTGGATTTGGCGGATACCGCATCACTGAAAGTCAAGATGAGCACCGAGAGGCGCTACGCAAAGCCCTTCGCGAAGGATGCAACCTCATCGACACCTCGACGAACTATACCGATGGAAGTAGCGAGCGATTGATTGGTGCTGTGCTAAAAGGACTCATTGCCGATCAAGAAGTCACACGGGAAGAAGTGATTGTGGTCTCGAAGATTGGCTACGTGCAGGGCCAGAATCTCACCCGTGCTGAGGCTAAAGAACAAGCAGGGCAGGCCTTTCCAGACATGGTGAAATATGGCGAGGGTTTGTGGCATTGCCTCCACCCCGAATTTCTTGAAGATCAACTCACCCTTTCCCTCGATCGCCTCGGACTAGAAACGCTCGACGTATGCCTACTCCACAACCCAGAGTATTTTCTTTCCGATGCCAAAAACAAAAAACGGACCGTTGATGAAGAAAAACTCCAAGAATTGAGAATCGAGTTCTATCGCCGACTGCAACAAGCATTCAAGTATTTTGAAGAACAGGTGACGGCCGGACGACTCCAATACTATGGAGTCTCATCCAACACCTCGACAGGATCTCCAGAGGACCCAGAGGCCACCTCACTCTCTCTAATGCTTGAATGTGCACAAGCTGCGGCCCAAGACCTTGGAAAAGCTTCGCATGCGTTTCGAGTCTTGCAACTCCCGATGAACTTATTTGAATCAGGTGCATTGCTCACTCCCAACACTGGAAGTGGTGGGACACAGACAGTGCTGGAATTTTCTCAACAAGAACAGATTGCAGTATTGGTAAATCGGCCACTCAACGCGATTCCCTCCAAGCATCGCGGCATGATTCGGTTGGCCGATCCACATACCGAACCTGTTGAATCGACATTTGAGGAACAACATGAACTGCTCGCCTCCTTGGAAGAGGAATTTCGGAACGACTTTGTCCCGCATATTCCCTACTCAGGCAAGGGTCTCGAGCCAAAAGACTTTTTTTCGTTCACGGAAGAACTGAAAAGCCTTCGCCCTCGACTCCAGGGGCTTGAACACTGGGATCAAATTGAATCACAGATGATTGCGCCACACGTGAATCAAGCACTCCAAGTCGTCACCAAACACCTTGGGGAAGATCACTCCAGCGCATGGAAGAATTGGCAGAACCGCTACCTTCCAAAACTCGTCACGCTATTTCTTGTGTTGCGAAAAGAGTCCGCTCAAAAAAACCGCGAGGCGATAACAGCAATATCCGGACTCATAGATCCCCTTATACCAGAAGACAGACGTTCCGAACTTATTTCCCGTAAAGCCCTCTGGACACTTACCAGCACTCCAGGCGTCACCTGCGTACTCAACGGCATGCGATCTGTTGCCTATGTGGAGGATGTGCTAAAAATCTTGAACTGGGCACCTCTTTCCTCTCCCCGAGACATATATGAAATAATCAGGCACCCTCAGTAAGCACCAGACCACTTCCCCCACAACCGTCCTAGGTTGTTGGCTTCTTGTTGAAAAATATTTCCAGGAAGATTGACCACAGAAAGAGCCTGGGCTTGGGTTGTTTGGATCAAGGTCTCAGGGGAACTTAATTTCTGACTTACCACAATGGCTCCATCCCGATCGGTCCGATACACCTCAATGCCTTTTTGGTCATAGTGTTTAAGGACCGAGGGCGCAGGATGCCCATAGCGATTCCGTTGTCCCGCAGACACTACCGCAGTCTTTGCCGTCAATACATTCAGCCAATCTTTGCTGAATGAACTTTTGGCCCCATGATGGGGAATCTTGACCAGCGTCGCGCTTTGGACATCGGAATCAGTGGCCATTCGTGCCAATGATTCGACTTCGGCATCGGCATTTAGCAAAATTGAATGGCCGCCACAGTTAAGACTCAACACCACTGAAAGATTATTCAGCTCAGCTCCACTGTAATTTTCTTGGAGGGATTGAGACATTCTTTTCTCTTTTCGCGGTGGATTGAGCGACCGCAACTGACACTCGCTTGCATCCACAAGATCTCGTCCAGCCCAAGCCACCTGCTCGATTAGCCTTTTCTCATTTAGGACGTTACTCAATCTTTGATAAAAGGGCTCAACTCGTGAAACGCCATTGGTCCAATAGTGACCGACATCGAAATGCTGAATGATCCAAACCAGCCCTCCGACATGATCAAGTTGAGGATGGGTGGCGACAAGATGATCAATTTTTCGAATACCTTGATCCCACAAGTATGGTCCAACCACCATCCGGCCCATATCCCAACGCTCATAGGCCGCACCTCCGTCAATAAGCACCGTTTGTCCATCAGGCAATTCGAGGAGTGTCGCATCTCCTTGCCCAACGTCCAGAAACGTCGTACGCAGCGTATCGTCATGAAAGATTAACCGAGGAGCCCACATCCACCAGGCAATAAGCGCAATGACGACAACGGTGCTCACCCATCGAAACACTGGCCGATGATGGCGAGACACGAAGAAGAGGCACAGGTAAAATCCCGCAATCGCCAAAGGTGCCGGCGACGACACATGCCATTCAGCACCAGGCACACGCGCCAGGAAATGAACTAAAAATCTCAATCCATCAAGAATGAGTTGACTTAGCCAGGCCAAGGGAAGACTTTCTAAATCAAATACCAACGTGAGGATTGACGTCAATAATCCGAGCGGCACGACAAACAACCCGACGAACGGCACCACGGCCATGTTAGCCACCACGCCAAGCCAGGCGACTTGATTAAAGTAATAGGCAACCAGTGGCAGCGTCGCGAACGTCGCGGCAAATGAAATAAGAAGATACTGATAAATCCAGGTCTGTATCTTTTCACGAGACGATTGAATATCGTCCAATTTTTCTTCAAAGTCATTGGTGAACTGAAGGGCCAATGCAATCGCGAAGACCGACACATAGGACAATTGAAACGACAAGTCATAGATCACCATGGGATCAAACAACGTCGCGAGTAAGGCAGATACTCCCAATGCAATGATAATCTGGCGTTCGTGACCAAACCATACAGCCAGCAGGTACAACGCAATCATGATAAGCGATCGAACCGTTGCCACATGCCCCCCCGATAGTAGGGTATAAAATAAGACCAAGGGCAGAGTAATAACTACCGCAAGTTGTTTCGGCGTGATTCGGCAAGAAAGCCACTCCAACCATGGTGCCGGCATACGCCGGGTCAGTCCCCTGATAGACATAAATGACAAAAACGCCAACAACCCCAAATGAGAACCAGAGATGGAAATTATATGGACGGTCCCTGTCGTCATAAAATCGTCCCGAATATCTTGGTCAATATAACTTTGTTCTCCGACAATCATTCCAAGAAATAAACCTCGTGCAGGATCATTGAGACTGGATAACACGGCTTGACGAACCTGGTTTCGCCATTGATCTATCCGGCTCAAGAAAAACCCAGTTACCTTAGCCGAGTCTGGCAAAACAACCTGAATTTTATTTGGCCCCTTCACCATGGCCACCGCTTCAACCCCGCGTTGCTGAAGGTATGCACCATAATCAAAACCTCCAGGATTTCTCGTCCCAAAAGGCGCACGCACGCGAGCCCTGACTGTGATCTCATTTCCACGATGCACACTAGCATCAGGCTCACGCCATGTGAGTCGAAGTAAGCCCTGAACCTTCTTCTTCGTCTCCCCTTCACCAATCGAGGTAACATGTACCAGCATCGTCATGCGCCCTGGCGCATGCTGTACAGGGGCACCAACCATACCTGACAACAACACTTCTTCTTCGCCAGCAGTAGAAATAAGGATGGTGGAAGACTTTCCCCATTCGCCAATTGCCCAATAGCCAACACCGACTAAAAGACAAACATAGAGGATAAGGCCTGTTGTTGGTGTGAGGCGGTCCTTGCGCTCACACAACGTCAACCCAATGGCGAGACCAACCAAAATGGTAATTACCAAAAAGGGAATATAGAGAAAATAGGAACCTAAGCAGAGGCCTAGAAGAAAAAACACAATGCGGGGTAGGAGATTTGATGACACGAAACTTAGGAGGAGCCCTAGCCGATGGTGGATTTGACCACTTCGACTAATTCATTCGCCACTTGACGAATTTGAGCATCATTTTGGCCCTCGACCATCACACGAACGAGCGGCTCCGTTCCGGAATACCGAACGAGTACTCGCCCCGTTCCATTTAGCGAATGTTCACAGGATTTAATCGCTTTTTGGAGTTCGGGAATAGTGGATAGATCTGGCTTATGACTCACTTCAACTCCAAGTAATACCTGTGGGACCGCCTCCATACATTGAGCGACGACCGAAAGTGGGCGCTCTGCACGTTTCACTAATTTCAGCATTTGCAAGCCAGAGATCATACCATCTCCAGTGGTGTTGTAATCCAAGAAAATAAAATGTCCTGATTGTTCACCTCCCAGATTGTACCCATTGGCCAGCATTTGTTCGAGAATGTAGCGATCTCCCACGGGTGTGCGAATTAGGGAAATTCCAGATTTCTGCAAGGCAGCCTCAAAACCAAAATTACTCATGACCGTTCCCACTACCGTGTGCTTTTCCAGGCGGCTACGCTCTTGAAGGTCAAAGGCAAACGCGGCTAAGGCCTGATCTCCGGTTACCACCTCACCCTGTTCTTGGACAAAGACCGCCCGATCAGCATCTCCGTCTAGAGCAATGCCAACATCCGCGCCACGTGCCCGTACTTCCTCTTGAAGGCGTTTCGGACACATGGCCCCAAAACCCGCATTGATGTTCGTCCCACTCGGCTCATCACCGATCACAAACACCTCAGCCCCTAATTCTCGCACAACCTTTGGAAACACTGAATACCCAGCGCCATGAGCACAATCCAGCACAACCTTGAGGCCTTGGAAATCCATTTCACGCGGAAGGGATCGCTTGACGAATTCAAT
>JAJDBO010000247.1 GCA_029261305.1 Nitrospirales bacterium
AATTCACTATTAAACTTTGCACGGTCCCGAACTAACCCCGAGACTTCCGATTTTTGTTTCGCCAACTCATTCTTGGATTCCTGGATGACACGATTGGCTTCAGCCAGAGTCGATTGCAAGTTTTGCTTCTCTTGATCCAACTTGGCGATTTTAGCCTCAAACTCTTGTTGAAACCGAACGAGATCCGCCTGTTGAGCGACACAGGATGACAAGCTGAGGAGCGAAAGCCCCATTAGAATCATTCGAACAAGACCACGCATCGGGACTTGCCAACTGACGATCTTCGTTGCACCCGATCGGATATTTCGTTTCATCATTTTGGTAGCCTCCTCATGCATACACAACCTAGCAGGTTATCGACAAAGGCCAGGTTATCATCTTCTAGGGATGTCACAACGTACGAACAGTTTGGTAACGGCAGGACAAGAAGAAGTGTTATAATGGCGACCACGAGGGAGAACTATGGTGCGTTCCTCCAAAGGTCAATTGTTCCAACCCGGTTCCATCCATATTCACCATATAAATATGACTCTTGCCACCTCTCGTAGAACTAAAGACGAGGTGACGACCATCTGGAGCCCATGAAGGAGAGTCATCAATTTCATCTGTAGGCCCAAAGGTAATTTGCTCGCGCTTTTGCCCATCAGGGGTGATCCGACACAACTTGAATCCCAATTTTGGCAATTGACACACATACACAATCCAATCCCCTCGCGGGGACCACGCCGGAGCCGCATTATATTCTCCCTGAAAAGTCAGGCGTCGAACATTCGCCCCATCCGCACTCATCAGGTAAATCTGCGGGCGCCCACCTCGATCCGAGGTAAACGCGATTTCTCGCCCGTTGGGAGACCACGTGGGTGAAAGATCAGCACTTTTGTCAAACGTCAGCTTGACGGACTCTTGGGTCATCACATTCAAGGTATAAATATCCGAATTCCCATCAGCGGCCGAGGCAAAGGCCAGCCTTTCTCCATTGGGGGAAAAGGCCGGGGTAATATTAAGACTTTGTGCCTTGACCAGACTTTTCTTTGATCCGGAAGCCAGGTGAAGTTGGACAATTTCCTGATTGTTTTTTTTGTAGGTGGTATAGACCACAGACCGTTGATCAGGAGACCAGGCCGGCATCAAACTTAATCGACGATCGGCCGTCACCCGTTTAGGCCCGAATCCATCATAATCCATCACATACAGATCTCGATTCCCATTGCCATCCTCGGAGACATAGGCAATTTTCGTTCTAGCAATTCCAGGATCCCCAGTATAGCGTGACACCAATTCATCGGCCCATCGATGCACCATGAGTCGCAGCAATTTGAGAGTAATTGGGCCACCCACATATCGCTTCCCCATGTCCAAATTTTCATTGCCTCCATCGAAGGCGCACCCCTCCATCACGAGTTTGCCACTTTTTCGTCCAATTCGCCCCCAGGTGGACACCGTCGCTCCACTTTCTTTGGCTTTCGCCAAGGGCTCAGTGGCCTGACAATGGGATTTGGAGAATTCTGAAGGAGCCATCGGGGCCCCCAACACCTCAAATACTTGAGAGCGCGTTAAATCCGCTTTCAAGATTTCCGCCATTTGCGCACCAATTGGCTTGCCGGAGTCACCGCCCGCTTGGCCATCTCCAAATCCCATAATCCAAATGGGAATTTTTTGAAAGTCTGAGCGTTTGGTTTCTAAGAATACATCGGCAGCCTTTGACTCAATCAACGTCATCCCGCCAACACTCAACAGACCGATAACAACTAGGAGACAGCGTCTTGTGCTCATCATTATTTAGATTCCAGGTGAACAGTGAATTGAAATTGTATCTCGTAGTGCGAATCAGGCATATCAGATGCAAACTGCGGTAGTGGCGTTGCATCCAATATCGCACGTTTCGCGGCTAAATCATAATACTCATTTCCAGAGGAATGTGCGACCGAGAGATTGTTCACATTTCCATTTCTTTCGATTCGAAACGCCACCACCACTTGAACTGGTTTTCCTGACCGAACCTCCACTGGAGGAGCCACCCATTCTCGATCGATTTTTGACCAGACTCGACCCCAATAGGCATTGCCCTCAGGTGAAGATCCTGAAACTTGCAGGGCTGTCTTAGTATTTTGAATCCCGCTTTCCGTAGGCTTTGACAGAAGATGATGGGCCTCGGGAACTTGAACGTCTGGAATAATCAACTTCGCAATTTTTGGTTCCAACACATTGGACTGATTATTGTCCAGAGGATTCTCAAGTAATTTCTCAGGCAAGGACTTTCGCGCATTCGCCACGTCGAGTTTTGCCAAGTTTGGCGCTTCGGAAGGCATAACCATACCTTGAAGTTTTTTTCGAGGTGTCTGTGTGGTGTTCTGAGTTGGCGAAATTGGAATGGCCACAGCCTCGGTAGGCATTTGTGGTGAAACTTTGGTTTTTTGCACCTCTGACACCACAACCGATTGAACGACTTGCTTCATTGAATCAGACATTCGATTTTGACGAGGAGTCTTTGAGTCCATTTTTTTAGAGGATTGCATGGGAATCATTTTTGTCAACTGGGGAGCCTGCCCAGGAGTCGTAATTTTTGGAGAGGCGACATCCATGGCGTCAGATTGAACTGAAAGGGAAGTGACCTTTTCCAATGAAGATACCTGCGCTTTCGATGGGGAAGATTTTTGGGGAACAGGAACTGATTGAACGGCATGCTTCAATGTTTCCGAAAGTGAACTCGTCGCTGGAACCGAAGGAGCTGGCACGGCCAATTGTGGGGAGGCCTTCCGAGGAGATAACTGAGGAGCCTGAGGAACAACAGGCAGCACAATCTCAGCACGTTCAATACTTTTCCTTTCAGAATTTACTAAGGGTTGCGTCATGGTCTGATCGTTCACGATAGGCGTAATTTCCCTTGATTTAGGAACGGCAATATTATCCAAGGCGTCGACAATTGATTGGGTGACCTGTTCTGTTTGAATAGGTTCCACCGCCTTCGGGGAGGATGGCGGCATTATTGGTGTTGCAGTCCTTGCTTTTTCTGGAGGTGGTGCCGTCGCTACTTTTTGTGTCTTTCGAGAATTTTCTGGCGGAGCAACTACAGGATTCGGAAGGGTCACCAAATCCACGCGATAGGACGCTAAAGGCTGTTGAATCGTCGGAGTGAATCGTACGGTCATGAGACCTAAGAGCAGCACCGCATGCATAACCAGGGAAATCGCCAGCATCTGCTTAAATCGACCATCCACCTGCGCAGATGCATCAGCCAATTGAAGCGTAACGAGATTTGCATGGCTGGCGTAGGACATCACGTACGACTCTTCGTTATCTCCCGCCTAGGAGAGATTGACAGATTCTTCTTCCAATGTTGTCCCTTTTGGGCTCGTGACCATTCCCAATCGTTCTATACCAACTCGCTTCACTTCATCCATTATCTGAATAATTCGCCCATAGGAAATTTTATTATCGGCGCGAAGATACACAGACACCATCGGATTCAACGCTTTCGCCTCATGAAGACGTTTGCGCAAACTGATAATGGTGACCCGATCCTTTCCAACATAGATTGCCTCGTCGGGTTCAATGGAAATAATAAGTCGTTCGTCTGGAGTAATGGTATTGGAGGCGGTACGGGGAAGAGTGATATCAATACCTCGATGGAGCATGGGCGCCGTCACCATAAAAATCACCAGCAAGACCAGTACGACATCCACGAGCGGAATAATATTGATCTCCGATAAAAAGCGCCGATGGCGGGATTCAAACATCACCGAACGACTTCAGCCTCATTGACTTCGCTCGCCAATTCATCCAGACCATTGAGGAATTCAATGCTGAAGGCTTCCACACGATAAGCGCTTTTTCGGATTTTGGTAAGAAAGTAATTATAGGCCACCACAGCAGGAATCGCCGCAAATAAACCAGCAGCTGTTGCCACTAGGGCTTCTGATACACCAGGAGCAACTGCGGCAATGCTTGCTGACCCTTGTTCCCCGATCTCACTGAAGGCATTTATCACGCCAACGACGGTCCCAAACAGCCCGATAAACGGGGTAATGTTTCCTGTGGTCGCCAAAAATGGGAGGTAACTTTCTTGTTGATTTATTTTCCCCTGAACGATGTATTGTACAACCTTTTCAAGATACTGTCGGTCTGGCCATCGTCTTCCTCGATTTCCCTCAATGAGGTCATGGGCTCTGAATAACCGATCAACTTTTTGTGCAACGCCAACATACACCGATCCACTCGGACTTAACGGCAATGAAGTTCCGATCTTTTTTAAATGTTCAAATTTTTCAGCGCTGAATTGTGATCGTTCAAAAGATTGAAGAAATTGCTCTTCTTCCTGCTCTGTCGCGTTAAACGTTCTCCATTTATAAATAATAATTCCCCACGAGGAGACAGAGAACACCAAAAGAATGAAAAGCACGAAGATCGAGACGGCCCCGAGGGATCCAAGCATTTCCATGGGATTACTAGAGAACATCAAAGCCTCCGGTTGTGCGTGTAGGGAAATGGGAAGAAATCGCTAGTCTTGGAAAGGGGGTTAGGAAAAACAAGGTCGAGAAGTGTATGGCGGGGCCGACGGGACTTGAACCCGCGACCTCCAGATTGACAATCTGGCGTCCTAACCAGCTGAACGACGGCCCCACACACTATAAACGTAGCCCTTAATTCTTGACGATTCACCCAGTCATCTCTTGGGAAAATCTCCAAGAATTCCACTGAGCCAACTTGCCGTAGGCTCTCTGTACTTATCTATGGCACAAAAATGGTAGGCGGAACAGGGTTTGAACCTGCGACCTCTGCCTTGTAAGGGCAATGCTCTTCCAACTGAGCTATCCGCCCATGCAATCAATTTCAAAAACAGTGATTGAATTATATCAGTCATGTGCCCCCTGTCAACCTAG
>JAJDBO010000248.1 GCA_029261305.1 Nitrospirales bacterium
CTCACTGAAGCTCGCCGTCGTATCCACCGCCGTCGCATCCCCAAACGTCGCAATCCCTGTCGCCGGCCCACTGAATTGACTCCACATCGTGGTCACCGTCGCGGGCGGATTTGGTAACCCATCATCCGTTACCGTTCCATCGAGATTGGCCACGGCTGGCAGGATAATCGTTTGGTTCGCCCCCGCATTTACCGTCGGTGCTTGGTTCCCCACAGACTTGTTAATTGTAAAGGTATCAGTAATATCTCCGTCAGAAGCTCGAATATTTTGAACAGTGAGACTGTTTCCATTCACATCCATCAGTACAGAGCCATAAGCCGACTCAAAGGTATACATCACAGGATGCCCTTGAGTAATAGGCCCACCAATATTATGTCCACCATGACCCGCGACGATATAGACTGAACCGGAGGTGTATGCCCCGGTGCCAGATGGGTTGCCGTCTCCTGTATTGAGAATGTTTCCATTGGCCTGCAAGGTGGCTAAGGGCGGCGTGACAAAATTTGGGGCAGTGCCATAACCAAAAGCTCCGCTCAAAGGAAACGATCGCTCATAATTGTGGGAATGCCCTCCAAGAACAAGATCCACTCCACCTGCTTCCAAAGTAGGCAGTACGTCCTCACGCATATCGACAAGCCGGCCACCAGAATCACCGGAGAGTCCTCCACTGTCCGAATCATGAGTGCCTTTTGAATAGGGGGGATGATGCCAATAAGCGATCACCCAATCTTGACTCGTGAGCGCGAGATCGGCCGCCAGCCAATCGATCATATCCTCCTTCGCGATTAGATCCTGGGTAGTATCCATGGAATCCAACACAACAAAATGAATGTTGGCATAGTCGTATGAGTAGTACGCCTCGGTAGATGATGGCTCACCTCCTGCTTCCCCATTTGTAGGAAGAACATGGGCCTCGTAATAGGGACCCATCTGAAGGCTGGTATCGACAGATCTGGCCTCGTGATTCCCCAGGGTTGGATAGACAGCCGTATTGCGCAGAATGTTTTGAAAGATATTAAAATGATTGGTCGTAAACTCAGAGTCTAGCCCATCGTCGTAGGCAATGTCCCCCATATGAATAAAGAGGTCAGGAGGGTTCCCAGCAGTCTCTGTGAGCATGGAATTACGAACCTGTATTTGGTTGGCCCCGCCATCACCAGAATCTCCAATTCCCCATATCCTAACGGGTGTGGCCGAACCCACAGTCGGCGGGGTCACAAAGTTGTAATCTACCGTGCCGGTACCTTCGGCGCCTCCACCTTCCACACCACCACTTGTTGTGCCAAAGTTGTAGAAATATTGTGTGTTCGGTGTTAACCCAGTGATCGTGATGATATGATCTAGCACATTTCCATTCGAGGCAGGAGGCACCGCCACACCTGTCGCTTCCTGGTTAAGATCATTGACATCGGTGCCATATTGTATGCGGCTATCCGTGGGATCAGTCGAATCAGTTCGCCAGACGATCGTCATCGACGTCGGTGTAGGCATCTGAAGATAGGATTGTCGTACAACTGCACTCAAGGCAGGCACAACAGATGTCATTAACATCAGGAGCATACAGCTAAAGGCTAATGTTCCTTGAATGATCCGATTCGCCGGCTTCATATTCTCTCCTTTTGAATGTGTTCTTTGATTTCCCATGATTACCTGCCCTCCAAAGACGCCAACAATTCCCCAGCCTCTGCGTAGAAGGGCGCCACCTGAATAGCCAACTGAAGATCACGTTTGGCATCCTCCAGACGACCCATTGAAATTAATACTTTCGCTCTATACACCCTGTGAAGCGCTGTTGGCCTCTTACCCAATGCCCGATTAGTTTCGACGAGAGCTCTTTCCCTATCGCGCTGTGCGGCTTTGACCTGTCCCTTTAACGCCCACAACTCGGCACGTTTGAGATACCAGGGAGCCTTTACTCTCACCCGTGCGATTTCCTCGTCGATGAGTCTCAATGCCACGTCATATCGATATTGCGCCGTCTCCGCGCGAATGAGAGCTTTTTTCAGCGAAACCTTGTTTCCCAACTGCGAAAGGCCTTCACGATAGCCTAATGCTGCAGCCTCAAGATTTCCCAAACTTTCCTGTGCCTTCCCCCGAGCCATAAACAATCCAGCCCGTGGCTCTTTTTGAATCGCGTTGGTGAAGTCCAAGATAGCAAGACCTTCTCGCCCCGTACGTGCACGAATATGACCACGCGCCACCAAAGCCATCATTGAATCATTCAATTCCTGGTCGAGGAATTGATCTAGCACCACCTCTGCATCCACATCACGACCCAGAGCAGATAAGGTAAGACCGCGTTCCAATAAAATGTTTGAATTTTCTGGATCCAACTCTGCCGCTCGATTTAAATCATTTAATGCTTCAAGATAATTCCCATTTGAGCGATAGAGTTTGCCGCGTTTGACCCAGAGATCTATGCGTTCCGGTTCTTCTTCTAAGGCCTGCGTTTGGTCCTCAATTTCGTGATCCGGGGAAGTATGGGCAACCGTTTTTTCGACGGACACCATTCCCCACGCGACAATGGCGAGGAAAGAAAATACCAAGGTCGCACCTTGGCAATGCTTACAAATTGCATGGAATCTACTGCCTGCCGTTTGAGGGTAGGTTTCCCTACCTATTCGCGCTAAGGGATTAACTTGATCCATTTTCCTGTCCTCCTCCTTCTCCGAATGATGCCGGCCTGAACCTTGTTCCCCGCTCAACTTCCTTCGGCGAAGATGTTTCTTCAAACTGGTTCCCTAAAATAAATATTGTTTTTTTTTCTAATGCAGATTTGTAATCACTCACGACCAAAAATGAAGAACTTTTTTCATAGTCTAATTATTTCTCAAGTCTTTTCCTGAGCTGCGGCCTCTCATGCCGCTCTAACATCGGGAAACTGTGGCTTTGATTGATCTCGGCCAAAGACAAGTGAGATCGCGCCCATCAAAAGACCTTTCCGCAACCAATGGTCTATATATCTTCTTAGGGTGATACCCAGACCATTTGTTCTTGATTAAATGATGTAAGATTAGGTGGCTAGAGGGGAAAACCTTCTATACCATGGAGATCATCAAAAGGAAGGTTGAACTGCAAACTTTGGCGATCTGCCCAGATAAATTTTCTGTGCATTTTTTTATCGAATACCGCAGGGGCACTACTCAAGATTAAGAGTGGAATCGAAATTTCTATTCAGCATTACCACACAATTGGGAATACACCCCCAAGATTTAAGGAAGGATATTCCACTCCTCTGGAATAGACCAAAAAGGGAAAATATTTTTCTGTGGTTATGTCTGAGGAAGTTTAAACCAGGAATAGAGATGGCGTGAAAATTTTACCAATAATATTTGCAGATTTGGCTACAGAAATTTTTTAGAATTTTGGCACCCTCTTCCTCAAGATTGGAATTGACACATCCAAACATTTTTTGAAATATGAAAATATTTATGAAGAAAGTAAAGGATAAGGTGAAAAATCAATCGAAATTTTGGGGAGTTTTTTCTTGAAACTTATTTACTGTATATAGACGGGCTACCGCCATTCACAGACATCGCCTGACATCACTGACCATTTTCAAATTTCAAACAATCGCCTCCTGCGATTATATTCAGCCTCCTGCAATAATTTCTACAAAGAATGTCTCTTGGTAGTAATTCTTTGGTGCGCTATTTAGTACAAAACTCCAATGAGTTTAACCAGGGGAAACCCTAGTTTTTGAAATTAACCTCCCACCAGAAAAATTCTCTTCTAACAACCCCTTTGTGTTTGATGGGCCAATATTACTCCACCAGCTGTGCTGACATTTACGACCTCTCCCCCGAATCGAACGATGGTCATTTTGGTAGTAATTGTCAGCAAAACTAGCACTTCGTCTATATTTAATCAGAATGAAATTGTATTCACAATTAGCAATTCACCCTATCCCTGCAGAGTAACCCCAAGTAAAAGACATCCTGGCAAAGGAAATGCAATCCCATCTCAAATTTTCACTGTATCTCAAATTTGTCCTATCAACTCACGTTCAACGATGACCCGAGCACTATACGACACTGTCTTCAGAAGGAGAGCGACACGTTGAGTACCAGTTAATTCTTTTTCAAACACGGCACTAAGACCCTTCAAAGGACCTTCTTGAATTCGAACGGTTTGACCGGTCGTAAATGAACCCATTGAATTCGATAGACGACCTTCTTCCAACCGTTTTTCAATTATTTCAATAATCTTTTCGTCCACTCTTGCAGGGACTGCCCCAAACATCACTACATTGGAAACTCCATGTGCATAAGCGACCTTCCGATAATCCGTTTGGAAATTGAACTTTGCAAAAAGATAGCCAGGGAATAAAGGACTTAATATTGTCTGTTTTTTTCCTCGGATTTGTTTGGTCTCTTTAAGCAGGGGACAGAAGGAGCTTACCTCAAATTGTTGAAGATTCCAGTCCGCAACTTTTTCCTGACGTGGTTTGCTTCGCACCAGATACCAGTCCATTGATCACCTCACATTGGCCTCATTGCGTTGTTCTTGGAACTGGACTCAGGATACAACGCATCTCTTCCCCTCACCATACGACCAATGACGTATTACTGTACGATTGACTCCCTCTATCATGTTCGTCTCTGTTGATGTACTGGAAGGCAGAACTCCCCTTGGTGCTAACTCAAGAGGGTCTCATTCAACACGGAGGGATGAATTATAGGAAGAACCGCAGCTGGAAGTATTGGAACTCTTTTATCGCCGCCGGAACCGCAGCACTCAGATAAATGGACTTTCACCCGGAGAATGCCCACTATGACGCCCTGTTTGGGCTGGATACTGAGCCCGAGGAAGGGTCGAAGTATGAACGGACCAACCGCCATAAATCGACGACACAAACTTTTGGAATTTTTAGTTTTTTGTGGAATTGAAATAAGGGGATGTTCGATAATACATTGGTAAATCCTTCAATGGAACCTTCTGCATCACTACTCCCAAAATTTTTATTTCATGACTGGTTAATTTCTCAACGGTTTCCTGAGCGTTGGCTTTAGAGGTTTGTCCCGCACTCACCACCAAAATGGTGCCCGCAACTAAATGGCTGACAATCATGGCATCGACCACTGGTAGTATAGCAGGCGTATCCAGGATTACGCTAAACCCCTGCTCATGACACCATTGCAAGAGCGTTCTCATCTTTATCGAATGCAACATTTCTGTTGGATGCGGAGGCAGGAACCCAGCGGGGATCACGGCCAAATTGGGGACGCTTGTTTCATGGAGAATTTCGCTTTCCTCGGCATCCCCATCCAAATAATGTGCTAAACCTTTGACCTTTTCCTGGTCCTCCTCAATACCAAATATATTGCCAATGCGAGACCGTCTCATGTCTGTATCTATCAAGACAACGCGGATCCCTTCGACTTGGGCCAAGGCAATAGCCATATTCACCGCAAGGGTCGTTTTGCCTTCATTGTCGCCGGGACTCGTGATCGCCAGCGAGAATGGCGGCTCACTTTCCATAGCGATCCAAAGACTTGTCCTGATGTGACGATAGCAATTCGCCGAAACCCCCGTGGGTTGTGACAACATTACCGGAGAATAACCAGATTTACTCACCCCAAGAATCTTAGGAAGCATCCCAAGCAACTTGAGCCCAGTGAAGTGGCGAGAAAAATCACGAGGCCCATTTAGGTTCTTTCCACCATATTCAAGGAATAGGGCAAATCCTACACCGAAAGCCAAACCAAGGATTAAACCAAATAAAGCATTTCTAGGAGTTTTTGGACTAATGGGCCTTCCATCCGGAATGGCCTGTTCAGCTTGGTAAATATTACTTGTTTGGACTTTCGCCGAAAGATCTGCACGGCTCATTTGTTCTAAAAACCCGTCATAGAGTAGACGACTACTATTGGTTTCTCGTTCTAACAAGGACGCTTGGAGAACATACTTGTCGAGCGCAATTTTTTCATCCTTGAGGTGCTTCACATTTTCCCGTATCGCCTGTTCCCTAGCCAGGGCGAATTGGTAGTCATTCTTGACGGAACCGTATACCTTTTCAAGCTCCTCTGCCATGCGTGCTTGAAACTCTTTCAACATGGTCTTGGCCTGGATCATCTTAGGATGGAGTTCCCCATATTTCTCGGATAAATTTGCCAATTCCACCAATGATTCAATCTCACGTGTTCGAAGACGCCGAATGACGTCGGAATTCAATACATCCGTTAACGAATCCAACTCCGATCGGTTGGCTTTGGGACTATCCACTTGCGAACGAATCTTGGCTCGAATCTTTTCAACTTGTTTATACCGAGTTTGGGCCTCCGTTCTAGTTTTCTCCGCCCTAATCAATTCCGTGTTTTGTTCATCCAGTCTTTGGGCAGCAATCGTTTGTTGATTGCCCAGATTCACCAATCCGTGCTTCACTCGAAAGGTATACAGGGCCTGCTCAGATTCTTCTACCTTCCCTCGGAGATTTTCCAATTGAGAACCAAACCAGTCAGACGCAAATTCCGAAAATTGAGATTTCCTCTTCAATGTGCGATCGATATAAATCTGAGCTAAGGTATTGGCAGCCAATGCAGCAAATTGTGGATCTTCGGAAGTAATTGAGACCTCAACTACCTTGCTCCCCTTGATAGGAGCAACACCCACATGACCCTTGAACGCTCTAATTAAAGAGACCATTTTTTTATGGGGAAACTTTTCCGCTGTATCCAGGGATATATTTTCTTTGGATTCAGCACCGAGCAAGCTTTTTACCAGGGCTACGATATTAGTTTTCAAGGATCTGACGAAGACCTTGCACCAATGCAAACTATCTCTTATCCAAGGCGTCTCAATGTTTCGAACCAACCTGAGTGAGGCCGAAGATTTGGGCTGGTATTCTGCTTGCTCTGCAAGGTTAAGAGTGTTTACCACTTCTTCAAGCACAGGATAACTTGTGATCAAATTCACATGGGTTTCAATTTGGTCACCCCCGGTTGACTCCTGTTGCAATTGGCCATCTAGAATTTTCGGATCACGTGGTTCAATCACCAACCTCGTAACTGATTGATAGATGGGAATCTCCGTATAAGACCAAAGAGCGACAATGCCTCCAAAGACCAAAGCCATACTCCCCACCAACCAGATCCGTCGACGAATACTCGTTAAATATTCCATGAGATTGACAATCTCATCGACCTCATACTCTTGTGAGTCATTTTCAGAATACTTATTCATAACGATATCGTCTTATCCTATACCTTCACCAAAACATGCGTTTGCAACCAATTCGATTCCCCGTTTAACGACCAAAAATTTTTCCCAACGATAATTCTCAGCAAGACAAAATTCCTGAATTTTTAAAAGAAACTTTCTGGAACAATGATGATATCATCCGGATGTACGTGACCCTCCATCCCCACCTGAAGTGTTTGCTCCTCCCCATTAACAATCCGAAGTATTTTCGCCTCATCCTTGACGGCCCGAGCTGTCCAGCCTCCAGCGCGGGTGATGGCCTTGAGGACAGTCATGCCTTCTTGAAAAGGAAACTCACCTGGATTTTTGGCTTCGCCCGTCACATAATAATTGCGATACTTTTTGATAGAAACCGTCACCTTCGGACTTTTTAGGTACCCCGCCGCAAGTCGTTGGGCCAAGTCCTCCTCCACCTCTTTCACCGTCAGTCCCGCAACGGAAATTTCCCCCAGCAATGAAAACTTTATTGTTCCATGTCCACTCACTGTGGTCTCAGTCGATAAGTCAGCCTCATCAAATACTTCGATCATTATTGAATCATTGGGACCAAGGCGATACGAATTTGCTGTAATTTCTGTCAATAGGATAGGGTTCTTTTCCCCATGGTTGATCAAAGATCCACTACACCCCAAGGTGACCAAACACATCATCCCCAACAAGCATCTCAAATACCTAGATTTCATAAAAATACTGTATTTCCATTCGACTGACTCCACATCATTCGTCTAATTTCTCATATTAAAAAAATCCCTGAAATGAGACCATGAGCGTATTAGCGTAGAACTCAAACTGGCTGGTGGTGGATGTTCGTTGTTCATATTGATACTGAGCACTAATACCCAACCACCGAACCGCCTTATAGGTCACTCTCATGCTGCCACGCAATAAATCGTCGGTCCTATTTTGAGATGATTGAGATCCCTGATCATTTGTAAACTCGTTATTGGTATATTGGGCACTTCCTCCAATGGTTGTGCGATTCCCAATGGCATAGCGTGCATTAAGACTCATTCCAGTTTGAATAAAGGTAGATGTATTGAACACTCCTGACTGTCGAATGACCCGGAATGGCCGGAATTGTACTTTGGAGCGTTCCGTGGGAGCCCAATTCAGGTTCCCCGTTATTCTGAGGTTTTGCCTTCCATTGCCCCCTGAACTCAAAGATGATCCGGCAGGCTGGGTGACAGGAGCATGGTCAAAATTTAAGAATTCGTATCCAACCTGGATTTCCCCTTTTGTTTTACCCGTCGCATTCCATCGAAGCCCGGTGCTCACTCGATAATTGACACTATCCAATTGAGTGTTTTGGTCATACACAGTACGGTTGATACCAATACTGAGCAAAGCAAAGGTTTTGGGGGCAATTAATCCAAACACGGAAAAATCAGCTTGGCTATTTAACCGATCACGTGCTGGAGCCTGGTTGTTGTTTGTAAAATTCCTGTCAGCAACTCGAACCCGGAGCCTTACTCCTATTTGACTGCCGATATTCTCTGCTTCACCTGCAAAATTTTTGACATTCCATTTCGTAGGCTCTTGGAACTGAAGATCCACCGCCGACCCCCTAAAATCAAATCCTTTCACATAACCCCCTTGCAGGTGAAGTTTCAGTCCCCCTGGGAAATTAAACAGAACCTGTCCAGTGAGATCCTGCCTGAGAACATTATTCGTAGAAAACCGTTGGGATAACCACTGGCTAGCCCTGTAATCAACCACGGCCTGATGCAAACCCGCAAACGGCAATTGGACCTGAAGGCCAGGGCTGAGGATATGAACAAAGTCGTGTTGTCGATTTCCTTTTGTCCGAAAGACATTATCCGTATAAATTTCAGCCGCACCCAAGAACGGGTGAATCCGAAGGGGCCCAGCCTTCAGACTTTGTTCAGAAAAAACCGGTGTAAATCCAATGATAGGAGGAGTTGCATTACCGGTATAGGCATAAGCAACTGTATTCTGTGATACCTGTGCAAAACTACGACTCACTCCCAGAACCAAGAGAACCCCTATGGAGAGAAACACTAGGAAGAGACAACTCTTGTATACCCATTTTGTTCCTCCTGATTTCCCCTGGCCTATTATGTCGCCTTTTTCTTTATTGACAGATATAACCATCCAACTGCTAGCTTTCCAACCAAATATCTAATAGTGGCATATTGATTATCATACAAGACGGAGCCCAGAGATATTGGCTCAACCTGCGGGTGAAGTTGAAGGGCTAACAGTTTCGTCCTGGTACTGCCACGCAAAAAACCATCTGACGAATCAGAGGACCCAAACAATAGTGCTCACGGATTAATAGATTACCCCCTTTCTTTAATAGGGTATTTCCCTAGGATCAGTCTATTCGCTATTTGACGTAGAAAAGTTCAGGTGGTAGCCCAGGGGCATAAAAACAACAGCCAATGCCAAAACTTTTTTTTATGAGCACTCATCATCGAAACGGTGACACTCGGTGAGAGTCATAAAAAATAATGGTGGAATTTACCTGAAGAAGGCTGAGGAGAAACGGTATTGCTCAACGTGTAGGAATGGACCCGTTTGATTGAAAATGAAACTGATGGACTTCCCCTGCATCGGGCATTTCGTGAAGATCTCCGTAGGGAGACCCTACAAATAAGTAGGCGCCGGCACCAGCCATGGAAAGCCCAAACAAATCCGCCACACCTGTGGTTTTTGAAGGATTTGGTATGGTGTGTTGAAGTTTCCCACTAAGTTCATCAAAAACATACACCGTTCCGGCATCTACCCCTGCCAGATCATCGCCAGGCGCGGCAACCACGTAATACTCACTTAGGAGCGCCACCGATTCCCCAAAATGATCTCCTTTCTGGGGATGAGGGGCCAGTAGTCTTTTCTGAAACTCTCCGCTTGGTGAGAACAAATATGCCGCACCGGCTTCCGGAAGTTTTGTCCCTTGCCCTAGGGCTCCGACCAACAAGGATTCAGGACCACTCGCCAAGGACCACCCGAAATATTCGTTGGGTTGGGGTTCGGTGGATTCGAGTATTCGGACAAGCTTGTTGGTTTGAACATCAAATAAATATACCTTTCCCTGATCAATCGGTTTGTCTCCTCCTAATGGAGCACTAATCGCAAGTGTCGACCCCATAAATGCCAGGGCATGGCCAAACCCATCAGGTTTTCCGTGCTGAGATTCAGGAGCTAAAAACGTTTGCACCAACGATCCCGTGGTCATGTCAAATACATAAACTTCTCCGACTTCGAAATTCGTCGGTGAACTTGCGCCTGGATCTCCAATTGCCACCCATGAGCCATGAGTAGTGATAGCATGACCAAATACTGCTGCTGTGGGATTGGGACTCACAAGCTCCCGAACTAACATCCCACTGTCTCGATCAAATACCGTGACCCTCCCTGCTGGCCGCTGAGTGTTTCCCATTCCCCGTGGAGCCCCAACCACCACAAACTGATCGGTCAACCCCACGGACAGACCAAATAAATCATCTCCGACAGGTGAAGTAGGCAAGAAGGTGTGAATGACCTGGCCTGTTGCCCACTCCATTAAGAGCGCAGTTCCCATTTGGCCACGTGCGCCAGACGCATGCGGTGCCCCCACGACTACCGCATTTCCATCGCTGGCAACAGCAAATCCAAATCCATCCAACAAGGTTGGTTTTGAGGCATGAAGGCTCACCTGTTGCTCATAATGGTGTTGTCCCCAAACATGTTGGTCAAAACCAACTAAGCACATGGCAAGGAACACCACCGTTTGGAAAGGAATCAAGCTGGAGTGCATTCTTTTAAGGGTGAGCATTAACAAGGAGCTCCTCTTGGGCAAACTCAACATGTTGGCACTGAGAAGAAGAGAAATTCTCAATGGGGTAATTCACTATCTTACCATGCTGCCAGAAAACAATCCCAACGAGGATAGAATTTCAATTCCATGAACCCGAGCACCATTTCATATCGAATCCATATTCATAATCCTTTTCGCGCCTTCCGATTCCTCTAACTAGTTCGAAGAAGCTACTGCGGACAAATGGTCAGTGTCCACTTTTAATCCGATGAACCGAACACGGTGATACCTTTGCTATAAAGGTGAAGCTTGACTTCGTGGATAGCCTACGATTACGCCTTAATTTTGAGAAAACTACGCCCAGAATTTTGGATCGATTGAAAGGCTTGGTGAAGGTGTTCGGGGGGATGTTTTAACCGTATGCGGCCCCCATTTTTTTCAACCTGGCGGGCCAGTGAAGCTAGGAATCCAAGACCAGAGCTATCAATGGAGGATACTTGGGCAAGGTTGACCAAGACATTGGAATACTTCTTAACTTTTATGCCCTGTAATAGTTCACGCACCTTAAGACTTTTGGCATAATCAAAGACCCCGTAGACTTGAATTAAGAGGGTACGGTGGAAAACCCGAAAGGAAATATCCATAGAGGTGACCTAGAAGAAGGAAGAAATTCTATCTTCTTTGGACTATGCCCCAAGAATGGGCTGGCTACCATTAGCTGTTTGACGTATCTAGAGATAGGGAAGCAGTAGCACCAACAATCCAATAAAAAAATCACTGCTATCGAAAGTTAGCAGCAGCACTCGGAATCCCCGTGTGCGAACGTCCTGATGAACCACAAATTTCATGAAGAAGGAAGTGACTAGACTGACCAAGCGAAATGAAAAAGAGAATTTTTGGAGCGGGTGAGGAGATTCGAACTCCCGACCAACGGCTTGGGAATACGCGAAGGGGAATTGCTTAAACGCTAGTAAACACGGGCAATTCTCCTCCACGCCTACACAGGTATGCACTTGGTTCTTTGCCTGACTTTGCCTCTCTTTGCCGCTCACCCACTCTGGTTGGCCCTATTTCTAACACCTATTTAACACCTACCAATTTTGCCAGAACAAAGAGGGGGGGTATCAAGCCAATGAGGGTGGGTGCCGAATGAGGACTCCTCGGCCTAGCACTCTATCTGGCCACTTCTCAAAATAACAGAGACATTATGGATAGCCATTAGGACTCTTGAGGGCAAGTGGAGGGCCTGAAAACGTTAACTTAGCTTTTCTCTAGATTCCATTTCTCGAAACAAGTCCCCCCACGGCTTCCTCAAAGATATATTCATGTCCCGTTGCAGGTCGTTTATCTTCACCTCGAATTCGTCGTTGGACGGACCAGTGGACTGAGCATCCCACCCTTTAATGAGTTCGGCGAATTTTTCCATTGCGTCATTGACCAGCCTGTCCTCGATCACGCTCATTTGCCCATGGTAGAGATTAAAGAAATCCTGTCGAGCCTTCTCGCCTTCCATAGTGTCAGCCCTGTGTCGACAACGGGCAGCCGCATCAGCCGCAACAAGGTATACACGCATGCGTTCGTTCCAAAAATGACCGTATAGCTCCCTCTTTCGGGTGTCACTATACTGTCGAGCTCCGAAAAAGGCTCCAAGCGCGACTAATACTCCCCCAGCCAACTTGATTAGAAGATCTCCGGCTTCATACCAGCTTATCTGACAGATTCCCTCCAAGAGTGCCTCCACTAGTAGTGCATATTTTTCCATAAGATTTGATAAGGCGATCTCGCTTCTTGAACATTGCTTAGCGCTTCATTTTCACACCTTCCCTTAGGCATCCATCATGATTCATCGGGTACTCTGATTTATTGGCGTGCACTAAATTCAACTCCCGAATGCCCCACTTTTCTGAATAGCGTCCAATAAGCATGTATAATTATTCACCATCATCACAAGACATAGATCGGAAGTCTTTAGCCTTTCGTTCAGCACGGAGCGTGTTCTCTGCTTCAATCCCCTTTGTATGGGCAAAATGATACATGCGCCCTAAGAGGACACCCCGTTTGTCGTAGGGAAGCTCAAAACCCAGCTCTCTTAAGCCATTCAGTAAATATGAAAATTCAATGGTCTCATGAATGATCAGATCACATCTGGTTGTTCCCCAACCTGAATAAGGGGACGCTTCCCTTTGCTTTCTCTCCCAAGCTCTCCATTGAGGCCGGCATTGAATTGATAGCAAACCTTGCATTGATATCACGTCAAAAAGGGTAACATCCCCTCTTCAGGTCTAGCTATCGAATTTTGGGGCTCTCATTCACTCAGCACAGGGTTAGTTGTTGGGCCACTTCTTTTTCAAGTACTTAAACAGCCGCAGCCATTTCTCATGATCCTTCGAAAATTTCAATTTCCCTTTCAAACGAGGATTGGCCATCCCAGCATCGCCCCCAATAGCGAGAAAAATATCGAGTGGATTAGGAGTGCCTGTTAAATCGATTTTCTTCGCTTCAGCCTTAAACGAAAATTTCTCAGACCCAATTTCCTTGATCGCCATATTCACCTTAACACCACTGACCACTCCATCAAATTTATATTTAGACCCCACAGCCACAAAAGAACCAGCGGAAATACTGACTGAACTCATACCAACACCGACCACCACATTATCCGTAGCAAGGTTGATCCCGTTATTGTCTGGACCAAGTGTAAATTCACCCTCGACTTTAAACCGATCATTCATACCGCCCTTCTTATCAAACATGATCTCGGCTTTTTTTAGGGTAAAATCTGAAAAAAACGGCCCTTTACATTTACCTGCGTTGTTTTTGTGGCAAATCATTACCTTCTTGTTGAACTTCGGGGCGACCGCTATGCCTCGGAGTCCCAGGGCGAGGAGGTCCCCTGCCGTCACCGTAGCAAACGTATCAGTCCATGGGTTGATACGAATGACCACAGGTGTTTGATCAGGTAATGCGCCCGCAACAAGAATGTTTCCATTTGCCTCCACAGCCACATCCGGGAAGTATTCGCCCTCCAAAAGCGCTATAACGGGGGAGGCGACACCCGTGACCTTGTTAATGCGTATCACTATAGTCGAATCGGTAAAATCATCTATACCAGCCACAAGGAGATCACCATTTGCGGCGAGTGCAATTTTGTGTGAATCGCGAAGACTGCTAATATTAGGAGGAGTAAGAGAAAAATCTATGGATAAAATTGATTCAGCAGCTGTAGTCCGGTCAATTTGCAACATGTCAAAACCTAAATGTCGGATAGCCCAAATTGTTCCGTTGTCCACTAGTAGAGGAGCTATTCTATCAGTGGTCGAAAAAAGGGTTTGACTTCCTGTGTCAGCATCGATCCTAACGATTCCTAATGCGAAATTTGAAACTAGGATGGTTCCTTCTGGTTCGACGGCCATACCCAAAAATGTACCTCCCGAGGGATTCTGTGATAATAGCCCACCTGACGAAATAATGGATTGCTCACCAGTCATGCGGTCAATTTTGATCACTCTCCCAGTAGGAATGCCATCATCTAACCGTTGGGTAATGAGCAGGTCCCCCTTTAGATCAAATTCCAGGTCGTGTGATATACCATCAGCTAGTAATCCATCTGAGGCATAGACGGATTGTTTGCCCGTTACCGGATCAATTCTGACCAGTCTTGTACCTCCACTTTGCCCAATTCCGCGATCCATCCAGATAATATCCCCGGGAAAAATAGGGGGATCGGCCATAGCGGGACTCGGCGGAAATAGAATAGCTCCTACAATTATCGTCCAGGCGAGAACGTAGCTCCATCTATCGTGAATGAGTTTCATCTCAGGATCCTCCCGTGCAAAAGTGCATAAGACCATCTATTTCTTTTCCTAACACCCGAATGCCGGCAAAGCTGGGAGCGCAAGCCCGTGCAGTTCCCGTCAGCTTGCATTGAGCAGCCACATTCACTCATCACACAGTGCCTCATCGTTTCGGCGCTGAGGGTTGCTCGTTTTCAAACACCAGCCCCAAATTGTACTACCATCAGTCCTAAGAAATCAGCACATTCCCACTACCTAAAAAGAGGGGGGTGATTCCCATATCAAAGAAGGCTCACGATTGGCACCAATGGAGGCCGATCTATGGGGTAAGGAATGATGAGGCAGATACACGGCTGAACGAGAAGTCCTTTACAAGGAATTGTGAGGGGCTTTTGTGTTTAAGGATGAGGAGAGTTTGAAATGGGAACAGTTAAGCGAGGACTTTTGGGGTTGTTCAGTATCGTATTTTTGCTGAGTATTCTGCCACTTGGGAGTGAGGCGGGAGAATGAAAATAGTACTTTAAAAACCATGCCAGCCATCAGGATCTTCGCGAAGATCATCAGCAACTGGAATACGACAGTCGGAAGACGCATGAATAATAAGGGGACGCTTCCCTTTGTTTTCTCTCCCAAGCTTTCCATTGAGGCCGGCATTGAATTGATAGCAAGCCTTGCATTGATTCACGTCAGACTACCCAACTCACCAACGGGATTAGGAGAAAGGTGCAGGTTTTTATTGAAAAAATCCCGTTAATATCAAATAAGAGTTCTTTTATTAGGAGCAATCAGTTTCAAATTGAGGAAGGAAGAAATTTTGGAGCGGGTGAGGAGATTCGAACTCCCGACCAACGGCTTGGGAAGCCGATGCGCTACCACTGCGCTACACCCGCTCAAATGGTAGAAGAGAGGCATTCTAGACAGGGGTCTGACGGCAAGTCAAGGCAGGGAACAATCCGAATATGAGACCTTTCATCTATGAAAGCTGCACTTTGACCAAAGCGTATTTTCGCTTGCCGATCTTCATTTGATAATCGTTGCCGTCATGGAATTCAATGATGGTGTTGGGGTCTTGATAGCGCTCATTGTTTATCGTCAAGGCACCTTGTGCTATGAGCCGTCGGGTTTCGCCTTTGCTGGGAGTCAGGCCGGTGCGCATGATGAGATCGACGACGCCCATTGACGGAATCGATGAATTCTCAAAATCTTCTTTTTTCAGGATGACTGTGGCATCGGGTTCATCGGGAAATTCACGTTTTCGAAATTTTTGTTGAAACTCTTCTTTACCTTGATGCGCCCCTGCTTCCCCGTGGTATCGACTCACGATTTGTTCCGCCAAGGCGATCTTAGCTTCCATAGGGTGCTGTTGTTTCACCTCATCAAGGTCATTAGAAGTCAGGAGTTCGTAGTAGCGGAACATGAGTTCATCACTAATAGACATCACTTTACCAAACATATCACCAGGCTGATCTTCCAAAGCAATATAATTACCAAAACTTTTACTCATCTTCCGAACACCATCGGTACCTTCCAGCAACGGCATTGTGATGACCACTTGGGGAGCTTGACCATAATCACGTTGCAAGTCACGGCCGACGAGCAGATTAAATTTTTGATCCGTCCCGCCCAGTTCCACATCGGCCTTGAGCGCCACCGAATCATACCCTTGCACCAAGGGATACAAAAATTCGTGTACACTGATAGGCAATTGGTCACGATAGCGTTTCGAAAAGTCATCGCGTTCTAACATGCGTGCCACACTGTAATGAGAGCACAGTTCCACCATTTCTTCAGCACCCATCTTTTCCATCCATCGACTATTAAATTCAATGCGAGTCTTACCTTTATCCAACGTCTTAAAGATTTGGCGCTCATAGGTTTTGGCATTGGAAAGCACTTCTTCTTTGGTGAGGGCTTTTCGAGTATCTGACCTTCCAGTTGGATCACCGATTATTCCGGTAAAATCACCGATGAGAAAAATGACCTCATGCCCGAGTTCTTGAAAATGCCTAAGTTTTTGAATCAACACCATGTGTCCAATGTGCAAATCAGGAGCGGTCGGATCAAACCCGGCTTTGATGCGTAAAGGACGACCTTCTTTAATCGAGGCCGTCAGCCGCGTTTCCAGTTCCTGTTCTTGAATAATTTCGATTGTTCCCCGTCGGATTAGATCTAGCTGACGGGTTAATTCAACATTAGCCATGAGATTCCTTTTTATTTTTTCATTCTTGTGATTTCCTTGCCACAAGGTTGGGGGAAATCTTGAGTAAGGGGATCAAAGCCTGGAGTTTTTTCTTTCCAATCCCTTTCACTTGTGTCAACGCTTGAATCGATTGAAAGACGCCGACCTGCATTCGATGATTGACAATTCGCTTAGCCAAGGTTGGCCCGATTCCAGGTAACGTTTCTAACTCTTGAGCCGTAATGAGATTGAGATCCTTAGGATCAGAAACATTGAAGTCACCCAGCTTAGATGCAGCCGACACCTTGATCGAAGGTTCAACCTTGCCACCAGGTGCGGTAAAGCGAGATGCCTTCTCAAGCGATACCGGCACTGATTGCAGAGAAGCCATTCTGCTAGTTTCTGCACTAGGATCCACAACCGACCAGTTCAATGCCATGACAAGTCCAAGTGTCCCAGCTAACAACAGGAACTTAATGGTTAGGGAACGAATCATAAGCGGTATTGAAATTATCCAACTTCTTAGATCTTCTTCGATTCACATCATTGACGTTTCGGGGCCTGATGTATGGCCAACGCATGAACATCTTCGGCCGCTTCCATCAGAGCTTCGGATTGCGTGGGATGTGCATGAATCATTTCAGCCATCTGGGTAGCTGTGGCCTTCATCTGCATAGCCATGGCTGCTTCATGAACAAGATCCGCAGCATGAGCGCCAACCAAATGCGTTCCAAGAATTGCATCGGTTTCGGGATGGGCGATAACTTTCGCGAATCCAATGGTATCCCCTATAGCATGACTTTTCCCTAAACCTGCAAATCGGAATCGCCCGATTTTTGGCTCAATCCCTTGCTCGCGCACTTGCTGTTCGGTGAGCCCCACTCGACCGACTTCAGGAAGCGTAAAGATTCCTGCGGGAATCACCTCATAGTCGATGACCTGATCATGGCCCATAATATTTTCGACCGCGACTTTTCCTTGGGCCGATGCCACATGAGCCAACATGGCTTTCCCCACAACATCCCCAATCGCATACACACCCGGCACATTCGTTTCCATTCGATCGTTGACGGAAATTTCTCCACGCTCTCCCAAATGCACACCAGCTTTTTCCAATCCTAATCCCCTCGTATTAAAGCTACGCCCGACCGAGACAAGAATCATATCCGCATCCACTGATGTTCCGTTTTCAAGAGTGACGGTTGCGGAAGTCTCACTTCGAGTGACTTTCTCCACTTTCGTTCCCATATAAAATTGCACTTTGCGTTTTTTAAGTTCTCGTTCAATGAGTGCCGAAACTTCGTCATCTTCAAGTGGCAGCAATCGTGGCATCATTTCAACGATCGACACTTTCGAACCCAGCCCAGAATAGAGTGACGCGAATTCACAGCCCTCCACTCCACCGCCGACGATCAAAAGTTTTTCGGGAACACGTTTAATTTCCAAGGCCTCTTTGCTCGTGATAATCATGCTACCGTCTATGGGGAACAGTGGAAGATTGGGCCATGATGAACCTGTGGCAAGAATAACAGCGTCGGCCTGAATTGATTCGGAGGTACCATCCGTTTTTTGCATGTCTACAGTTCGATCATTTTGCAGCGAACCGGTTCCATCGATATGGGTGACACCCCAACCTTTGAACAACGTGGCAATGCCTTTGACTAACCCCGTCACTACACGATTTTTTCGCTCTACCATTTGGATAGGATTCAATACCGTGGGTCCCGCAAGTGTCAGCCCAAGATCGTCAGCTTTTTTGAGTTTCTCGCTCAACTCGATCACGGACAATAAGGCCTTGCTGGGGATACACCCAGAATTTAGACAGACCCCACCTAAAGCTTGATTCTCAACCACGGTCACCTTTGCGCCTAGCTGGGCGGCACGAATGGCCGCGACGTACCCACCAGGACCAGCGCCAATAATCACGATATGCTTGGATTGAGACATTAGGACCTGAGAGAACATACCTTGAACATATCGCGCCAAGATTTGGGTCGAATTTGGACGGAACGATTGAGAAAAACCCGAGGCATAGCACAGCTCTGTTGAGGGTGTTTCGATTGAGGCCCGTTCAAAGACGGCCCGAAGATTGGATACGAGGTGTCCAAGGTATGTTCTCTCAGGTCCTTAGCTCTGCGAGGAAAGAAATTCTTGGTACTGCGCGGCGGTCATCAAGCCATCAAGGTCGGCAGGATTTGAAAGTTCTAGGACGACAATCCATCCTTGACCATAAGGATCTTTATTGAGGTGTTCGGGATGGTCTTGAAGGTCGGTGTTGACTTGCACAATTTTTCCGCTCACCGGGGAATAGATACTGGACGTCGCTTTGGTAGATTCAACTTCTCCAATTTCTTGATCCTTTTCCAGCACCGTGTCGATCTTCGGAAGATCCACAAACACCACATCACCAAGAGCCTCTTGCGCAAAATCGCTAATTCCAATGGTGACTTGTTGGCCCTCTTGTCGAACCCACTCATGCTCCTTGTGATATCGCAAATCTTCAGGAATCATTCCATTCTCCTTCGTTCTATACTCAAAAAATAGCCGCCGTCTTTCTTTAAAGAAGGGGGTCTGGATTGTCAAGGAACCGGGAAGAAATCATGCAGTTCTCCCACCCCGTTAGGCCAATTGCGTGGCTTCCCTGGTTGTTCCTTCGAAACCGTACCGAACCCAGGTCGGGCGCCCGGCGTGGGGACGATCACCCAGGCCTTTTGAGGTTCCTCCAAAAAATTCACCATGCGTTGAATAAGATCTTCTTCAAATGATCGAGAGTTGGATTGAGACGCATGAGGCAAATTCGAATATATCCTTGAGCCTCCTGTATCGAACACACGAGCCACAAAAAAATCAAACGGGGCCTGAGCCATTTCAACCCAATCTTCACTAAAATTCGCTAAGGCATATACCGGGGCATGAAGACTTTCTTGATGAATCTCCACACCAAATTGCAGGTGCGGAAATTGCTCCCGGACGGATTGCATTAACGTTTTCATCACCCGAAGGCGTTCACGTGATTTCCAGCCAGCCCATTTCCAAAACACATCAGGATAGGTCTCCATGAGGATTTCTTGAACTTCCTCTGGGCCGCGTTGAGACGTGCGTACCGGATTACCACGCCTGAACAAGGTAGTGGGATACAATTGGACATCAAACACATCGGCAAATCTTTTCTTGGCAATTGGGCTTAATCCTTGATAGGGCCCAAGAGGTGCATCTTCTTGAAATACTAACCCAGCAATTTTGAATCGACTCAACTTGGCAAGCATGTCGAACAACGCCCTCTGATATTCCGAAGAAAACAACGAGAAATA
>JAJDBO010000249.1 GCA_029261305.1 Nitrospirales bacterium
AGGGGCAAGAGCTTCTTCAAGAGGCCAAACGATTCGGGTTTTCCGATGAACGCATTGGTCAATTACTCGGATGTACGGGAAATGTCGTGAGAGATTGGCGAAAGGCTCAAGCACAACATCACACTGTCACTTATGCTCGTGTCGATACTTGTGCCGCGGAGTTTGAAGCGCAAACGCCATATCTCTACTCGACCTACGGCATGCAATGCGAAGCCAGACCGACATCAAATCAAAAAGTGGCAATTCTCGGTGGAGGCCCGAATCGGATTGGGCAGGGGATTGAATTCGACTACTGTTGCGTCCATGCGGCTTTGGCCTTACGAGATATCGGCGTAGAGACGATTATGGTGAATTGTAATCCGGAAACTGTTAGTACAGATTATGACACCTCAGATCGTCTCTATTTTGAACCGCTAACAGAAGAAGATGTCTTGAATATTATGGACAAAGAAAAGCCCATGGGGGTCGTTGTTCAGTTTGGCGGGCAAACACCATTGAAGTTAGCCCTTCCCCTTGAACGAGCTGGGGTTCCAATCCTCGGCACTACTCCCGATTCTATTGATCGTGCGGAAGATCGTGAACGTTTCAGCGACCTTATCAAGAAATTATGTTTGCAGCAGCCCAGAAATGGTATCGCTCGATCTGGGGACGAAGCCTATGCCATCGCTAAACACATTGGCTATCCCGTCATCGTCAGGCCTTCTTACGTGCTAGGAGGACGGGCCATGCAAATTGTATATGACGAGGGTTCCTTACGAAAATATATTCAGGCCAATATCATGACATCGTCTCAATACCCTTTATTGGTTGATCAGTATCTTCGCGATGCGATCGAGGTTGATGTCGATGCCATATCAGACGGAGCCCATGTAGTCGTTGCTGGAATCATGGAACATGTGGAAGAAGCGGGCATTCACTCTGGCGATTCCGCCTGTTCCTTGCCGCCCTTTTCTTTAGGCGAAGAAATTATTGGAAAGATTCGCAAGCAAACTGTTGCTCTTGCGATGGAATTGCAAGTGATTGGCCTGATGAATATTCAGTACGCCGTGCAAAATGGTGAAGTGTATATTTTGGAGGTCAACCCTCGAGCCTCTCGGACCGTGCCGTTCGTAAGTAAAACTATTGGTGTTCCACTGGCCAAAATTGCCATGAAAACCATGTTAGGACATTCCTTAGCCTCACTTGGGTTTACCGAGACTAAGACGTTTCAACATATTTCTGTGAAAGAATCAGTCTTTCCTTTCACAAAATTTGGGAATGTCGATGTATTATTAGGGCCTGAAATGCGCTCGACAGGTGAGGTTATGGGTATTGATCAAGACTTTGGCTGGGCATTTGCTAAAGCGCAGTCTGCAGCAGGTCTGACGCTCCCTCGCCAAGGGACTGTGATCATGAGTGTCAAAGAAAGCGATAAGGACGGGACCGTGGACGTGGCCCAGCGCTTACAACAAGCGGGGTTTCATATTCAGGCCACGCGTGGGACCGCGACCCATCTTGAGGAACATGGGGTAACGGTGGAGATGGTCAATAAGGTGAAGGAGGGGCGACCCCATCTTGTGGATCATATTAAAAACCGGCAAGCCCACATCGTCGTGAATACGGTTGGAACGACTTCATCCCAAGATGATTCTCTATCGATTCGCCGTGAGGCTGTGCAACAGGGAATCCCCTATTTCACGACGATCCAGGGTATTCGAGCAGCGGTCACGGCTATCGAAGCCATGGCGAAACATCCGCTTTCAGTCAAATCCCTTCAAGAATATCATCCTACCTAGTCGCCATCAACAACACTTTCGAATATTGAACAGGAGGGACCTTCGCTAGGTATGAGGAGGAAAATAACCTGAGGATCGAAGGTTGTCCAAGAAATATGGCCCCATTTGAAATTTCCCTTGCAAACCTGAAATAGTTAGAGAATTCGTGATGACAGAGTTCTCGAGTGTAACAGCAATTTTTTGAGGAGATAGTATGGCAGTTCCCATGACAAAAAAAGGATTTGAAAATCTCAAGGCCGAGCTTGATCAACTTCGGAAAGTGGAGCGGCCCAAAAATATACAAGACATTGCTGAGGCACGAGAACATGGGGATCTTCGTGAAAACGCCGAGTACAAAGCGGCAAAAGAACGGCAACAATTCCTTGATGTTCGAATGTCAGAACTTGAGTATAAACTTGGTGATGCCCATGTGATTGAAGTGACGCAGGGAATGAGTGAGACCGTCGTATTCGGTGCCACCGTTCGATTGCTTAATTTGGATTCAAATGAAGAAAAGTCTTATACGCTCGTGGGACAAGAAGAAGCTGATCTGAAAAATGGGACCATCTCCGTTCAATCACCTATTGGGCGAGCGCTTATCAGTCATCGGGTGGGAGACATTGTCCAAGTCAATCGCCCCGTGGGTATGATCGAATACGAAATTCAAGAGATAACTTTTCAGGAGTAGTCCAATGCCATCTGCGATATCTGTTATCACATTAATTACTGATTTTGGTGATCGAGATTATTTTGTCGCCAGTATGAAAGGCGTGATGCTCGGCATCAATAATCAAACTAGGGTGATTGATGTTTCCCACAAGGTTGCGCCTCACTCTATTGAAGAAGCCGCCTTTCTCTTAAACTCCTGCTATCATTATTTCCCCGATGGAACGATCCATGTCGTCGTTGTTGATCCTAGCGTGGGATCTTCTCGACGTGGATTACTTGTGACGACCTCTCGGTATTTCTTTGTGGCACCTGATAATGGCGTGCTCAGTTATATCTATGAAAATGAACTGGATGTGGAAGTTCGACAAATTGAAAATCGACAATTCCGGTTGGACTCACAAGGGGCCACGTTTGATGGACGTGACCTTTTTGCTCCTTCGGCAGCATGGCTGACCAGGGGCCAAACGCCGGGTGCGTATGGTCGGCTAGTCACGGATTACGAAAAACTGCCGATTCAAAAACCAGAAGTCGAGAAAGGGATCTTGCGCGGACGAGTGGCCTATATCGATCATTTCGGAAATATCATTACAGATATTACGGCTGATGATATTAAATCGTTGCAAGAGGTCACGAAGAAAAAAGAATTTTCCATTCAACTCGGTGATGTGACCATGAATGAATTGAAAACCCATTATGAGCAAGGATCTCCGGATACGCCGAGTGCGTTAATCAATAGCAATGGATATGTGGAAATTTTCCTGCAACAAAGCCGTGCTAGCGAGACACTTGGTGTTAATCTGGGCACCTCTCTTCAAATCGGTTAATTCCCTTTTATTTTTGATTTCCATATCTGAACCTTAGATTTCAGATCTTATTCGTTCCTCCTCCTCGAAGCACTCTGGCCAGCAATATACCCCGTAGTCCAGGCCCACTGGAAGTTAAACCCACCGATGCGCCCATCACAATCGAGCATTTCTCCAATCATATAGAGACCTGGAATTTTTCGTGACATCATGGTTTGTGGGTTGATTTCATTGAGCGGAACACCTCCGGCTGTAACTTCTGCGAAATTCCATCCTCGATGTCCAATAATAGGAAGATAAAGGTCAGTCAGAGAACGGGCGAGTGCTTTTCGTTTAAATTGAGGTAATTGGTTAAGGGGAGTAGAAGCCAAATTCTCCGACAAGGTTTTCCCCTTATCATTATTGGCAACGTTTTTTTCTTCTTGATCGACAAGTTGGCAAAGTGCTTCGGCCAATCGAGAGGGTAGGTGTTGGGTAAGCCACGAAAAAACTGTTTTACGGCCACGTTGACCAGAAGCTTGTGCGAGCCATTGATTCACGTCTTCGACAGTGTTGTTTGGGAAAAATGAGATCGATATCTCCACATCTTCATTCTGACCGTTAGCAATAACCCAAAATCGACTTGCATCTAACACCATTGGACCGCTAACCCCGAAATGTGTCCAAAGTAAACTTCCAATTCGACGATCAACAATCCTTCTCGAGACTCGAGTGGTGATTGCCGCATTGTGGGAAATTCCAGATAAGTCCCCATGAACAAAGTCCTTTGCTAACACAAGAGGAACCAGAGCCGGGTAGGTGGGAGTGACCGAATGTCCCAAACTATTGGCCATGGACCAACCCTGACCGTCAGATCCTGACTTAGGTAACGACTTCCCCCCAGTGGCTATAATGATCTGTTGCGCCATTATCTGCTTTTCCTGAAGCTGAATAAAAAAGCGGTCATCGATATGGGTGATGGATTGAACACGGTGATTTGTCAAAATTGGAATACCTAGTTCCTTGCAACGGCCAAGAAGGGCATTCAATACGGTTCGGGATTTATTGGTGGTTGGAAAAAGTTTACCCGTTGCTTCCTGTTTTAACTCCACACCCAAGGATTCAAACCATCGAAGCGTCGAGTGTTCATCAAATCGTCGGAGGATTCTCGACACAAGACGCGTAGGTGCATGAAAATCTGATGGCAGGACAATGGCATTGGTGACGTTGCATCGGCTTCCACCTGACACCAAAATTTTTGAGCCAATCGTTGC
>JAJDBO010000250.1 GCA_029261305.1 Nitrospirales bacterium
CGACACCGCCACTAGCGAAAACTCGGATGCAGTGAGAGGGGTTCGTTCGCCGTCGTGAGGAAGAGTCGTCGAAATGAAAAAGGAACTTCAGAACAACAGGAAACGTGCGCCCACTTGACCAGAGGCTTCTAATGGGTGACCCTCACCTCATCTCGTGCTCTGGCAAACCTTTTAAGGCTATGCCCAAGCCCGCTTTGAATTATCCGTGGCCCTTACGGAGTTAGAACGGTTGGTGGGGAAGGAATTGTAAGTCTTAACTCGAAGCTAAACTCAATTTTTCTCAATTCACAACAATTTCCCGTACTTAATAAATACCTTCCGGGTTGAATCACAATTCTTTTTTGCATACAATTCACCTCGGTCCTTTTGGCCCTTTGCGCTAGTTTTATTGGGTACATTTTGACTTTGGAGGGAATTTCTTAAAACCACTCGTATGGAGCGTCACATGTCCACCCCCTTCAATTCCTTTATTTCGGCATATGAATTCGAACCAATTTCTTAAAGAGCAAAGTGATTATGCATGGGCATATTTTGAGCTTCATGCAAATCAGCGTATGAACTCATTTAATTTCTTTGTCGTGATCGCAGCTTTATTAACTGCAGGACTAGCCGGATCCTTACATAAGGAATTTCAATTCCATAGCGTGGGAATCTTTTTAAGCTTAGCCCTGACCTTTATTGCCTTCATTTTTTGGAAACTAGACCAACGTGTTCGATTTCTTATCAAGCATGCTGAGGAGGCTCTTAGGGAAATTGAAAAGCAACGTTTAAAGGAGGCTTCAGTCTCTAGAGAAGATCAGGCGGTACTTTTCACGGTTGAGGTAAAAAAGACCGAAAATCTTTTGTTAAAACAGTGCTGGCGTCCTTGGCGATGGCATTTGTCTTACTCAGATTGTTTTGGTCTTGTTTTTCTAACCTTTGGTGCCCTAGGTCTACTTGTTGCTGTGGTTGTTACAACAAAGTCCCTTCTCTAAAAGTGAAGGGGTGTTTTTTATACTTGGTGATTATCTTTAAACGAGAAACTTTAAGAAAATGACCGGGAAGCTTTCTCCTCTGGAATCAAGCGACGAAATGAAATCCGCAACCATCCTTCTTAGTGGTGGGATTGATTCAACAGCGTGTATTGAATTTTATCTATCAAAGCCTTTTTATGTTCAAGCTTTTTTTGTGGACTACGGTCAAGTATCGATTCACCACGAGTTAAAAGCCGTGAGAGAGATTGCCCTTTATTATGATTTACCCCTCAAAATTATTTCTTGCCAAAACGTTTCCCCCAAGGACGGAGGGGTTATTAACGGTCGAAATGCGTTCTTACTTTTTACTGCCATGATGGAATTGAACTCCCCAACGGGCTTACTCGTAATTGGAATTCATTCTGGCACGACATACCCCGATTGTTCTGGGGAATTCATACAAGCGGTTCAATCCCTTTTCGATATTTATCTAGATGGTCGCTTGTATATTTCAGCTCCATTCCTTGATTGGACGAAAAGCGACATTTGGCATTACTGTCTTCAGCGAAAAGTGCCTTTAAATCTGACATATAGTTGTGAACTTGGTAAGCCACAACCCTGTGGAATCTGCCTATCTTGCAAAGATCTGGAGTGTCTACGTGCTTTGCCGAAGCTCAGTGCTTAAACACCCTTCAGGGGTAACAGTTAAAACTCCGCTGTTGGTTCCATCTTTTTCAAGTAAAGGCTTTGCTTTTGACCGTAAAAGCCAAAAGTCCGAAGTTAAAGATATATTTAAGAACACTGCTGAGGTACTAACAGAGTCAATGTTGATCAGTGCTTATGACATATACTATGAACACCTACCGTCCCCAAAAAAATTTCCTTGCACTCCCTCTATAACCTTCTTAGATAGCGGAGGTTATGAGGCAGGGAAAGACTATGATTTCTCAGCCACGTATCGCTATAACCATCAGGTGGAAGAATGGGAACTTGATAAATACAAAGAAGTGTTGAATTCCTGGCCACCTCAAATTCCAGCTGTATTTGTTAACTTTGACAAGGAGACTGCAGGAAAGTCAGTTAGAAATCAGATTCGTAATTCTCTAAAACTCCTCAATATTTATCCAAGCCATTTACACACTTTTCTACTTAAACCAACTTGGAGATGTAGGGGACAAGTCAGAAATGCTATTTTAGAAGCCAAACCAATTATGAAGGAATTATCACCTTTTGCCGTAATAGGGGTTACGGAAAAAGAACTTGGCCATACCATGTTAGACAGGATGGAAGCTGTAGCCCTTCTACGGCGTGGCTTAGATTCGGCTGGTGTTTCTTCCCCTATTCAAGTATTTGGTGCTCTCGACCCTCTTTCTTCATCTTTGTATCTCTTAGCTGGTGCCGAAATCTTTGATGGTTTAACCTGGCTTCGATTCGCATATTGGGAAGGAACGTGCGTATATTCTCACATATATGGTGTATTACATACAGGCATAGACGGAAGATCTGATTTTATTCAATCTAAAATCTTATCTGACAACTACAACCAATTACGCCAACTCCAGTTATCTTTTAAAGATTTTGTTAGTACAAAAAATTATGAAAAACTTTCTCCTTATCCCAAATTTCTCAAAGACGCATGCGATTCACTTATGAATAGACTTGGAGGATAGCCGTAATGGGCGGATCAGGTGGTGGTTATTTTCCTGGGCCCTCAAAGCCCGAGGAGTTAAGAAAACAGGTCAGGGAAGCTGAGGAAAAAGCAAGAACGGAACATTTTGAGACCAAATTGGCAAACCTCCTTGACGGGTACTTGACCAATTTAAACCCCACAGATATTGAGGCTAGAGGCCGCCATATCGACGAAATTAAAAAAGCGCTTGGTTCAGAAATAGACGGATCAGTTGATCTTCGTTTTGGGGGTTCGGTGGCTAAGCATACTTTTGTAAGTGGGCTTAGCGATGTGGATGCTCTAGTGATGTTGAATAAATCGGAATTAGCTGACAAGAACCCTTCAGAAATTCAATCCTACTTTCGAGAAAGACTAAGCGAACGGTTCCCTAATACTAAAATAGAAAAAGGAAATCTCGCAGTAACTCTTTCTTTTTCTGACTTCGACATTCAGATTTTACCAGCACTCAAAGTTGGCTCCGGAGTAAAGATACCAAATCAAGACGGTTCAAAGTGGTCAAGAATCATACGGCCAGAAGCATTCGCGAAAAAACTTACAGATATGAATAAAGCCTTAAGCGGTAAGTTAGTTCCAAGTATAAAACTGGCCAAGTCAATTCTCTCTCAATTACCGACCAACCAACAACTTAGCGGATATCATGTGGAATCCCTCGCAATAGAAACATTAAAAGGTTACGAAGGTAATAAGACGACAAAAGATATGGTTAGATATTTTTTCACTAATGCAGCATCTCATCTAAGGAATCCAATTAAAGATACTACCGGTCAATCCATTAATGTCGATGATGATTTGGGTTCTGCAGGAAGCTTGCGGCGAAAAATAGCTGCTGATTCCCTTGGTCGCATTGGCAGAAGCATACAGAATGCAGATGGGGCACCTTCAGTTGAACAGTGGCGTGAAATACTGGGAGATACCCCATAGATTCAATGAATATCGAGGATTTCAAACGACAGCACCGGGTCATAGATCAGATGATTACTATGTACTCAATGCTTAGGGATCAGTATGCACGTCAAGCAATTTTCCTCACTCTTGGCATACTAGGATCCTCCATAGTCCTTATTGCCTGTACTTTTCTTCCTCAGACAGCACTCAAATTTATAGGCATATCACCTTTTATGACTACGGTGATTTTAGGAGCTTTCTCGAGTCTTGTTCTATTTTTATCAATTGCCGAACTAAGAGTTGATTGGAAAGAAAAGTCTAGACAATTTGGTGACGCTGCGGATCAACTGGCCGAGCTTAAACTTAAGTTCCGCAATTCTTTATCTGGTTCTGAGGGAATAAACGATTCTCTTGCAAATGATCTTGATGGAGCTTATAAAGCTGCATTAAGAAGACTTCCTCGTATTCCAGATAAACAATTTCTTACTCTCAAGTCGTATCATCTACGGAAGATTAAATTGAGTCAGATGATTGATAACTCGGTTGGATCTCCTGTTTGGTTACTACGAATTCGTCTATTCATGGAAGGACTTCGAAAACAGTCAGGCGAGGATACTGGGATTAAGAAATGACTCTTTCAGTTCCTTTCACAACTTCAAAGTCCGGTGCACTAAATCTAGTAGCTGCATACTTGACGGCTAAAGAACAGGTGATCCAAGCAGGTTTTGCCTATGAAATTGATTGGCAGTATAGGGTCAAATTTGAGGGAATTTCAGAAAGTACCTTTTTACGTGAAGCCGCTTGGGTGATTCTGTCAGCCGGAATGCGGGAACAAATAATTCGAAAGAAATTTCCAGTCATAACAAAAGCCTTTAAGAATTGGAAAAATGCAAGTTACATAGTTGCCCATAGAGATGAGTGTCGTCGCCAAGCTATGTCAGTTTTCGGGCATGATAGAAAAATAGATTCGATTATAGGAATCGCAGAAGAAATTTCTGAAGATGGCTTCCCAATGGTAATTAATCAGCTTGAACAGAAAGGCGTTCAATACCTGCAAAGTCTCCCTTTTATGGGCCCAGCGACAAGCTTCCATCTGGCAAAAAATATAGGGTTATCGGCCGTGAAACCCGATCGACACCTTTGCCGAATAGCTGAGAAAGCTGGTTACTGCTGTCCTGAAGCCTTGTGTGATGAAATTGCAAGAACGGTGGGTGAAAAACTCCCCGTTATAGATGTTGTTATTTGGCGTTATGCAAATCTAAATCGAGATTATTTATCCATGTTTTAAATGAATTAAGTCAGCCCAAAAAATGGTTTTCCGATTAAATTAATAATTTTCAATTTTGGCTGATTATTCCATGAAAGAAAAATGAATCGATGGCTATCATTTATTGTGCACGGATCTGGAGTATGGCCTAAGAAAGAGCAAGAATTTATTTTTAGAGGGAAAAAGCTTTTTCTAAGACCCTGCACTCGCGACACAGAACAATCAATTCATATTCTTCTTGATGGGATTTCTCATGTTCAGGGGCATACTTTAATCAATAGATTTCTTAGCATTTTAAGTTGGTGTGACGACGAGGGACTAAAAATTGATGTCGGAGTCTCTGGTTCTCCAGAACCAACACCTATCCCAAGAGATAACTCTCGATCAATTGGTTCATCAATAGCCTTTCCCAGTTATTTTAAAAATGAGGGAGAAAACCCAAGAACCGAACTTGCCCTAGCTTTGTATAGAGAGGCTCTAACAGCGGAAAGTGTACCATTGAGCTTCTTGAGCTATTTCAAGATTTTGAATATTTTTTGGAAAGAGAAATATCAAAAAAATGGGAAAAACGAAATAATAGAAGGCATTAGAGAATCAATCCAATTAGTATCTGATGAAAGAGCTAAGAGTCGTATCCAAACTTTAGATAGTGAAAATGTGGATGTACCGACCTATCTTTACAAACAAGGAAGATGCGCGATAGCTCATGCCTATTCGAAACCCATCGTAGACCCGGATGATATTTCAGACTCCCATCGTTTGTCCGAGGATATATGGATAATTAAAGCAATAGCCGATTACTTGATGGAAAATGAGTTGAAAATATCCAGATCAATTTTTTGGTAAGCTCTTCCGGGATGATGGTCAGGGCTTGCATTAACACATTTCTCTTGATTTGAACCTCGATCCTCATCCATCACCCACACATAAAATTCTTGAAGGCCGGGATTGAGAAAGGACGGCCCTAGGGTCTATGGCCCTGCACAACCTGCCCCCCACTTTGACCCCCGAACGGGAATTCCTAGGTCCCGATCTTTTTCAGAGCCATGTGGTTCACCACAATGAGGGTAGGAATTTCATTGCGTTCCATGATCCTTGCCGTCGACAGGTGACTGCATCTTTTCTTTCCCGAGCGGTTTAAACCGGACAATGAGCAGCGGTAGCAGCGTCAAATCGGCGAGCAGGGCAGCCACCATGGCAAAGCCGGTGAACAAGCCGAAATAGATGGTGGGAACGAAGTTTGACAGGGCGAGGATGGAAAACCCCAGTGTAATCGTCACAGTCGTGTAGTACATCGCTCGCCCGATGGTGGCGTGACTGCGGTTGACCGCGGCCCAATAATCCCGGTCTTTTTGAAACTCTTCGGTGAACCGGTGCACGTAATGAATGGTGTCGTCCACCGCAATGCCGATACTGATCGCGGCTATGGTGATGGTCATGAGGTCAAGCGGAATTCCCAGCCATCCCATCAAGCCTAGCACCACGCAGGCGGCGAACATGTTGGGGATGATCGCGACCCCGGCCATCTTCAGGTTGCGAAACAACATGGCGAACATGAGCATGATGGCCAGGAAGACCACGCCGATGGTGAGGATTTGCGACCGGAACAGGCTTTGCAGCATGTTGTTGTATAACACCAGCATCCCGGTGAGATGAACCTGGTCTTCATGAAGATCCATTTCGGTTGTCAATGCCTGCCGGATTTTTTTCAACAACGCCTCACGCTGGAGCGACGGGTCGGATTCGAAGACTCGTATTGAAAAGCGGAGTTGATTTCCGTCGTCCGACATATAGGGCTGAAACAATACCTCTTTGATCTCCTCCGGCAGCTCC
>JAJDBO010000026.1 GCA_029261305.1 Nitrospirales bacterium
GATGCCGCCTCCGCCCTTCTACGTGCGGGAGCCGATCTCAATGTGGTGTCTGATATCCTGCACAATCATCTCGATCCGGAAGAAATCACTCTTCTCAATGACCTCCTGCTATCTAGCGAAACTCTTTACCTGCACGGCAGGAAAATTCTTCTGACAGCCAGCGCGTATGACCGTTTCAAAGGCGACCTTTCAGAAGTGGCGCGCAAGCTCAATGACTTGGAAGGGTATGATGCCATTATCGCGGCAATGATGATGGAAGATAAGATTCAAATTGTCGCGCGTAGCCGCCATAATGATATCGATGTGGGACGCTTGGCGGAGAAATTCGGTGGAGGCGGGCATGTCAATGCCTCCTCAGCCATTGTTAAAGGCCAAACCTTGGTGGAAGTCAAAGAACAACTGCGAGAACATTTGCGAGACACTTTGGGCCCCACGCTCAAAGCTCGTGATGTCATGACGACCCCGGTCAAGTTTGTCCAAGAGGGCACAACCGTTCTAGAAACTGAACGAAGCATGACACGATTAGGAGTGAACGTTTTGCCCGTCGTGTGTGCAAAAAATCGATTTCAAGGAATCGTCACTCGTGAGACCATTCAAAAGGCCTTGTTTCACAAATTTACTAACACTCCCATTGAGACAGTCATGCTCTCTGAGATTTATACCGCAACTCCCGACACCTCTTTTGACGAAGTCCAGTCTCACATGCTGGATCGAAATCAACGATTTGTCCCAATTGTAAAAGGCACACGAATAGCTGGCGTGATTACGCGAACCGATCTGCTTCGTGCGCTTCATCACGACATCCTCGAAGCCGCGCAGGCTCCTGCAAAGGGGCAGGCACATGTACCCTTCAAAAAACAACGAAACCTTCGCTCTCTCCTTAAAGAGCGGTTCTCAGACCAGGTGCTCACGCTCCTCAAGGCAGCCGGAGAACTCGCTGAGAAAAACCAAGTGGGACTGTATGCAGTGGGTGGCTTCGTACGCGATCTGCTCCTTACCTCACCCAACCTCGACATCGACCTTGTGGTAGAAGGTAACGGTATTGCCTTTGCTCGAAACTTGGCGCGAGAACATCAGGCTCGCTTGAAAGTCCATGAGCGCTTCGGAACAGCCACGGTGACATTTTCTGATGGATTTAAACTCGACGTGGCCACCGCTCGCACCGAGTATTATGAATTTCCTACAGCTCTTCCCACGGTTGAGCAAAGTTCGATCAAGAAAGATTTATATCGACGAGATTTTACGATTAATACCCTGGCGATTTGCTTGCAAAGCCACCGGTTTGGGGAACTGGTAGATTTCTACGGAGGACAGCGCGATCTCCACGATAAAATTATTCGTGTGTTGCACAGTCTAAGTTTTATCGAAGACCCTACCAGAGTGTTTCGAGCCATTCGGTTTGAGCAACGGTTGGCTTTTCGTCTTGGCAAAGAGACGGTGACTCTGATCAAGGGAGCGGTAAAAATGGATTTATTCCAACGCCTCTCCCCATCACGACTCCTCGATGAGTTAATCTTGTTGTTTTCCGAAAAGGAGCCAAGGAAAAGCTTGGCTCGAATGGCGGAGTTGGATCTTTTAAAATTCATTCACCCCCAGTTGAAATGGTCTCCTCAATTAGCCCGCCTCCTCAAAACCGTCGAAGAATCGCTGAAGTGGCATTCTCTACTGTATCTCGATCGGGCCATAGAACCCTGGGTGGTCTATTTCATGGCACTTATGGATATGCTCCCTGCGAAAGAAATCCATGAAACACTTTCTCGACTAAAATTTCCTGTCCGACAAGTCAAAAAAATTACATGGGTCGGAAGAGGGTCTACAAATTGCCTTCGCACACTTACCCAGCGGCAAACGGTAAAACCCTCAGAAACATATCGCCTCCTGTGTGAACTCCCCGATGAGGTATTAGTATTTTTGATGGCCAAAACCAAATCCGAGGCAGGCAAACGAAAGATCTCCGCATTTTTCACTCACTACCTACAGGTCAAACCAATCCTGAACGGAAATGACTTGAAATCCATGGGAATCAAGCCTGGCCCCCTGTACAAAAAAATTCTGGACACACTGTTAGACGCTCGATTAAATGGTGAAGTGGGTACAGAGGCCGAAGAACGCGCTTTGGTTAGCCTATGTTTAACGCGATCATAATGGTTCTTCAAAAAAAGCCCCTTCTCTTTTCCCTTCAGTCACGCTAAGATCCTGTATGCCTGCTGCCTGGCCCATTGCCAAATTTCTCTTCAAATTGGTTGCCCCCAGCATCCCGGATATTATCTCCACTGTTTCCAATATGAGAAATCAGCAGGAAGGCATCAAATCACAAGAGGAAACGTTGGCAGAACGATTCAACGAAATCGATCACACCCTTGCACGACAGTTAGAGGTGATCGACAACCTTACTCAACAAATCGCGACCATCCACATTATCCTAAGACGAACACTCATCATCAGCATTGTGGCACTCTGCCTGGCCCTCCTCGGGCTGGCCTTGATGGTGTATTCGTAAAATAATTAACCAGCCGATGATTTCCCGTGCCCCCGAATCACCTCCTAAAACTACAATCGGCGTTATTTCGGACACACATGGGGTCCTTCGCCCAGAAGCCTTAACAGCACTAGCTGGCTCGAAACTCATTCTTCACGCGGGAGACATTGGCCATCCGAACGTCCTCACCCAACTCAAGACCTTAGCCCCGGTACTCGCGGTCAAGGGAAATAATGACCAAGACCCGTGGGCTGACTCCTTACCGGAGACGGAATCGACCACCATTCACGGCCATCACATCTTCGTGATTCACAATGTCAAACAATTTGAAAGTGATCCAATGCATTCGCCATTCACCATTATCATTTCCGGGCATTCCCATAAACCGACAACAACTGAACACAACGGCATGCTTTATCTTAATCCTGGCAGTGCTGGCCCCCGACGATTTTCTTTACCCATCACGGTCGCGTTGATTCACATTGTAGGCCATACCCTTTCACACCAATTCATTCATCTTACACAATAATTACCGACAAACATTGCCCTAGACGCATTGTATTTTTTCTCCTCAAAAGGGGGTTAAGATCCACTGGGGAATCGTCCGATATAACTTTCACGACGGACAATATTTTAGGAAGGGACATGTTGTTCTCATGAGCCAGACTGCAACCGACATCTCACAATACATCAAAGATTTCACTGACGGTGAGCTGAAAGACTACACGTGCTTTGCAGGAAATTTTCGAGACCAACGTCTTGAACAAAGCTGTATGGCCGAGGCCGCATTTTGGAATGCCAT
>JAJDBO010000251.1 GCA_029261305.1 Nitrospirales bacterium
CGCCCGGTTAAATCAGCAGTTGGTGGATCCAATAAGGCCTGATGATCGGCAAAGGGAATTTTATTGAAAATCAACCGATCGTTATCCTTGTCGTACGCACCCCATCCTCCATTGGAACTTTGCATGGCCAAGGCCCATTGACTACCTCGTTGAATGGCGTCGTCATCATCTGCCGGATGATGATCGGCCAACTTCGTTAACGCTGTGGCCACAGCCGCGGTATCATCAACATCGGGATACCATTCATTTTCAAATTGGAAATACCATCCTCCAGGTTTGGCGGTGGGTGAGGACACTATCCAATCTCCAACGGTTGATGTTTGGTATGATTTCAACCAAGCAGTCCCACGAATGAACGCAGGATGGTCCAAAGGAAGTCCGGCTTCAATTAAGGTATTTAATGTCAACGCGGTATCCCAAATAGGAGAATGACAGGGCTGCAGATGAAGCTGATCAAGGTGTTGCCCATTTTCCGTCATCGGGGTTTCAATTTCCAAAGCTTCAATTTCGCGTAAAGCTTTAGCAATCAGGGGATGAGTCGTAGGATACCCCAGCGCTCTCAAAGCAAATACTGAATTGGCCATCGCTGGATAGATCGCCCCAATTCCCCCATCCCCCTTCATATGATCAAGCATCCAGGCCTCCGCCTTTTTAACTGCTCTCTTTCGTAACGAGGTAAGAGGATATCGTTCATACATTTTCAAAATTCCATCAACCCAGACAAAGAAGTTTCTCCAACTGATCCACGTCGGATCTTTTTTGAACGGCGGCTCAATACGATACCGAACCTGATCACGGGGAATAAGAAACAACTCGTCAATACCCTCTTCAGAGGAAATCTCGCATTCCTTTCTAAAAGCAAAGATGATGAGCAATGGAATAATGACAGCTCGAGACCAATAGGACACGGCATAAATATTAAAATAGAATCCTTTGGGGGCCAACATAATTTCCGGCGGCATGCTCGGGATTCCTTGCCAATCATACTGCCCGAAAATAGCCAACGTGATTTTAGTAAAGACATTGGCCGAAACCACTCCGCCCTTGGCCAAAATGGCTTCACGGGCCTTTTGCATGCATGGGTCATCTTGGGACACACCACCTAATTTCAGGGCAAAATAGGCTTTGACCGAGGCACTAATATCTATGGGGCCACCGTTAAAAATCGGCCACCCGCCATCGTCTAATTGAGTGTGTCGCAAATACCGAACCGCCTTGGCTTCACGATCTGTATCAACAAGACCAAGATATCGACGAAGCATCAGGTATTCAGAGGTCAAGGTCGTGTCGGCCTCTAATTCTTCAACCCAAAATCCTTCATCAGGATCCTGTTGATCCAACAACCAAGATTTACTTCGTTTCAGTGCCTCTTCGAGAGCCTCGGCATGGCCAACAGTAGAATGGCCAGACCGACCCTGCGAATTCTCAATGATAGATTCTGGATGAGGATTATCAGAGACTAATTTGAGAGAGGGACTTTTTCTCTTCCGCGGACGTGGATTCAACCCCACGGGAACAGTGGAAAAAAAGCTATCGGACAACCGTCCCAGAAGATTCTTAAATAGGTCCATATGAAAAACGTGTGGTAATTGAGAATAAGAAAGGAGGCTGAACAGAACAGCCATGAAATCAACTACATAGGACCGTTTTGCACAGCAGCAATGTTACATGGTCCCACGCCTGGTGGCTTATAGCAAAGGGTTGAAAGAAGTGTCAAGAGAAATGGGGTGATGGAAGTTGGTGGTAAGTCATTCAGGAAGAGACATCGTTAATCACATTTACCAAGGTTTTTCCTTCATCAATGGTCCACACGTCACAAGTTGGGTCTCCATCGATATTTCCAATCGCAACAGCCGTAAAGCCGGAACCTGATACGCCATCAAGTGTGGAAGCCGTACATCCTGGAGGAAGAGTTCCTAAACTAGAATTTCCTAGTTCATAGTAATAACGCTGAGAAGAACCAGTGACTCCAAATCCAATCGCATTGAAATCATCGATATAATTATTATTTTCAGCGAAATAGGCGATTTCTCCAGTGTGAAGGGCCACCAAATTGCTTTTCGCTTCGGATTGCTTAGCCCTCGCCTGATATTTCATAAAGTTAGGAATGGCAATCGCCGCCAATACCCCAATAATAGCCACCACGATCATCAGCTCAGTTAAACTGAACCCGCGTTGACGGTGAGACACACTGGTCATACCAAGCTCCTTATCGATATTGTGCGACGAATTGTGGTTTTTCGCCAAGCCACCCACGGTAACTCGTCAGTACCTATGATCGGCATACCTCTTACCTAACTTCACCATTCATCCTGAACGGGTCCGTCATACAGAGCCAGAAAAAACTCTAATGAAGCTATTCGGTAAATTGGCTGACCTGTGGCGGTAAGGATGACTCTTCCACCAAACCACGCGGATCACCAAAACCGACTTCCTTGAAACGATCTTTCAGTTTGCTATTTTTTGGATCCAATGCCATTGACTGAACCCAAGCTTGTTTGGCTTTTTCACGATTATTTTGGCTGAGATAGATTTCGCCCATATGCTCAAAAATTACAGGGTCATCTTTGACCAATTCCGCAGCTCGTTGTATCTCATGAAGAGCTTCTTGGATTCGGCCCATTTTAAACAATGCCCAGCCTAGGCTATCGATATAGTACCCATTCTCTGGCTTCAGAGTGACGGCTCGTTGAGTTAAAGCCACAGCCTGTTCAATATTCACGCCACGATCCGCGTAACTATAGCCTAAATAGTTAAGCGCATCGGCATGATCCGATTTAATTTCAAGGACCGCTTCCATTTCTCTGACCACATCTGGAAATCGTCCAACCTTGTCATAGGCCGCACCAAGGTTAAATCGTAAATCCACATTTTTCGGATGTCGTTCAAGGCCCTTCTCAAAAGTTTCTACGGCAAGCTGATGTTGCGCGGATTGGGAAAACGTCAGCCCTAACAATAGATGAGGTTCGGCATTCCCAGGATTTAACTCAATCGCATGTCGAAGATGGGGAACGGCCTCCTCATAACGCTTGAGTCGATAAAAAAGATATCCAAGATGAATGCGACTATCAAAAAAAGTTGGATCTAATTCTATATTGGTCTTATACACACCAATAGCCATTTCAAATTGTTCGACTTGTTCATGGAGCAATCCCAAATAATCCCGCACTTGCAATTTTGAGGGATTAATGGTGACGATATTGGTCATCTCCTCAATCGCACGAGAAGTATCTTTCATCTCCGCAAACACCAACGCTCGACGCACTTGCGCATTCAAATCGTCAGGATCCTCTTCAATCATAAACTCTAACTCATGCAGCGCCTGTTCAAACTGTTTTTGGCTCAGCAACAATCGCACGAGTTCTTGACGGAACTTGGTATGGTGAGGATTGACTTCCGAAAGATATCCCTCCAACACCTTCACGGCATCAGGCACCTGCCCACCCGACTCCAGCAACTGAAATAGCTCCTGATGCCCACGCTCAAAGTGCGGGGCACGCTCAATAGTCTTTCGAAAGGCATCTTGGGCTGCCTCGTCTTTTCCTTGCGCCCGAAGCACTTTCCCTAAATAAAAGTAGCCAATCGGCACATGGGGGACCAGTTCAATGCTTCGGGAAAACATCTTTCCCGCCTCCGTCAACTGTTTTCCATTCAGTAAGAAAATACCCTTCTCAACATAGCTTTGAGGCCGGTCCGGTTGTCTTTCTATAGCCTGATCAAATAATTCAAGGGCACGATCATGTTTTCCTGCACCCGCAAACATTTTGGCCATCTGCGTGAATACCGTAGGGTCACTCAGCCTTCCAACATCAATCTGCTCTAATAAATTGATCGTGTTCTGAATGTTTCCTGACGTGAAATGCAAGCTGGCCATTCGAAACTTCAAATAATCAGATTTCACATCAAATTGCAGACCGGCACGATATTGCTCAAGGGCTTCAGGGAA
>JAJDBO010000252.1 GCA_029261305.1 Nitrospirales bacterium
ACACTGTCGATCTGTTGGTCCCATGCATCGGGATCATCGATATAATCGAAGTCTCCTTGATGAAGAACCATATCAGCCCCTTCAGATTGAATGAGCTGGAGAACCGCTTGGGCATTAGGCCCCAAACCTTGATCACCGATAAACGCGACCTTGAAGTTTGGTGGTGGAATCCCTCCCGCAGTTAATTCAACAACGGTGACCGTTGCTTGGGCCAGGCCTGTATTCCCAACACTGTCGGTGACACTAAACGACACAATTGTGTCGCCCAAAGGGAATTGAGCGGGGGCGTCATTTGAAATAGAACTCGTAAGGTCCCCGTCGACATTGTCTAAGGCCGTTGTCCCGTTGAGGAAGTTTTGAATGAGGGGGGCGGTAGCTGGGGTGCCGTCCGTGTCAACCGCCATAACAGTCAACGGTCCTGGTGTGGTGATGACAGGAATGCCTAGATCGATAGCGACAGTGTTATCAGTCGAGGTGGAGGCCGAGTTGGCATTGCCAAGACTATCGGTCGCCACGTTGGCGGAAATGGATGCGGTCACGGTTCCGGTAGTCGTCATGCCCATGACTGCGACGTGATAGGTGGTCCCATCATTCGGAGAAATCTCGGAGACGTTGCCCGTGGTCGCTTCTGCGCCAATGAAGGTGACATCGCCGGTGGCGAAATCACTCACGGGTTCGCTAAAGAGGACGGTGAAATTAATAGGGGAAGCGTTCGTGGGATCGGGTTGGCTGGCGGCTTGATTGATGGTGGCTGTGGGTCCTATAGTATCGGTCGAGTAGGTGACGGTGTTGTCTGAACTGGTGGAAGCGGTATTCCCATTGCCGAAGCTATCAATGACTGCACCGGCAGGAATAGTTGCCGTGACCGTACCGCTAGTAGTCATACCTGTGACAGCGACGTTGAAGGTCGTCTCATCATTCGGCGCGCTTTCGGCGACACTAGCTGTGAGGGTACCTACCGTGCTACTCAGCATGACATCACCGCTGGTGAAATCCGTAACGGGTTCACTGAAGACAACGGTAAAATTGATGGTCGAGTCGTTTGTCGGGTCGGGTTGGCTCCCGGCTTGGTTAATCGTAAGAGTGGGATTGACCGTATCAGTGAAAAAAGTTGCTGTCACATTGTGTGCTTGAGTCATGGTGACTTGACATGTACTGATCCCACTACATCCGTCGCCAGACCATCCAAGAAATTCTGTTCCGGGTTCTGGCGAAGCTGTTAATGTTACAAGCGTTCCCACAAGATATGACTTAGAACATGTTGTGCCGCAATTAATGCCCGAAGGTGTGCTGCTCACCGCGCCAACTCCACTCCCCGCTATTGATATAGAGAGGGTTTGGGGTGGACTGATCGACCCAACTCGTTCCAAGATAAAAAAGTCCTCCGTGGGTTCCGTTAATAGATCCCCGAGCCATACTTGAGTGAAAAAGGCTACAAACCTTCCGTCTGCGCTAATGGTTGGATTATGACTGTATTCATAGGAAGGTTCCTCGGTGTTGTTGACATCGAGTTGTGTCGTAAGGCCGGTTTGGCGATCATGAAGAAACATACTGGTATCTGAATCTACATCGCTTGGGGCTAAATTAGTTGATTGAGATTCAAATACAATGAATCGACCATCTGCACTTATATCAAATGGGCCACTAATACTATTTCCCTGATCCCCAAAACTACTCACACTCACTATGGATGTCGTGGCATTTAACCGATCGTGCACAAATATATCGGTTGTACTATTCGTATCTTCTATAACTAAGTCGGGTGCTGAGTGCTCAAAGGCAATCAAATTGCCATCGGCGCTGATTCTAGGCCTCCCCAAAGCTCCCCCCATACCTTCTGATCCATTACTGTTGATGCTCACTCGAGAAGTTGTTCCGGTGAGTCGATCATGAACAAAGATGTCTTCTTTACCATTCGTATCATCTGGCACTAAATTGGTTGCTCTGGATCGAAATGCTATCCATCGACCATCTGCACTTAAAACCGGATTGCGGCTCCAGTCATTACCTTTTTCTCCGCTGCTATTGATACTAACTATTTCGATTGATCCAGTTGCTTGCTCATATACAAACACATCCCAACTATCTGTATCATTGGGAACCAAATTCGTTGCCCATGACGAAAAAGCAACATATTGACCGTTTGCACTGATAACTGGATCAAGACTTGTACCATTTGTTTCGCTTCCGTCACTTGCTAGGTTGATACGTGTGGTGATTCCCGTTTGACGATCATGCACAAAGATATCACCGGTGGCATTCGTGTCGTTGGGTACAAGAGTGGTGGCAGATGAATAAAATGCCACAAAACGACCGTCTGCATTAATGCTTGGGGTTTCGCTCGGGCCATTAGATTCTGTTCCTGAGCTGCTTATATTTACCCTTGAGAAATCTCCAATTTGTCGATCATAGACAAAAACATCTCGTTTTTCATTGGTGTCATCCTGTACGAGATTGTTGGAATTTGAACTAAACGCTAGATACCTTCCATCAGGGGTCATTGAGGAATAAAAGCTAGTAGTGCCATAGGAGTCTGCTCCCCCCACATTATTAGCGTTAATTAATGTGAGATTGCCTAACAAAGAAAATACGGCTGTGCATGTGGTGTCTTTTGACATATGGAGGATACTGTTGCGACATGGCCCATCTTCCATCCAACCGGCGAAATATGATCCCGGATCCGGTGTTGGGGTGAAGGTTATGGCAACGGGATCAGAATATATTTCACTGCAGTCGGAACCACAGTCAATTCCAGAGGGAGTACTTGTAATGATGCCCCCTCCTTCTCCAATTTTGTTAATTGAAAGTTTCCATGGGGGAGGTGTAGGGAAAAGGGTAGAAAATGTTGCTTCAACATGGTGGGCTTGGGTCATGGTCACTTGGCAGGGACTTACGCCACTACATCCTCCGCCGCTCCAACCTGTAAGCACCGATTCTGAATCAGGAATGGCTGAGAGGGTTATGACGGTTCCTTGGCCTGCGACGGAATTACATTGAACGGGGCAATTGATGTTACCGACATCGCTCACTATTGACCCGTGTCCGCTACCAACCATGCTCACACTTATTTCTTGTGTTGGTTCGAAAATAGCAGTCATGGTATAGGAATCTTCCATAAGGACATCGCAGAATGCACTGTCACAGTTGTCTGTGCCAATCCAACCAGTGAGTACAGAACCTGGGTCAGCTTGAGCAGTGAGGCTCACCAATGAATGCTGAATATATTTGTCCTGACACATGCCTGGGCAGTTAATATTCCCCTGATTACTTGTTACAGTACCAGTGCCGCTACCTGCGAATTCTATTGTCAGTGTATGCAAAGGAAGAAATCCAGCCTTGACCGTCTCTGCTTGATTCATGGTTACGTTGCAGTTGGGGATTATAGGATCTGTCCCATGACAGATCCCACCCTCTTCCCAACCCCCAAATGCAGAGTTAGGTCCTGGATTGGCCGTCAACAATATAGTGGTTCCTTCGGAATATTCATCTGAACACACCCCTGGGCAATTGATGTTGCCTAAATCGCTTGTTATCGTTCCGGTTCCACTGCTGAAGGGTAGAAAATCCACTGTGAGGGTATGCAAGGTAGCAAAGGTCACGGAGTTGTCGGTGCTTGTTGATGCAACGTTATCGTTGCTAGAGAAATCAGTTGCCACACCTGCCGGGATTGTAGCGATTAGGGTGCCAGGGGTTGTCATGCCACTGACAGCGACGTTGTAGGTGGTGCCGTCAGTGGGTGCGACTTCGGTGACGACTGCTGTGTTGGCACTTGCCGTGCCGCTAAGGGTAACATCCCCGTTAGCGAAATCGGTGACGGGTTCGCTGAAGACAGCGGTGAAATTAATTATCGTGGCATTGGTGGGATCACTTTGGCCAGCGGCTTGATTGATGGTGACGGTTGGGCTCGTGGTATCGGGCGCGTTCAGAATGAAATCGGCCGTGACCGTTGTGCCCGCACTCGCAGTGATTGGAGTGAGATCACATGGATTGTCCGTGGACGAATTACCGGACTCTGAGGTGTCATTCCAATACTCTTCAGTAAATGCCGGGGCTGGAGTTTGGGGAAATGCTCCGTCGACGATATTGTCGATGGCAAGGGTGTAGTTGACCCCTGGGGTCAAACCGGTAATGACAAAGGTTCCTTGGAACGCATTACTCGGAGTGCAAAGAGGGTCATCAAAACATTTACATCCAGGTGAATTGCAATCCATGTCGCCCGTTATTGTCGAGCGGGCATCTCCAAATGGATCGGTTACGCTTCGCGCGATGACATTCACGCCATTGATCGGTGTCACACCATCGGATTGAAAGACGGTGCCAGTAATGGTGCCAGTTGTGGCGTTATAGTTTGCGACAGGGTGAATTCTCGACAATGCATCGAGGTCTTCTGGGTGATTGATTGAAGCGGCTTGGGCACCAGGACCCAAAGGTGAAACACTTGCAAAAGGATACATGGCCGTAAAGTTTGAGAACGCGGGTGTCCCAACACTAGGGCATCCGGTTGGAGAGGATTCATCTCCAAAAAACGACACGGCCCCGTTGGTTTGGTCATGATGTAGGCCTATGGCATGTCCAGATTCCTGGCTGAATACCACTCGATAGGCAACCCCTCCAGTATCTGAAGGATCAATGGCTGCTCCATTCATGAGCACTAGGGCTGAGGCAATTTCTGGAACGGTTGTCCCTTGAAATATGGGTCCCCCCAACCCAAGAACCCCAGGGGGACATCCAAATACTGCCGTGCAAATGCTCCCATCATGGTCGTAGACCACATCAATGACTGCTCCATGAAAATTAAAAAGATAGTCGGATGCGTTGGCCGCTGTAATATCAAATGGGGTATCTCCGCCGTCAATCACTGAAAATGTCGAATTGGAAACAGTATCCCATTCATTCATGCTAAAAATGGTTAAGGCATCGGCTTCATTGTTTGTGAGGGGTCCTAAGGGACCCAAATCTTTCAGATATGGAATTGGGAATGTGGCAAAGGCTCCTCCTCCCCATAAATATGGTGTGCCACTGTTGAATAGGGAAATCGGTCCACCCGCCGGAGATATGAGAGGCGTGGTCAAAAGAATTAGTCCACAAAGGATTGCCAGAAATGGTTTTTTGAATACCAAATTCATTTTTTGGCTTTATTAAAACGTTTAAATAAACCTTCTTTGACGGCGCGGGAAACCAGATTAATCATCATGTTGGCATCCAATGGTCCTGAGCGCTGTGTCAACATATGTTTTTCAGCCATTGGGAGCTTTTCTCTTTCAACCTCCATATTGGAAAATAACTGGCGGTTGTTAATGATGTTTTTCATTTTTCCTTTTTTGATAGAAAATTTCCCTTGAGCTAATCCTACTGTTGTTCGAAGTCCTGATTGGCTTGCAGGTTTATAGAGAAAGACCATCACTTCTTCGTTCATTGTGTACTTTGGGAACCCATCTAGGGTCACGGCCAGGGTTTTTCCATCGCCCATATCTCGGGGTTTCAATAGTCCAAATTGTCGATAGGTAAAGGTGCGACGATTTTGTCGAATTCCCTTGCGTGGGCGTTCCCATTTAGGGCGAGTGGTAAGGTCTGTTGTATTTGTTTTTAATGAGCGGCTGATTTCAAATGTGATTTCGGTGTAAGGAAGTTTGTGGTCGGAAATCCCATCCGTCATTTCAATTACCTTGCCAACTAGGATGATATCCGCCAATTCGGTGAGCTCTCCCAAATTTTGACGCAGAACATTGGTTGCACCATGGCCACCATAGGCCATGTTTTCTACGGAGCCAATCGATAGTAAAGCGACGACGAGAAGGAAAGATTTCTTAGCGATGATTTTCATTTTCGATATTCTCCTGAATGAATCGTCATCCTATATTAAAATAAAGATGACCTGGGGAACAATTGGTCCTTAAAGATTCTCCTAGTGAAATACCAAATGTGAATTGCAAGGCTATGGAAATACTCATGTTTTTACCTCTTCGGGCTCCAAGACTCGGATGTTGAACATTTAAGGCGGGATGGGGAGATAGGGTAAGTCCGCGAACTAGTGTTTTGGGTCAGCCCCTTGATATCGTTGAGATTGGTGGGCTTGAAAGGTCAATACTAGGTCACACAAAAAAGCCGTCGGTAAGTAATCTTACCGACGGCTTTCATGAATGGATTGTGACTATTTCTTATTTTAACGATTGCAGTGCTTCCACTCGCGCTGCAATTGGTGGATGGGTAGAGAATATTTGCATGAAACTTCGAGTTTGACCTGAGATTTTCATGGTGGCCAGAGCATCTTCAGAATGGTACTGATATTGGACTTGATTGACCCAGCGATCGATTGACTGAAGTGCTGAGATCATATGTTCTTTTCCGACAGTATTCGCGGCAAACTTATCTGCGGAAAATTCCCGGCGGCGTGACCACCAGCTAATGGGGATCATGGCCAGGAATGAAAGGGCCATATGGATGATAAAGTACCCTACAAAGGCGAGACCCTCGCTCCGTTCGGCCAAAAATCGGTAAATGATATTGGCAATGATATACACGAAGGTATTCATTAAACCGGCCAAGACTGTGGTTGTGAACATATCGCCATTGTACACATGACCCATTTCGTGAGCTAGGACGGCCCGGATTTCATTTTGATTCAAATTTTGCAAAAGCCCAGTGGAGACTGCCACCATGGAATTATTCCTTGAAGGCCCGGTGGCAAAGGCATTGGGGTCTGGAGACTCATAAATATATACCTCAGGCATCTTAACTTTGAGGCGTTCTGAAATTTTTTGAATGGTTTCAAACACTAGCACCTCTGCCTGCGTTTGAGGCTGGGTAAGAGGGGAGGCGCCCACCATCCTCTTGGCGAGCATTTTTGACATGGCCAAACTGAGAAAGGCCCCTCCAAAGCCAAAAAATGCTGCAAATAAGAGATTTGACCCTGATACAATCCCACGGATGTCTATGCCAAAAAATGGCAAGAGAACTTGAGATAGAATAGTAAAAGTAATCGAAAGTGTTGCAATGATGAGAATATTGGATAACAACAGCAGTCCAATACCTTTAAGTTTTTTCATGTAGTTCCTCCTCTAGAAATCTTATCAACCTCAATGTGATAACTGGGTTCTTTGCAGTTTGTTGGCTATTTTATGTCCGTCCCTTAACTAGGGAATTTTGTGAGATTTTGTCCTTCTATCGGTCCTGCTCAGCACACACCCCAAAAAAGTTCAATCAATTTTGTTAACTATTTGATATATAATACCATTTTTTGGGGAGTCAAGACTGGCCTTCAACTTCCTGATCTATATATTAGCAGTATGATTCGTCTTTTGTATATTTTTTGTTACTGCTCACTTTAACAGAATTTTTGGCTATCAGTGAGGTGAAAGTGATATGGAAAATTTGGATTCCATTGGCTCTCGGTTGCTGGTGAAATATTTTGGTCTCTTCTTTATAGGATTGCTTCTCCTGATTTCATTTACTCCAATCTCTGGGATGGCTGATTCACCCTCTCCGGTGACTCTCACCCCAGGAGAGGATGGCGTACAACGGGTCACCATCATTATGGAAAGCTATTCGTTTTCTCCTAGTGATATTATTGTTCAAGCCGACAAACCTATTTCCATCCGTTTAGAAAACCATTCATTTCTCATTCCACATAATTTTGTGATTGATAATCCAGCCATGGGGTTTCATCATGAAATGGATATCAGCGCTGGAGATGCCGTGAATTTTCAACTATTATTGACTACTCCTGGAACCTACACTTTTTATTGCGACAAGCAATTGCTGTTTTTCCCTAGCCATCGAAAAGAAGGAATGGAAGGCACCCTTGAAGTCCGGTAATCTCCTATGATGAGCCAAGAGCCTAACGAAGCGTACCTCCTCCATGATGTCCTCAAGCAGGTGTCACGGTCTTTTTATCTCACGTTAGCAGTCTTGCCATCTCGGGTATCGAAGCAGGTGGGTTTGGCCTATCTCTTTGCGCGGGCCGCCGACACGATCGCTGATACTGGGCAGGTAGACAGAAGTGCGAGAGTGATGTTTCTTCAACAATTTAAACTGCAATTTGTGAGAGATAGTTTAAATTGGGATGAAATTGGTTCAGTGCAAGCGATGATGGCCCCGCAACAGGGGCACCCCGGAGAACGGAAATTACTCGAAAATTTGGAAACCTGTTTTCAAATTTATGAAAGGCTCGACTCAGAAGATCAAGAGGAAATTCGTCAGGTGCTTCCAACCCTCATTAGTGGAATGGAAATGGATCTGAATGTGTTTCCCGGGGAGTCGGAGGCTCAATTGCAGGCGCTCCCCACGATGACTGATTTAGATACGTATACCTATCGAGTGGCGGGGTGCGTTGGAGAGTTTTGGACCAATCTTGCCTGGGCCCATCTTCGAGGGATTCGTCGAAATTGGGATCGTGAGCAAAAAATTCGAATTGGAATTCGGTATGGAAAAGGCTTGCAACTAACTAATATTTTAAAAGACCTTCCAAAAGATTTGCGGCGAGGCCGTTGTTATATTCCCTTGGAAATGTTGGAAGCCGTGGGACTGGAACCCAAGGACCTGTTGGATAAAAAAAATATGTCGAAGTTTAGTCCGGTCCTTCAGAAACTTGTGGGCATTACGTTGGCGCATTTAGATCAAGGGTGGTTTTACACCATGTCCATACCGCGCTTTGAGCTCCGGCTGAGGTTGGCCTGTATGTGGCCAATTCTTATTGCCCTTCGAACTCTCCACCTGATCACGACCTGTGATAATATGCTTGATCACACGCAAACCTTGAAAATTTCTCGACTCGAAGTGTACCGAATTGTGTTGAGTACCACCTTCACGGCTGGTGGCAAACATGTGGGTACGGCATATTGGGGACATTTTCGAAAAGCGATAGGGTAGGGTATTACTCTTTCGGTTGAGGCACCAGAACCTTTTCGCCTTTTTTAAACACCGTATAAATGGCTTGGGTGGGACATGCATCCAGGCATAATCTGCACGATTCCAAACAGCGTGATTCATCGAGTTTATAGGGTGGTGTGGATAGCCAGGCGCCAGTTGGGCATATTGGAATACACACAGCATTATGGGTACAACGATCCGGATGCCGGACCAAATGGTCGCGTGTCACCATCATAGGTTTAACTCCTTCAAATAACCCGCCGGAAAACATATCAAGCATATTGGCTGGGCGTCGCATGTTAAGAATTCCATTCCTTGACCAGTGAACGGATACGGTCTTTTAATT
>JAJDBO010000253.1 GCA_029261305.1 Nitrospirales bacterium
GACGTTTGGACTGGTCTATGCCTTTACGGAAAATTTCGTGTTAGTCCTTTCCCATGACGAGGTCGTGCATGGCAAGAAATCCTTGCTCGATAAAATGCCTGGTGATCCCTGGCAACGGTTTGCCAATTTACGATCTCTCTATGGCCATATGTGGGCGCACCCTGGCAAGAAGATGCTCTTCATGGGCGGGGAAATTGGGCAATGGTGGGAATGGGATCATGAGAATAGCCTGCAGTGGCATTTGTTGGACTATGAACCTCATCAAGGTTTGCAAAAGTATGTCGGGGACCTGAATCGGTTGTATGTAAAAGAGCCAGCGCTCCATCAGGTAGATTTTGATTGGACGGGATTTCAATGGATTGATCTGCACGATAGCGATCAATCCACGCTTTCGTATATTCGCCGAGCCAAGGATCAGGCCGACCAAATTATCTGCGTGTTTAACTTTACTCCGGTGCCACGAGAAGGCTATCGGTTAGGTGTGCCTATGGCAGGACATTATCAGGAACTCCTTAATAGTGATGCGGCCATTTATGGTGGGAGTAATGTGGGCAATGGCGGTGGGGTGACGGCTGAGGAAACGCCTTGGCATGGACAACCGTATTCGATGGTAATTACGCTTCCTCCGCTTTCTGCGTTGTTTTTTAAGCCTACCCCTTAGTCTTTAATTTTCCATTGTAAAAAAGTAGGATTTATTTTTAGCGGGGTTTCGCCCCAGCCGACGAGGTCCTTTTGTTTCGGCAAAAGGGCCCAAAATCATTTCTGCCCCTGTGCGGTCCCATAGGGGTTCCTCCGCCTTCCTCCCCGAATAAGTTGGTTCTGTCACGCCCAACGCGGGAGGTTATAGAATCAAAAGGGTCACACCCTACTGCTGTTCAGATTGCAATCTAGTAATTTTAACTAAAATGGAGTATACTCCTAAATTATCCTACTATTTTGCTTTGACATGCGAAAATGAAAATCAAGCCAAGAATCCTGAATCTTGACCTTCCTCCTCGACAGTCAGCCTTTTTATGGGGACCTCGGAAAACAGGAAAGTCCACCTACCTTAAAGTCACGTTTCCGAACAGCGTGGTCTTTGACTTTCTCCAAACCGACATTTTCGTTGAATTTACCAAGCGGCCAGCTCTTCTCCGAGAACGTTTGTTGGCCATGGACAAGGCTGTACTTCGGGAACCCATCATCCTCGATGAAGTTCAAAAAGTTCCACAGATCTTGGATGAGGTCCACTGGTTAATTGAGAACAAAAAATGGCGCTTTATTCTGTGTGGGTCCAGTGCTAGGAAATTGAAACGCGGACAAGCCAATCTGTTGGGTGGACGGGCGTGGAGGTACGAGTTGTTTCCTCTTGTGACCCACGAACTCGACCGATTCGATTTACTGCGGGCGTTAAATCAAGGATTGATTCCAGATCATTATTTTCAAGACAACGCGATAAAGTCCTTGCAGGCCTATGTTCAGGATTATCTCAAGGAAGAAGTGTTTGCCGAAGGTCTGACTCGAAACATTCCAGCCTTTTCTCGATTTTTTGATGCCATGGGATTTAGTCATGGAGAAATCACGAACTATTCTAATATTGCCCGTGATTGTGGAGTCGATTCCAAGACGGTCAAAGAGTATTACCAGATCTTGGTTGACACCCTCATGGGCGTCGTGGTGACGCCATTTCGCCGGAGGCAAAATCGTCAGGTGATTACCAAGGCCTCAAAATTTTATCTCTTTGATGTCGGGGTGGCTGGGGCGATCGTCAAGCGAAGAATACAGGAGGAGCGAGGCGAGGAATTTGGCAGAGCCTTCGAACATTTTATCTTAATGGAGTTAGTGGCGTATCGTTCGTATCAAGACCTGGGTTATCCCATTCAATTTTGGCGGACGAAATCCGGATTGGAAGTGGACTTCATCTTAGGGGACGGCGAGGTAGCCATTGAAGTGAAAGGGACAAATCGTGTGGATACCCGCGACCTTCAACCGATTCAGAAATTCGTCGAAGAATATGGACCTCGTCAAGCGATTGTCGTCTGTAATGAACGAGTGGAGCGTGTCCATGGGGCAATTAGGATAAAACCCTGGCGTCAGTTTCTGCGAGAACTGTGGGAGGGTAACGTCCTTTCATGAGAAAAATATTTTAGCGGGGTTTCGCCCCCGCCGACGAGGTCCTTTTGTTTCGGCAAAAGGACCCAAAACCATTTTTGCCTGTGCGCGGCCCCTCCAATCCTGCTCCGAGCAGGATCTCCGGGGTTCCTCCGCCGCACCCAACGCAACAGAAACAGAAATTATTTTTTAGGTTTCTAAAGAAAGAGATGTGCCCGGCAATGCACCCTGCCGTCATCCCCGAAAGCCTTTATCGGGGATCCAGGTTTTCTGTACCTTGGAGGTCGTCTTGTGAGTTCAGAGTGGATTAAAGGGTAGCGTCCCCTTTTTGTGGATTAAAGGGTAGCGTCCCCTTTTTAAATTTTAGAAGTATTAGTTAAACAAAGACTTGCCCCGTATCCCGTATCCGTATCTCTGACCAGAATCTCGCATTACGTTTCCCTTCTATCAATTCATTGTGCGGGTAGAAACACACTAGTGTTTACTAGTAAATCCCATCCGTGAATTGCTACGGCAGCAGTTGCCACGACGAGAAGTGCTTGTACGATTCTATGAAGGCCAATCATCCATCCGTAAGCCTCTGTAGGGGCTTCAATCCAGTGCAATATAATTTTTGGAATATTTATTAGAAACTTTAATAGATCAATTATTTTTAAACTAAAACGCGGATTTCTTGGCCAGGTGATATAATAAGGTGGTGTGTGCCCTGATCGTTCTTCTTCCTCACGAAGAGGGCCGACTAACCGAGTTAAAATGCCGCGACAAACGTTGTATACGATAAGACAAATGGCGAGAACCCAGTAAGGCCAATCTTTATGAGCGCTTATTAAGACTTTCCAAACAACTTTTTCATCGCACTGCGGTTTTAAGCAAGGTTGGATGTTTGTTTGCTTCCTTAAAATCTCGGCAAGTTTGAGGGAACTCGGGTGGTTTTGGCTTTCTAGTTTAGTCGCGACTTCGTGTATTTCGGTTAGTGTGGAGTTAAAAGCTTTTTGGCTATCATTGATACCTACCCAGAACATGGCTTTTGCGCTATAGGTCAATGTAAAAATAATTAAGAACAACAAGTGGAAGAAGAATCTTGGTCCAGTATAATTTCGTCTCAGGATTGACCAATGATCATCTGCGTTTGGTGAAAACCGAGCATTTCTTATTGGATTTGAATCAAGGCGTAATCCGATTGCCTTTCTCAGATCACATTCTTTCAGGTTAGCCTCATGAAGCGTGGCATTCCTACAATCAGAATTAATTAGACTGGCCCCTTGGAGGTTGGCATCAGTAAGGTTAGCCCCATATAGGTCAGCTGCAATCAGGTTGGATTCTCGTAAATCCGCTCCTTGTAAGTCCGCTCCTTCCAATTGGGTCCGTATCAGGACAGCATCTCGCATATTGGAATGAATAAGGTTGGTCTCTTTTAATTTGGCGTCTTGCAGATTGGCGCTTCGCAGATCGGCCTTTGGCAAAATAGCAGCTTGTAGGTTGGCCCCTTTCAAATTGGCCTTCTGAAGGGTAGCTCCTCGCAAGTCGGCCTCATACAAGGTGGCTCGGATTAGATTAGCCTTGTCCAGGTGTGCTTCTAGGAGGCTTGCTTTTACCAGGCTGGCTTCTTCTAAGTTCGCTTCCAGGAGGTTTGAGTTGTTTAATATGGCCTCTTGCAGGTTTGCCATCATAAGGTAAGCCTGAGTCAGGTTGGCTTCCTGTAGATCCGCCATTTTCAGACTGGCCTCACATAAGTCGGCTAGCTGCAGGTTAGCTTTATTTAGGCAAGCCCGTTCTAGGTTGGCCAATCCGAGGATTGCTCCTTGAAGGTTGGCCTTCTCCAAGCATGCCCCTACAAGGTTAGCCTCTTGAAGGTTAATGTTTTGAAGGTTGGCATTAGAAAGTTCGGTTTCTTGCAGATCGACCCCTTCTAGGTTCGCCCCTTCTAGGTCAGCTTTAGCCCCTTCTTTACCCTTTGTATCAACCCATTTTTTATGCTCAAAAAGAATCTGCTTTAATTCATCGGGGTCAATAAATCGCGTTCCTTTAGAATCGTTTTCAAAACCATATTCTTGATTTTTCGTCTCCTCTTGATCAGGCATTAAAGCCTCCATTTGGCTTTGAAAAAGAAAAGGTTAAATTTCCTACTTCACCAACTCCACCACGTCTACCTTTAACGCTTTCGCAATTCGGGCCATGGTCCCGAGCGTGGGGTCTTGAATACTTTATTTTGTTTGAACCTGTTTCAACTCCCGGTCCAAGAACGCACGGATAAACCCGGAGATCGAATAGCCTTGGGGGCGAAGAGTCGAGTTTTGTTTTTGGGCCTTAGAGACCAAGACGGGGATGGGAATCAGTGTCATGGAAGGCCCTCACGATAAATTAATGTATATAATGCTAGGTGGTAATGCATTGGTCAATATGCCTTACATCGGTCGAATAAGGGAAGGGTTCGATTTTGCAATTCTCCCTATTATAAGGTTAAAGTCAGAATCATTTGAATCAAGGCGTTTATCCTGTGTGTCCCGACGGCTCATTAGCTGAATATTTGGATTGGAAAGGCTATCTCGTTAAAAAGAATGTAAAAGTTGGACTTTTAAAATATGGGGGTTGTGAGATGGAGCTAAATGTCATCGCTTCCGACCCCCTGTCCAATGATCTAGTTCTCTATGAACCGTCTATAGATTTCCAATCTTGGAAAAACCCGAGAAGAGCGATACAAAAAAGGTTTTCTGCCAGGAAGAAATATATTTTTACCGAGGTCTTTACCTGTCTACCCAAGAATACCAAGGTTAGACAGGCTGATGTCTAATAATGCCATTCCAGTGCGGACTCTCCAGCTATCTCATTTTGGGTACTATAAATTTATAGATTCCTCTCTTTCTTTAACCAAAACCACTTTATAAAAAGGACTATCTTGAATGGATAAAACCCAAGAACAGGCTGTTCTAATAGCCAAGGCTCGTGGAATTACAAACTCCATTGAAAAGATGGTCGAAACCCAACGCAAGGCTATCCCGACTGGTATGTACGGTGAAAACTATAACCGACTTCGGGAAAACGTTGCCTCCTTTTTAAGGCATAATTACCAGGGCCAGGGCGAAAATTTACTTCCCCCCAATGTTGATTTTTTCTCCAACAGTAGTAATAGACAATTTTGCCATCAATCTTATGGGGAAATTCACACTTTCTGTGAAGAAATAGCTCAAATCCTCAGTGAACTTAAGTAACTGTTAAACGAGGCAATTATGTCAGAGGAAACCTTCCCCCAAGATCATCGTATTGGCCTTTCGCCCTTAGTGGGACTCATTGGGACCGTAGTTTTTCTATGGATTGGCGCTTGGGTCTTGATCACGTGGGGTTATCCCGACATAGCTCAACGGGGCCAATTTGGAGATTTATTTGGATCCGTGACTAGCCTATTTTCCGGATTAGCCTTCGCCGGGATTATCTACACCATTCTTTTACAACGGAAAGAATTAGCTCTTCAGCGTATGGAACTCACACTCACTCGAGAACAATTGGCCCGTTCTGCCAAAGCACAAGAAAAGTCTGAACAATCCCTCACAAGGCAAGCGGAAATGTTAGAAACCAGTGCCCGATTGAATGCACTTTCTTCATGTATTGAGAGCTTGCAGATAATAATAGTTCAACATCCTACCGCCTCTGTAAGAGAGAAGGCTGAAAAAGAACGTTTCTTATACATTGATCTCTTATCAAATGAACTTAACGTTCTATACGGGAAGGAGGGAATAAAAGCCACAGCACCCTTCCTGAAGAATCACAAAAAAGAATAGGAAACGAAATGAATGAGCAAGAGATGAAAAGGGTTTTGGAGTGGGCTCAACAAGAAACTGCCAAACGGAGTTTGAAACTTTCTTTCCCAATTAGATTTTGGGGCCAAATCTTTAGTTGAGAGTTTAGGAGAACAAAAAATTTCACAAGCTTCTCTCTCCCCGCCTTGGGCGCGGCGGAGCCTCTGTCCCGAATCGACTTCTTGGGCGAGGGTTGTTTGAGTGGAGAGGTGGCCTTGCACCTCGGAACGAGTTCCT
>JAJDBO010000254.1 GCA_029261305.1 Nitrospirales bacterium
ACGGCGGCGACCGGGAAAATCGGGCTGGCCAAAATCCCGCAAGTGAATCCGGACATCGTGACGATGGACATTGAAATGCCGGAGATGGATGGGCTGGAGGCCGTTACCGAGATCCGAAAAGTATACGATAAGCTCCCCATTATCATGTTCAGTACCCTCAGCCAGCGAGCGGCACGGGAAACCTTAGAGGCGTTGTCGCGGGGTGCGAATGATTATGTGACGAAACCTGCCAATGTTGGCAGCGCGTCCTTGGCCATGCAACGTGTTCGGGATGAGTTGATTCCCAAAATTAAGCATTTATGTCCTGGTTTGGGCAATGTGCCTGTGCCTTCCAGTCCCCCGCGCGTTCGGGTTGCCTCTCCTGCCTCAACGCCGGAAAACGACAACACCGCAGCTCAATCTCCCGTAGATATCGTTGCCATTGGCGTGTCTACGGGCGGGCCCAATGCCTTGAACGATTTGTTTGATGCTTTGCCCAAGGACCTGCCCGTTCCTATTGTCATTGTCCAACACATGCCTCCGGTATTTACCAAATGTTTAGCTGATCGATTGACCGCGAAAGGGAATCTCATCGTACACGAAGGTGCTGCGGGGATGGTACTTGAACCTGGTCAGGCGTGGCTCGCCCCTGGTGATTATCATATGGTTGTGACCAAAAAGGGCACGCGGATGGAAATAGACTTGAATCAAGGTCCTCCCGAAAACTCGTGTCGTCCCGCCGTGGACGTGTTATTCCGATCCGTGGCACAAGTGTTTGGAGGACGGACTTTGGGGGTGATTCTTACAGGAATGGGTGAGGATGGTCTTCGGGGGTGCCAAGTGCTAAAGGAATGTGGCGCACAAATTTTGGCCCAAGATGAAGCGAGTAGTGTGGTTTGGGGAATGCCCGGCGCGGTATCAGATGCGGGCTTGGCTGATCAGGTGTTGCCCTTGAACCTGATTGCCAATTCCATTGTTTCCCGAGTTCAAAAGAGTAGGATGGCTCTTGCCTGAGCCTCACGACTTCATAGTGTATAGCTGCGTTCCATAATTAACGTGATTCCTAATCTGTGAAAGGAAGCCTGATGGCAACGACTTCGCCTGATACGATTCCAGAAAATGCCTTGATATACATTCGAGACTTAGTATTGACTCGATCCGCCATCGTCTTGGAACCTGAAAAGGATTACTTGATCCAGGCCAGGCTTGACCCTGTGGCCAAAGAGGCGGGCTATACGTCTATCGAAGAACTGGCTGAGTATTTACGAAAAACTCCTTCGGGGGCCCTTCACCAAAAAGTCGTGGAGGCCATGACCACCAATGAGACGAGTTTCTTTCGGGATGTGCATCCCTTTGATGCCCTCAAAGATCATGTCCTTCCCGATCTCCTGGAACGCCGAGCGAGCGCCAAATCCTTGACCATTTGGTGTGGGGCCAGCTCCAGTGGTCAAGAACCCTATACCATGGCCATGGTGTTACGTGAACATTTTCCTCAGTTGGCAACGTGGAACCTCAAATTTATTGCCACCGATATTTCCACTCAAATGTTAGATAAGTGCCGTGGAGGGAAATACAGTCAACTGGAAGTCAATCGTGGGCTCCCTGCTCAATTACTCATAAAATATTTCGACAAAAAAGGGATGTCGTGGCACGTGAAAGATGACCTGATCAACATGATTGAGTACAAGCAACTGAACCTCGCAGCGTCCTGGCCTTCACTCCCCAAAATGGATTTAGTCTTTCTTCGAAACGTGTTGATTTATTTTGACGTCGCAATGAAGAAGGAGATCCTCAAAAAAATCAGAGGGGTGTTAGAGCCTGATGGCTATTTGTTCTTAGGCGGTGCTGAAACAACCTTAAATCTAGATGACCAATTTCAACGGGTCCCCCTCAATGGGACTTCTTGCTACCAACTCGTTTCAACTCCATAGAGAAAGGGCCGACCATGCAATTTTTAGAGGAAGAAATCTTAGAAATTACGGAAGCGACCTGGACGTCGATGTTTGAGCTCGACATTCGGCATACTCCTGGCCAGCCTTTTTCATCAAAGGGTGAAGCAGTCTTTATAGGCCAAGTCAACATTTCAGGGGCCTGGGAGGGACAAGTCATAATTTATGGGACATCAACCTTGGCTCGTATAGCCGCCTCGAAAATCTTTGCGATTTCAATGGAATCCGTGCAAGAACAAGATCAAATTGATGCCATGTACGAAATATCCAACATCATCGCTGGGAATATAAAATCGTTGCTCCCCGAGCCGTGTAAGCTTTCCATCCCGCAAGTGGAACTAGAAACTGACAGTGAAAGTGAAATGGAGATTCTTGGGAACAATCGAGTCAGTGCCGTGGAGTTTGAATCCGAAGGCCAGCCAATGAGTGTGACGCTGTGGAAACGAGAACTTTCTAACGCATAGGAGGCAAGGTACCTCATGGAATCATCAGACAACCGTAGGGAATTTACACGTGTCCGAGTGAATCTCCTCACCGAACTTCGCTCAGGCGAATCAGTGGACATTGCGGGCACCTTATCCAACGTGAGTATGAGTGGGTTGTTTTTGACCTGTGCGACTCGTCTGCCGGCGGACACCCCATGCGAAGTCTCCTTGTTACTCGAAGGTGGTGAGGAAACCATGAGCATTCAAACCGAAGGCAAGGTGATCCGAAGCGATGCCGAAGGGCTAGCCATTCAATTCACCAAAATCTTGGGTTCAGAGAGCCTCGCGCATTTACAAAACCTGGTGCTGTACAATAGTGGCGATCAAATCGATCAGGTGGAAACTGAGTTGGCTGGTCATGTAGGGATTAAGGCTTCAGATTCCTTGGAAAAATCCATTCCCTAATTCCTGGACATCCGGCACCGGGTCCGCCAGAGCCTGCATTCCCGGTTAAAGGTAAAAACGTTCTTATGCCTCTTGCCTTTGCAGGTTTCGCAATCGCTCCAGCTCGGCACTGCTTACACTAGGGTTCTAGTTACCGAAACCTCTCTCCTTATCACGCAATTCTCCTTTTTTAGCAAAATTCGAATCCCTGGTTCTTGACATAGACGAAAAAGAGTGTATATACTCCTATTTATGACAGCGATTCAAAATGAAATCGAGCAATTTCTGTTTGTCCCGCAATGTGTGTGTTTTAATCTACGAAAAACCGCGCGTTGGGTGACCCAACTATATGATGACGCTCTACGTCCCACGGGCCTACGAGCCACGCAGTTTTCCCTGTTGTCTGTCACGCGTCATTTGGGCACGGCCACCATCAATCAATTAGCGGACGTCATGGTCATGGACCGCACCACGTTAACCCGTAATCTGAAACCCTTGGAGAGCCTGGGTTATCTTCGCATTCACCCAGGCAAGGATCGCCGACAACGAGAGGTCACCTTACGGGCGGCGGGCAGTAAAGTGTTAGATCAAGCCATGCCCTTATGGGAGGAAATCCAAACACACGTCGTTCAATCCTTAGGTAAGGACCGAACAGGCCGTCTGCTAAAAGATTTGCGCCATGCCACGACTCAAATAGCAAGGAAGTAAAATTTTTTCTCTTAAAAGGTGCAGATGCACCTTTTATCCAAAACGAAAAGGAGTCCCTCATGTCTACTCTCACGGAACTTCCCATGATCAATATTCAGTTTCCGAAACAATCAAATCCAAGGGATTCCCAAAACCCAGCAGAATTACATGAGGAGACACTTCGACAAATGTGTCTTGAGGCCGGGGCAGACGATGTAGGATTGGTGTCAATGAATCGTTCTGAACTGGATAAGGATCGCGCGGACATTCTGGAGGCCTTTCCTCACACCAAGACCCTCATCAGTTTTGTGGTCAAAATGAATCGTGAGCCCATTCGAAGCCCTGCGCGATCCATTGCCAACTTAGAATTTCACCATACCGGTGATCATGTTAATGATGTCGCCCGACAAATCGTCAAAAATTTGGAAGGCCAGGGTATCCGGGCCCTTAATCCTGCCATGGGCTTCCCCATGGAAATGGACAAATTTCCTGGAAAGGGCTGGGTGGTCTCACATAAAACCGTGGCCGTGGCCGCTGGACTCGGACAAATGGGGATTCA
>JAJDBO010000255.1 GCA_029261305.1 Nitrospirales bacterium
GGGTTGTTATTGGGGGAAATGTACCTTTTGCGATCATGGACAAGGGTATTTTGACCAGTACCGTGGCAAATCGGCTCACGATGTGGTTCGTGAGGTCAAAGCTCTTAAGGAAAAGTATCAGTCAGACCATTTTTTATTTGCTGATGAGTCGTATCCTCCGGCTTTGTTTAAGAAAGTTTCCCAACTTCTTCTTGATAATGAGGTTGATATAAAATGGACGACGCTTATTCGATTTGAGGAAACCCTTCAAGATCCGGCAATTTGGGATCTCGCTGCCAAATCGGGATGTAAGACGCTCTACTATGGAATGGAGTCGGCCAACGAGCGAGTGTTGGAGCTCATGGATAAACATGCGAAGAAGAGCGTCATCGAAAATAATTTAAAAGAGGCCGCGAGGGTTGGTATCTGGAATCACGTGATGGCGTTTTATGGATTTCCAGGAGAGACCCGAGACGAGGCTGAAGATACTCGGCAGTTCTTGCTGAACAATAAATCCAACATTCATTCCGTCGAATTATTTTATTTTGTCGCCTATCGACATACGCCAATGGTTAGAAATCCAGAAAAGTTTGGCATTACGATTCATAAACAAGAAGAATACGATATTCCCTTGGATTACTATTACACGCTGAACGAGCCCGGTGGTGTGAGCTGTCTCGATGCCATGCAGTTATGTGAAGAATTCTATCAGAATGATTTTCAGTCCTGGGCGGTTCGTATTAACGCGCGCGAACAAATCTTTCTGTATATCTCAAAGTATGGCACCAATAACTTGCCTCAGATATATGCTGCGAGCCATATGCCTGGTCAAGCTCAGCCTGATACCGTTGCTGGTTTGATTACTTGGCCTATGGCTAAAGCTGACCCTGAAGGTGGAAAAGATGGTGCCCCGGGGATGGCGCGAGTAGTCAGCCATTCATCTAAATAGCCATGCTGCCTTTTGATACACTCGAATATTGCGGAGGATTTTAGTCTGAGGGCGAGGCAGTTTGGCGTTCCATCCATTCCTTCAATATATGGTATGCCGACCGTACTTCCTTTGTCATAGCCTCACCCTTTTTATACATTTTCATATACTTGGACGGGTTGTTGGTCATGTTGGCATACCGATGTGGATGCCAGGTCAACAGCAGGTCTTGGTAACGTTGGTAGAGGGTTGTTGAAGAGAAGGGTGGTGTGAGATCAAACAACACCAATGCTTCGGCAATAGGTTCTGAACTCAAAGAATTTTGATTGTCACTCTCAGGGGATAAAGGGCTTGCGCTCATTGGTAGAAATCTCAATGAATAATGTTTGGCAGTGTGTCAAAGGCATATTCTTGGTGTCAATGAGTAAGGGGTTTTCATCAGGCTCAGAGTTTTTTTTCAATAGATAGGAAAATTTTGGTATGGGACGTGATCTTCCAGTATTAGAACCAACCCTTGTTCTTCAAGGAAAAGGGTACCGTGAGGTCCTCATACGTGAAATGGATGCTGGGAAAATCCCACTGAGCTTGGGGAAGAAATGTCCAGTGGAATGCGATTTCTGCTATGAATTGGACCATTCCTACCGCGAAACTCAAGATCCTCCTAAAACCACCCAAGATGATTGGGAGTTTATCCTCAATTACATTAATGCCAAACCCACAGACCCCATGCAGTTTTGGTGCTTGGGTGGTAATGAATATATGGAATGGACGGATTTGTTCCTTCACCCTAAGGGGATGGAATGGGTCGAGGACTTTTTGAAATACACCGATAAAAGCATTCAATTTTTTACAGTTGGTTTTGTCCATGTTCCAAAAATCCATCAACTTGTGGCGCAATACCCTGGACGGATTAATTTTGAATTGTCTGTGATTACTCTGAGTAAGTATCGAGAGCAATTGATGCCACATGCGCCTTCGGTGAGGCATCTGATGAAAGTCCTGGATGGCCCGGCGGTGTCTTCGGCCAATTTTTATGCGTTTGATCAAGGCACTATGTCGAAGGATGCGGAGACGATTTCGAAGATCAATCAACAATGTGTGCTATGGATGGGATGCCTAACCCCTGTTCGTGGATTAAAAGAAGATACAGCCGATCTTATGCGACAAGGGAGAAAGTATCTTCCTGTTGAGGCCGAACGAATTTTTGATGCCGGGCTTCCCAATTTGACCACCATTCATACGGAAGCGTATGTCACGGCCTTTCTCAATCGAAAGCGCATTGTGAGTGCCTTCGATGCGCTGGAGTTGGAGAAAAAAGATACGGTCGTGATGGCGGGAAGTGTGTATAAAATTTTAAACATGTATCGAAAGAAGCGAGCGCGGTATCTTCACGTTCCCAATACCATGCTTGGTGGTGATTCTGACTGTACGGTTCTTCTCACCTTTGATGATATCCGGCAATGCTTGACTGATGAAAAGCGCATTCACATTCCCAAAAGTGTCATGGAGTCTGGGCGTGGATCGTTTATGGATATTATGGGCGTGACTTTGGACGAGTTTACCCAAAAAACCGGAGTCAAGGTGAAGGTGCTCAACAAGATCGATACCAAATTTGCCAACACGCGACTCTACCGAAATGGATCCCTAAGAAACTTCGTTGAAGATTACGTGCGAAATCCACAAGCCTCTAGTTATGAAGCCTTGCCTTTAACGGCCTAACGTGTTCTACTACCCGCCTGTTTTCTCAGTGCATAAAAGGTGCCCATGAATAGGGGCCTTTTTTGAGCTGAAATATTCATTCTCCTATTGTGTTTCTTTTTGAATATCGATGACGACTCCAACCAGGCGCTTGCAATTTTATAAGGCAGACGTATTTGCGGATGAACCATTTGGCGGAAATCCTGTCGCCGTTGTTCCTGACGCGGAAGATTTAACTGATCGGGAATTTCAGCAAATTGCCCGGGAGATGAATCTTTCGGAAACCGTATTCGTCGTCCCACCGACCGACTCTGCTGCCGTTGTTAAACTTCGTATTTTTACACCGACCCAAGAAATTCCCTTTGCCGGGCATCCGGTCATTGGTACATTTTACGTTTTGAGTTTATTGGAAAAGTTTCCCCTGCAGGAACCAGTGACTAGGTTTTTGTTTGAAAGCAACATTGGTTTGTTTCCTGTTGAATTATTCGTGAGTAAGGGCCAAGTCGAGCAGGTGATTATGTCTCAACCTGCGCCGCAATTTTTAGGTGCGGTCGATGGCATTCAAGATTTGTATGAAGTTAGTCAAGCGCTTGGGTTAACTAAAACCAATATTACCGATACACGACTCCCCATTGAAATAGTCTCCACTGGATTGCCGGTGGCCATAGTGCCAGTTCGGACCCTGACCGCCGTGAAGTCGATTCAAGTTGATCTCACTGGAGTCAAAACCGTCTGTGATCGTCTGGGAGTGAGCGGCATCATGGTATTTACCCAAATGACAGTGGAAGATTGGGCCAATGTCCATACCCGGATGTTCGCTGCTCCCATTGGTATTATCGAAGACCCTGCTACTGGAAGTGCGAGTGGGGCTCTTGGAGCCTACCTAGTACAGAATGGTCTGGTGGACGTGGGGCCGACGACGGAAATCTATTCTGAGCAAGGATATGAAATCGATCGACCTTCCAAGATTCTTATCCAGGTCTTCTCGGACGATGACATGATTCAGAAAATTAAAGTTGGTGGCCAGTCCGTGTTGGTCGCAGAAGGCAAACTCCTCTTTTAAAAGGAGAGGATCATGGGGTCGACCATGAAGGCCGTGACATTTCATGAGCACGGCGGTCTGGAAAAACTCACATACGAAGATGTTCCTCTCCCTCACGTTGGCCCTGATGAAATTTTGATTCAGGTCAAAGCCTGTGCACTCAATCATCTCGACATTTGGATTCGACAGGGAATTCCCAATTACACGATTTCGCTCCCGCATATTTCTGGCAGCGATATTAGTGGTGTGATTGTTTCCCTCGGAAGTGCGTATTCGGGACACCTGAGTCCAGGCCAATCCGTGTTTGTGATGCCAGGCATCAGTTGGGGGAATTGTGATCACTGTGCCATTGGAATGGAAAACCGTTGTGCACATTATCAAATTCTTGGTGCACAACGAAATGGGGGGTATGCCGAGTTTGTGAGTGTGCCGGCAACCAATGTCCTCCCGCTTCCTAAAACATTGTCCTTTGAACAGGCTGCAGCCTTTCCCTTGGTCTCGGTGACGGCCTGGCATATGGTGAAAACCTTAGCGAATGTCCAACCAGGTGAAACCGTCTTGGTGATGGGAGCCGGAAGCGGCGTTGGAGGCATGGCGATTCAAATGGCCAATTTGCTAGGTGCCCAAGTGTTCAGTACGGTGGGAGATTCAGATAAGAAGGAAAAGGCCAAATTGCTAGGTGCTGATGAGGTGATCATTCATTCGGCCGAAGATATTTCTGAACGAGTTGGTGAGAAAACGCATGGGCGAGGAGTGGATGTGGTGATTGAACATATTGGTCAGGAGGTATGGGATCAATGTCTGAAATCACTTTCACGCGGTGGGCGGTTGGTGACTTGTGGTGCGACTACCGGTGGAGCGAGCCAATTCGATGCGCGTTTTCTGTATTCTCGCCATCTGACAATCATGGGTTCGTATATGGGAACTCGTGATGAGTTGCTAGAAACGACTCGACTTATTGAGACCGATAAGCTCCGGCCTATTGTTGATTCAATATTTCCCCTAACAGAAACGCGTATGGCACAAGAGCATATGGTGGCCAGAAAAATTTTTGGAAAGATTGTATTAAATGTCGATCAGCCAATCTAACTGAACGACATGATTTTTGATTGGATACTAACTTGAAAATGGTGAGAGAGAACTATTTCTGCATTTCCCCAACAATGTGGGGAAGTTCAGGAATGATCAAGGCTTCCATGGCTAATCGAACGGCGCCACTTGATCCAGGAATGGAAAAAATGACTTTTCCTTGATAAAGCCCAGCGGTGGCGCGACTCAAAATCGCGGGTGATCCGATATCCTTATACGAGAGATACCTAAAAATCTCCCCAAACCCTACCAAACGTTTTTCCAATAATCCGTCAACGGCTTCAAATGTTGAGTCTCGTTGGGAAATACCTGTTCCACCATTAATAATGATGGCTCCTAATAGCTCGTTCTTCCCTAATTCCTGAACCAATTTCTGGACATCAGCAGGTTCATCCTTCACGACGTGGTAGGCATCAACACGATGTCCTTCCTTCGCAAGGAACTCTCGTATGAGTTGTCCGCTCTTGTCTGTTTCTGGAGTTCGTGTATCGCTGCAGGTAATAATCCCACAGCCTATGGACAGAGGTCCACGAGCTTTATGCTCCGAAGGAGCCGTGGACCCATGTCGATGTTCAGGTATGTGTGAATGGGAGTCGTGTTGACTAGCCATGATGATGCGTGATGATTAGGTCTGGAACGTTAGCTCCATACTGTATCGGGGTTTAATTGAGCTACAGGGGTACCCTTTTTGATGTGCTCGTCAAGAATTAACGCCACATGTTCATCTTTGACTTGTGAGTACCAAGTACCGTCCGGGTACACGACGACCGTTGGACCTTGTTCACAGGGACCTAAGCAAGAGCTTCCCGAGACA
>JAJDBO010000256.1 GCA_029261305.1 Nitrospirales bacterium
CCATCGACCAAAATGCGATCATAGGCTTCCTGAAACAGAGTAAAATTACTGTGCTTAAACACATCAAAAACCGGACGCCCTCGCACCTCGTCAGCCCCCACCCCTAAAATGCGCTCAGCCGAATGATTGAAGGTCGTAATAGTCGCATGCACATCAATAGACAACACCCCAGAGGCAATGGTTTCCACCACGGCTTCAGTATAGGCTCGGCGACGATCAGCTTCTAAGTTTGATTGCACAAGAGATTGATTGGCTTCTTCTAGTTTAGCATTGCTTGTAGAGAGATCAGTCGTCATTCGATTGAAGGAATCAACCAGAGTCCCGATTTCATCTGTGGCCTTGACGGCAATTCGGACGCTCAGATCCCCACGCGCCACAGCCTCAGTCCCTTCCGCGAGTTTTTGAATAGGCACCGTGATGCCTCGCGCCACATAAAACCCAAACCATGTGGCGCTAAACAACAGCAAGACCGTCACCACGGCCACAAAGAGATAGGCTCCAGCCTTGATGGGATTTTCCATAGCTTTTATTTGCCGGAAATCGGTGTACTGACGTGCGATACCCTCCATTTTCCCTAACAACGCTTCCGAAACATACGTTCCAACGACCACCACCCCCTCAATCCCTTCAGGGTCACTTCCAGAAGAAATTGGAATGGCGGCTCGTATGAGGCGTCCAGTAGGCGCCTCCTGGACCGTGGTTAATTCCTTGCCAGTATCCAACACCTGCAATACGAGCTGGCCCACGGGTAAGCTCATCATTGAAGGAGGCACATCCGGATCAACCATTCGTGCAAGAGTTTCCAATTTCGATGAAAAAATTTCTATGCCGGTGAGATTAAACTCGGCTCGTTTTCTAGCCATGGCAGCCATGAGGATTTCACGATGTTCCGGGCGTAACATATCTTCACGGAAAATCTCTTTACTGATCGCATAAGCACTTTTTGTGGCCAACGCCGTATGGCCTTCGTGATACATCCTGGCCATTTCTTCAGAATCTTTCAGTACCTGCTCAATCTGGTCGTTAAACCAGACCTTCATGACCTCACTGATCACCCCACTCGCCACAAATGCTAATAACACCGTAGGAACCAAAGAAAACCCAATAAACGCAGCGATTAACTTCGTGCGAAATCCCGAACCCAACAAACGATGCCTTCGCTCAAAATAGGCCTTAATGAGATTCCGTGACAAGAGAAGGGTGAGTACCACCAGTCCCACCACATCCAAATACACTAGAAACAACACGAGAGCATAGCTCGCACTGGGGAGCACGGAATCCGTCAACCCCGCCCCGGTCATGCCATAGCGTGCATAGTAGGCCGTAAGAAGCAGACAGGGAATGAGCAGAAGAAGGACGATCCAAACAGGTTTCAGATGAAGATGTTGAGCCTTGGCACCCTGTTCTTCATCCTGAACAACACCCTCCCGAAGCTTGGAAGAGGGGAGAAGACGCGGGACTAATTTTGAGGGAGGTACCATATCAAGCCATTCCAAAAGAGTGAGCCCAGACGATTCCTGAGAATTCCCCAGCGAAAAAATTAGAGTGACGGCCAATTCATTGTTGTGTGATGATACTGACACCTCATTGGTGTCGCACATATTGTATGCGGGATGAAGGAGAATTGAAATGGCCGAAAACTATACGGAGGAGACGCGTTCTACCTGGTTGGAGGAGAGAATGACGTTAAGAGGTCAGGGGCTTCCCTGTAGCAGCCTGGACAAATTTCATCCGTAAGGTGTACAGCATATCCTTCATCACCGCAGCTTCTTCCGGTGTTAAATTTCCTTTGGTTTTCTCATCGAGAATAGAAAGAATATCGACAATCTCTTTGGCTTGCGGCAAATTCACTGGCGTATTAGGTTGGTCAGGACTCAACTTTTCGCCCATCAGCATGAGGGCAGAAGAACTCAACGAAAAAATGAATGAGGAAAAATTCAGAGGGGGAGCATGGTCATGCACATGGTCGGAGGCCATGGATGCCTCTTCCGCCACCTCTGAATCAGGCAAATCGGGCGAAGGCGAAGGTGCGTCTTGAGAACCCGCAGCTTCTTCACGACTTTGGCCGCGCTTATCACGAACAACAAACCCTTGTTCTTCTTCCTCAGCCATAACATCACTCCTAAATTATTGAGAAGAGAAAATTATCACAATCATCACCCCCTCGCAAGGCGACAAGCATTGAAGACCGTTTAGAAACCGGTATAATGAGCTCCTTACTCTCTCACGTTCACACAAGGATTTTCTCGACGATATGATAATGATTAGGACACCTCTCAAATTCCAGATTCGCGTGCATATTTATGTCAAAGCCCTTTGATGATCTTGTCGCCATTGTCGCCCAACTACGCGCGCCTGATGGCTGCCCCTGGGACCAGAAACAAACCCATGATTCACTCAAGCCCTATTTGATTGAGGAGTCCTATGAAGTCCTTGAAGCCCTTGATCGAAATGACTCGCGTCAACTTCGTGAGGAATTAGGTGACCTTCTTCTTCAAGTCTTACTCCATTCCGAGATTGAAAAAGAACTCGCTCATTTCACCATCCAAGATGTGATGGGAACCTTGAGTGAGAAATTGGTGAGACGACATCCTCATGTGTTTGAAGTATCCCACAAAGCCGAGCCTTCATTGAATGCAGACCAGGTCGTGAATCAATGGGAAAAAATAAAGCAAGCTGAACGAACCAGCCAGGGACAACCCGATTCAGTTTTAGAAGGCGTTCCCATTGCCCTCCCTGCCCTTTTAAGAGCCTATCAAGTTCAAAAACGTGCGGCTCGTGTTGGTTTTGATTGGGAGAAACCTGAACAGGTGATTGAAAAACTCGATGAAGAGTTACAGGAACTTCGCGAGGCCTCTCACCGACATCAATTGAACCAGGCCTCATCACCCTCAGGAAATGATGACGCCTCTTTGATGCAATCTCAGAAAGACATCGAACAAGAATTTGGAGACGTGCTCTTCACCATTGCCAATTTAGCCAGACATTTACACATTAATCCTGAAGAGGCGCTACGGAAATCCTGCAACAAATTTGTGGCTCGCTTTGGGAGCATGGAGCAACAGGCTGCGGAGGCGAATAAAGAACTTCAACAACTCACACCAGAAGAATGGGAAAGATTGTGGAACGCAGCAAAAACAGACGAGCGAATAACCAACAATCTCCCATCATCCTCTTCATGACGGAGTAAACTCTCATGAGTGACCCAGAGAATCAAGACGGAAAACGCGTAGGCATCCACCCTTTGATTGTGGTCTTCGGCGTGATTTTTGGGCTATGGATCTTTATCCAAGCCATTATTCCCAAATCAAAAAATATTCAACCCCCACAAGGACATGAATCCGTCTCCAAACAAACCGCCAACATGCTCAAAGAGGCGAAAACCACGAGCGTACCCACATTTAAAATGACCGCGACGGTATCCTCGATGAATACCATCAGCATCCTTGTCCCTGAGCAAACGACAGACAGCCAGGTCGTGGCATTAATCACCTATCTCCGTGATGCACGAAAAGATGGGACCCTTGCCTCCATCCTTCCCCCAACAACCCTGGGAAACGACCTCGGGGACTTTTCCATTGCCGATATCGTCATTTTTTCCGATCGCCAATATGCCGTGGAACAAGCCATCAAAATATTATCAGTCGGGGCCCATGCTCCCGGAGATATTTACGGGGAAGATATTCCCTATGAAGTAGCGATGGAACAAGTTCGCGGCCATTATCTCGTGAACCTCAATGACAAAGATAAGTTAGAGCAAGCCTCCCTCGGGTATGGAGAAGAAGCCACAGGACTCTATTCACGACGCTACCTTCCGATCTTTTAAATAAGGGATTTGACGAAAGGAGACTATGAGGTTAGGCGATGAACATATTGGCATTGCCCAAAATTATCGGGCTATATCGAAGAGAGTACTCCCCTCAAAATATTCAAGACTGATTGGGTGCAAAGATAAAAAAAAGGAAACACTAGCAGAAAATTTTGGAGGGATATTTCTTAGGCTAATTTCATTCTACAGACCTACGGTCTTTTTAATTTCTTCCCGCAAGCGGTCTCGTTCTTCCTTCATCCAAATTTCGAGTTTGGGAAAGAGGTGAGACAACTCTCCAGCAAAGGGTCCAATCATGACATCAAGACGCTCATCAAACATGTGCACTTCATTGGCCAGTTCGAGTTTTCGATTTCCAATCGCACGAGAGAGGATTTGGTTAATGCGAAGCTGTTGACCAGCTGATCCACCTGAGACTTCCAATATTGTGGTCTTCAGCACATCCAACTCTTCGTCCAACCCAATTTTCACGCGAACGCCTTGTGGCGTGGCCCAATCAGGACGTTGAATCGAATAATCATAGGACAATGCCGACTCTTTGGGTTCTCGATACGGCCCCATGACATTTAATATGGTGAATTCCCCGCTCATAACAATTCCTTTACTGACAAATACTTCCGTTAAAGTTTTGCTTCCCCGACAACATATCACACCCTTCACGCAAACCATTTGATATAGAGAGGTCTCTGCCCTTCCCCTCCTACGGGTCTTCACCCTCCAGGAATTCTGCAGGCGGAAATACATGTGACTACAAAGAATGGAATAGGAGGAGAAATTGGTCGGGGCGAGAGGATTTGAACCTCCGACCCCCGCGTCCCGAACGCGGTGCGCTACCGGTCTGCGCTACGCCCCGAAAAATTATTCAAGCCTGGCTCGTGACCCCAATGGCACATAGGGGAAACCATGAGCCTCAGCGACAGCCTGGTAGGTGACATTTCCCTGCTGCACATTCACACCTTTCGCAAGCCAGGAATCAGCATGAATAGCCTGCTCAATCCCCATGTCAGCCAATCGGACTATAAAAGGTAGCGTTGCATTGGTCAAGGCGTGCGTAGCCGTCACCGGAACGATACCTGGAATATTGGTCACCCCATAATGCAATACCCCTTCGCATTCATAGACTGGTTCGGAATGAGTGGTGGGTCGAATGGTTTCCACGCACCCTCCCTGATCCACGGCCACATCAATAATGACGGACCCAGGTTTCATGGTGGCCACCATGGCACGAGATACCAATTGAGGAGCTTTTGCCCCCTTGATCATGGCCGCCCCTACCAACAGATCAGCATCTTGAATGGTTTTTTCCATTGCAACCCGATTGGGAAATAGAGTTGTGACACACCCCGCAAAGCGTTCCTCTAAACGCTGTAATTGATCGACATCGACACTAAACACGGTCACCCGAGCTCCCATCCCCACGGCAAGCTGGACAGCAGCAGCTCCCACTCCACCAGCACCAATAATCACCACATGAGCCGCCCTTACCCCTGGGACACCCCCGAGTAGGAGCCCTCGACCACCACTCGTCCTTTCTAAATAATGCGCCCCGATTTGAATAGACATGCGTCCGGCAATTTGGCTCATCGGCAGCAGCATGGGTAAACGTCCGGCATGATCTTCCGTGGTTTCATAGGCAATCGCGGTTACTTTTGAATCCACCAACGCTTGGGTCAGTTCTTTCGAGGCAGCCAAATGGAGAAACGTAAATAGGGTGTGACGTGCGGTAAAAAAAGGTACCTCCGATAGGAGTGGGTCTTTCACCTTCATTATTAGGGTTGACTCCCGAAACACTTCCTCTTTGGATTCTGTTACCCGCCCACCAACCCGTCGATAGTCTTCATCGGTGAATCCACTACCCTGGCCAGCATCTTTCTCTATCCACACCACATGTCCATGCCCAATTAATTCAGCCACACCTTCCGGAGTTAAAGCCACTCGAAATTCTTGATCCTTGATTTCCCGAAGAATGCCGATGTCCATGTTGAATACCTTTCGGAAAAAGTTGAACCACGGAACCCACACAAAAGTACACAGATCGACTCCTGTTATTCTCTCATGGCCCTTGGCAGAACAACAATACAATTCCCATAGCCTCGTCTAAGAGAGCTCATAGTCGCATCTATTCCGATAAGGCCCATGACTTGCCTAATCCAGGGTATCTAGAGTATTACAGTGAGGATGAGTGGCTTCAAACACCATATTTTTATTTGTATCAACCAACGACCCAAGGGGGATCCTCGAGGGTGCTGCGCAGATAATGGATCTGTGGAGCTTCACGGGTTTTTCAAAAAAGAGGTGGAGCGTTTAGGGTTGAAGGGCATTGTTCGAGCCAATAAAGCCGGGTGTCTTGACCACTGTGAATACGGGCCAAGCATTGTGATTTACCCTGAAGGCGTGTGGTACTGGGTGGGCAGCAATGCGGATGTGACTGAGATTATGGAACGTCATATTCTCAAAGGGGAACTCGTTGAACGATTACTCATGCCAGGGCATGATGTTCCACCGATCCAATTAAATTCTCGAGTAACCACAGGTTCTGGACAATAGGACAGTACCGCTGAATCCCTCACATCAGGCCCTATCGCATCTCAAAAATGTACACTCATCATGTCGAGGATGGCACCTTGAATAACGAAGCAAAGTGGAAAGCCAATCAAGATAAGGTAGCTTTCTTAAAACAATTTCCTGGATTGGTTCGGGCATGGGAAGATGTTCAGGGACAAACTGTGCAATCTGTGATTCCTCTGAAAATGAGTACGACCGTTGCCGTGATGATCTTTTCCAATGGTCAGTTTGCAATCTCACATACTCCGGAAACCGAACCCAAATATTTACGAGAAGGAGTCGAAACGGCCAGGACAGCGTTAGAAGCCGTTCACCCTGAGGCCTTTGCTCAATATGATGATTTGGCCAACCGTGATAAGTCAGCCACCCGTGAAGCCCGGCTCGAGAACATACTTGGAGCCATTCATAACAACGTTGAACAGATCCCTGAATTAAAAGACCGTATCCGTTCACTGGTCAAGGAATGGAATTCTTAACATGCGACGCCCAGCCAATATGCTTGATATGTTTTCCGGCGGGTTATTTGAAGGAGTTAAACCTATGATGGTGAC
>JAJDBO010000257.1 GCA_029261305.1 Nitrospirales bacterium
GCGACCTGGGCATTGACTACCAACATGAGTTAAGCGATGGAGTGAAACTTGAAGGAAGCATTAAATTGGGAATGAACCCAGATGATTTAACTGATGTCCAAACAGGTGATGCCAACCTCAGCATAGTGGGAACATTTTAAATATCCATGAAAGCCCTCGCCACAAATCTACCCAAGGAATCCAAAACTCCACCTGATAAAGGCGCATGCGCCTGCGGAAAGGGAACTGGAAAAACTGGCACATGTCAAAGTTGTCAAAGCACTCCGAATCTTTGGTTGCAACCAAAATTAAAAATAGGGGCATCACACGACCAGTATGAAAATGAAGCTGACCGCATCGCAGACCAGGTGATGAGGATGTCGTCAAGTTTCGCTGACTCTTCCCCAATCATGCCGAGCGGATTTCCAAAGCACCCGCGCCCACGAATACAACGCCGCATCCTTGGTGAGCCTACAAGGGACACCGGATCCGATACAATTTCAGAACAGACATTGAACACTCCAGCGCAGGGATTACCCTTCAACACTCGGGCATTCATGGAACCACGATTTGGCCGAAACTTTTCGAATATTCGAATTCACCAAGATTCCCACTCCCAAACACTCAACCAGTCCCTCAATGCGAGAGCCTTTACCTACGGCCAGCATATTTATTTTGGATCAGGAGAGTACCAGCCTCACTCTTACACTGGGCGGTCTTTGCTCGCTCATGAATTGGTGCATTCGGTTCAACAATCTCACACTCCAGACCGTGTGCTCCAACGCCAAAGCACTGGGTCTGCCCCCACATCCGCACCTGGATTGACGCCCTTAATGTTGGAACAAATTGCTCGACGGTTACATGACGCCATGTCTGGTTTAGGCACAGACGAAGAAGCAATTTATGCGGCGCTATCTGGAAGAAGTCAAAGTCAACATGATGATATCGCTCAAACTTATGAAACCATGTACGGAACTGAGCTCCAGGCAGATCTCGTAGATGAACTCACAGGATCAGAGCTACGCCGTTTGGCCTTACAAGCACCTGAAAACGTCAGCGAAGCACAACGATCAGAGATGATTGCCATTCTACTCCGTGATGCGATGCAAGGATTAGGGACTGACGAATCAGCAATCTTTTCAGCACTCACGGGGAGAACTGCAGCTGAGCGTGGAGCTATTGTCACGGCGTATCAGACTCTGACCACACGGAAGTTGTTTGATGACTTACACGATGAATTGAGTGGCACTGAACTCATGGAAGCTGTTCGGTTATTCAACCAAGGTGTGCTCTTGCCAGAAGACGAGCTCTATTTGGCCATGCGAGGACTCGGGACAGATGAAGAACGCATCACGCGAATTCTGAATTCTGTCGATTCGAACCCCGCAGCCATCCAATCTATGGAGTCAGCCTACCGGACAAAGTATGGAGACCTGATTGCGGACCTTCGGAGTGATCTTTCAGGTAACGAATATGAACCAGCCAGTGGAACCCTGGGTCCGGTCTTACAAGATGCGGCATTTGAAGATTGTCCGCCACAAAAAATCACAACCATTCGCTCAGCATTACCGTTAGTGGGCCAAAATATTAATCGAGCTATTTCGGTATTACGGACAAACTGGGGCACAATGAATGTCGCTCAGAAGACTGTTTTTAATCAATATTTTGATCCTGGGGCTACCGGCGGTGTTGATCAATCGTTTATTGATGATGTGCTGCACAACTTCCGCCTGCTCAAGCAGGAATACGATGGTGGGATGACATTCGAATGCGAAGATGGAACGGGGCAATGCAACGTTCAAAATCGATATGGGTGGACGGTTTTCGGGAATATTCATATATGTCCCTATTTCTTTAACATGACTCCAAGCAGCCAGTCATGGGGACTGCTTCATGAACTCACACATAACGCCTTACATGCAGTGGATCGACATTACGGACACGAACCAGGCTTTCAAAATCTCACGCCACGAGGAACCGTGGCCAATCAGATACCTGTCATTGGCCCATTAGTTCGAGTCATTGTCCGAGACGATACGCTGTACAACCCTGATTCCTATGCATTATTTGCTTTCAACGTGTAAACAAAATTTTTGAACTGAGAACCCGATGACGACATTTCCCAACTCTCCAAGAATTTTAAAAGGCGGCATTGTCCTTATGGATGCACAATCCTCCAAGGTCCTGACCGTGATCTCATTACAATACAACCCCGAATCCTTGACGCGATCGTTACAAGTGCAAGGATTTGGTGGAGAAAACCCTGAACATAGCGAAGCGTTAAGACTCAAAGGCCCAGCCATTGAAACGATTAAATTAGAAGCCGACATTGATGCCACAGACCAATTAGAATTCCCAGATCAAAACCAAGACGCCGTACAACATGGCGTGCAACCTCAGCTCGCAGCACTTGAGGCGTTAATCAATCCTAGCAGTCAGCAATTGCGAGCGAATAATAACCTGGCCAATGCAGGAACCTTAGAAATTGCTCCTATGGAATCTCCGCTTTCTTTATTCGTGTGGAGCCAACATCGCATCGTACCTATCCGGGTCACAGAGTTTAGCATCACCGAAGAAGCATTCGATGTCACACTCAATCCGATCCGCGCAAAAGTCAATCTCGGATTTCGTGTTCTGAGTGTATCCGATTTAGGATTCGACCATAGGGGCGGCCATGTATTCATGAGCTATTTGCAAAACAAGGAACGCTTGGCATCTAAAATTTCTGGAGTTGGATTGAACACCTTTGGCATTGGGAGTATCCCATGAAGGATCCCATCAAAGCCTTTAAACTATCGAGTGGACTTGAAATTCCAGCCTTTCCACCCAACAGCCGGTACTATGGGTTACCAACCTCTGAATGGACTGGAGCAGATGGACGCACCGTCTCTTATGTCACACGCCGGTTTGTTCCACCGCCAGAACACTTTGCTGAACTTCAAGTGCATATTGTTCATGAAGCTGATCGATTGGATAATTTAGCCGCAAGGTATCTTGGCGATCCTGAGTCCTATTGGCGGTTAGCTGATGCCAATGGTGCCGTACGGCCTATTGCACTGACTGAAACCGTCGGGAGCGAGTTACGAATTACACTCCCAGAAGGGATCCCGGAGCCATCGGATGATTAGTGGTATTCACCTGACATTAATGATTGGACCCATAGTGCCCATTCCAGCACCACGGGTCGTGGTGGAGTCATTGGAAAGTGTGACGGTCACCACTGCGTCAGGAACCCGAAGCGGTTTTCAATTAAGTTTTTCCATGAATAGTCGCTCTGAACTGAATACCATTTTTCTTATTGCTGCGGGGCAAAGTTCCGGCATTGCCACCCCACCCCTTCGAGTCTTGCTCATCGTCACCATCAATGGAGTTCCACAACCACTCTTCGATGGAATCACGACAGAGGTCGAAGTGCAACCAAGTCATAATGGGTCCGCAGGAAGCATCACGATTACGGGTGAAGATGTGTCCAAGATTATGGATATGCAAGATTTTTCAGGCCTCCCGTTTCCTGCCATGCCCATTGCCGCACGCGTGGCGTTAATCTGCGCCAAGTACGCCGCATTTGGAGTGATTCCCTTGCCTATCCCAGAGATTTTTTTGGATATCCCCATTCCCATCGATAAAATCCCGTCGCAAAAAGGCACGGACTATCAATACATCCAAACCCTTGCCAAAGAGGTGGGATATGTCTTTTACATTGATCCCGGTCCAGCACCTGCGACGAACATCGCATATTTTGGCCCTGAAATTAAGGTAGGAATTCCACAGCCTGCATTAAATGTGGATATGGACTCCCACACCAATGTGGAGTCAATGAATTTTCGATTTGATCCAACCAAGGGTGTCTTGCCGGTGGTGTTCATTCAAAACCAAATGAGTCGGATACCTATTCCGATTCCGATCCCAAATATCAATCCACTACAACCACCACTCGGCCTCTTGTCCACGAGCATCAGCAACATCAAATTGATGAAAGACACGGCCAAGTTAAGCCCCATGAAAGCCATCGGCCGAGGTGTGGCTGAAGCAGGAAAATCTCAAGACTCTGTTTCAGGATCAGGATCGCTCGATGTCTTACGGTATGGACGGTTATTAAAAGCTCGCCAACTCGTAGGCGTTCGAGGCGTGGGCCTTGCCTACGATGGACTGTATTACGTGGAAAGTGTCACGAGCACTTTGAAGCGTGGTGAATTCAAGCAATCCTTTAACCTCACTCGAAATGGACTCATTTCAATTACCCCGAAGGTACCAGCATGAATGATGTGGATCAAAAGTATTTAGGAAAATTCCGCGGCATGGTCTTGAATAACATTGACCCCATGCAACAAGGACGCCTGCAAGTTCAGGTACCAGATGTGGCTGGGCTCATTCCTACAAGCTGGGCGATGCCATGCGTGCCACTGGCCGGCATTCAAAATGGCATGGTGGCTATTCCCATTATCGGTTCTGGCGTTTGGGTAGAATTTGAGCAAGGCGACCCGGATTATCCCATTTGGGTTGGCTGTTTTTGGGGAAGTGCAGCAGAGATCCCTGCACTCGCCTTAGCGACGCCTCCTGTCACCCCAGCCATTACCTTTCAAACACCATTACAAAATGGGTTAAGCATTTCTGATTTGCCAGGTCCAACCGGTGGGATTGTGATGAAAACCACAACCGGAGCCACACTAATTGTGAACGACACAGGAATTTACATTCAAAATGGAAAAGGGGCATCACTTAATATGGTTGGGCCAAGCGTAGATATTAACATGGGCGCTTTAACGGTGATCTAATATGCCTGGACCTCTTTTACATGTTGGAGCAACTGTGATGTGTGCGCATGGTGGACAAGCGATGCCCACGGCACCAAACCCTCGGGTTCTCGTCAGCGGTCAACCCACGACGCTGATGAGTGCGCCGTACACCGTTGCCGGATGTCCATTTAATGTTAGTGGCTCTCCCGTTCCCTGTGTGACCGGTCAATGGGTCGTCGCGGCCACGCGGGTATTTTCCACCGGACAACCATTGGTACTGATGGATAGCCAAGCGGTGTGCGTCCCTAATGGGACTCCACTGCTTCCTACAGTTACACAAGTACGAGTGATTGGGAGTTGATAGGAAATGTTGAAAAAATCCGCCAGCGGCGTTCTCGCAATTTTGTCTGACCTTCGGGCTCGCAAACTTGGCGCTTTGCGCCGCTCGCGCTCACGTACTATGAGTACGCTCCGCGCGTCAAAACGGCTGCGGCCTTGCTGGACGGACTTTTTTGAACATTTCCTCCCATTGAAATACGGGGCTCATCTGAATCTTTTATTGGCTAATGAAGTGAATAATTCAACAGGCCCAAAAACATGAATCTGCACTTTCCCTATCAGTTTGATGGCCGAGGTCGAACACGTGCGGCCGATCAGCCAACATATATACGAGGACTGATTGAACAAGTCCTCTTTACCTCTCCTGGTGAACGAGTCATGCGACCAACCTTTGGGTGTGGTTTAAATCAACTCGTCTTTGCACCAAATAGCGTGGACTTAGCTGCCACGACTCAAGTTGTCGTACAAGGGGCTCTCCAACAATGGCTTGGACATCTCATAACGGTCGAAGGCGTGAACGTATCTGCCGAAGACTCCACCTTACGGGTCACCGTGCAGTATGTGATCAATCGCACCCAAGTTCGTGAGACTGAAACGTTTAGTCGTGGAGGTGGCGCATGATGTATCACTGTTGCGAAGAACGGCGACGCAACAATGTTGCAGACCACCCAACCCTCAATGGCATCGACTTCCTTGAAGTACTCGATCAGGATGCGCCAACAGGAAGTCCTCGACAGCGTACGCTCTTGATCCGCATGCTCAAACCAGTCCCAGCTGGATGGACCGCAGACAATGTGGCGATAGTAGGAGGGGAACGTATTGTTGATCCAGGTATTGAGTGGATTGCTCCTGCCTCAAATCCACCAATTGGAATCACACCTGCCGAGGTGACATTTCTGAATGCTCTGCCCTTTGGCCCGCAGACTCTGGTCGTCCGAACTGAGACAAGCGGAGACTTCTCCACCTACTGCTTGCGACTTCAATGTTCCATACAAGATCCGTTGCCCCCAGATGGCATCGACCCACGACTTGCGAGCATTTCGTTTTCATTTAAAGTCGAATGCCCGAGCGATTTCGACTGCCAACCGAGCCACATCTGCCAAGACCCTCCCGAGGAAAGTCCTGACCTGAATTATTTGGCGAAAGACTATGGTGGGTTTC
>JAJDBO010000258.1 GCA_029261305.1 Nitrospirales bacterium
CGGATTATTGACCGGCTGAAACCTGAAGGTTTGCCAATCATTTATTTTGGGACTGGAACATCCACGCTGTTACCACTGATGAAAAAAGCCGGCAGTGATGTGGTCGGGCTCGATTGGCATGTGGAACTCGATGAAGCCTGGGCGCGGCTTGGGTATGACGTGGCTGTTCAAGGAAATCTAGATCCTGTGGTCCTGTATGCGCCGGTTGAGGAAATTGATCGGAGAGTCAAAAATATTCTCGAACGAGCTGGTCAACGTCCGGGACATATTTTCAATTTAGGTCATGGCATTCTTCCTCAAACACCTGTTGCGCATGTGGATGCTGCTATTGCCAGTATTCATAAGTATGGCAAGCATTCGTAACGCATCACGATATTTCCACCATCAACTCTCATAACCCGTCGCTCACATCTCATGACCCAACCTGCTATTCCTATAAAACGTGTTGTAATCGTCGGTGGGGGCATTGCTGGCTTGTCCACGGCTTTTGCGTTGCTGGAAGAGGCCAAGCGCTTGAATGAGACTCTTCATTGTACGGTGCTTGAAGCTCAAGCGAAGTGGGGCGGAAAAATTTCGACGACTCTCGTAGACGGCTTGATTGTTGAGGGTGGCCCGGATTCTTTTTTGTCTATCAAACCCTGGGCGTTGGAGTTATGCGAAAAATTGGGATTAAGCTCTCAGCTTATCAATACCAATCAGGGAAATAGTAAGACCTTTGCCTATTCTCGCGGACGGCTTCGAGAATTTCCGCAGGGCTTGGTGTCGATGGTTCCCACCAAAATGGGGCCGTTGTTTAAAAGCGGGCTCGTGTCTTGGCCTGGGATTGTGCGCATGGCTGGAGACTGGTTTATCCCGTCGCGCAAAGTTGGATCGCCTGAGGAGTCACTCGCAAGTTTTTTTAGTCGTCGATTTGGACAGGAAGCTTTTGATCGATTGATTGAACCGCTTGTCGCGGGAATTTATGCTGGCGATGCCACTGAGCTCAGCGTGGCTGCCACGTTTCCACAATTTGTCGATTTAGAGATGAAGCATGGAGGTCTCATCAAGGGCGCATTGGCTCAACAAAAATCCAGGCCTACGCCGCAAACAAGAACGGGTTCTCCACGGTCGTTATTTGTGACCTTGCAAAGTGGGCTGAGTGATCTCGTGGGACGTTTGGTGGAGGTCTTACAACACGAAGGTGTGACCTTATCACTGGGGAAATCAGTGAGACGCGTGGATTGTCCAACCAATTCTGAGTTGGGCGGAAGGTGGAGAGTTCACTTAGTTAATGACGAGATAGTTGAGGCGGACGGGGTTATCTTAGCCACTCCAGCGTTTATTTCATCTCGATTGCTCGCGGCGAGTCGTCCCGAGGTGGCTGATCTGTTGGGTCAAATTCCCTATGCCTCGACGGCCACTGTTTCCTTGGCCTTTCCCAAGGCGGAAGTTCAGGCCTATTTGAACGGGTTTGGATTTGTGGTGCCACGAGTGGAAAATCGGAAGCTCATTGCAGCAACATGGTCATCCTTGAAGTGGTCGGGCCGGGCGAATGACGATGAAAGTCTCCTTCGTTGTTACGTTGGTGGTCGAGGACGTGAGGACATACTTGAATTGAACGATGATCAGATCGTGGCGTTAGCCTTGGCGGAATTAAAGGACATGGTGGGCGTGAACACCACACCGCGTTCGACGCATGTGTTTCGTTGGGCACAAGCCATGCCTCAATATGTGATTGGCCATCGAGATCGCGTCAAGGCTATTCGTCAACGTCTTGCCACTCATCAGGGTCTGTTTGTGACGGGGGCAGCGTATGAGGGGCTTGGCATTCCCGATTGTATTCGTGATGGAAAAGAAACAGCACAGGCGCTATGTGCTGAGTTATGGAAGAAGGCGTCGTAGTATCGCCCTTTCGGTGATGGTGATTTCTTGAATAGGCCAACGATAGAACTTCAGGAAACAGTGCGAGCCCATGTGTTTGTGACCGGACGTGTCCAAGGTGTAGGGTTTCGCGCCTTTGTCTGTCAGCAAGCGGAGCAACAGAGCTTGACTGGGTGGGTGAGAAATGTTGTTGATGGGCGCGTTGAAACAGAGGTGCAAGGGCCAAGGGACATGGTTGATAATTTTTTGCGGGATGTAGAGCGTGGATCGACTTTGTCCAACGTGACACAGGTGGAGATTGCCTGGGTCGCCCCGGGGCAAGATGATACAAGCTTCGAAATCAAATATTGATAGAAAAATGGCTGTGTGAGAGCAGGCCGAATCAGGGTTGTCTGGCTTAATGCCGGAAAGGATTGTTTGATGGATTATAAAAGTTTGATTCGAGAGATTCCGGATTTTCCCAAACCTGGGATTTTATTCTACGACATCACGACGCTGTTGAAAGACTCGAAGGGTTTTCAGCAAATGATTCAGGATTTCACCAACCATTACCGAAATGAACGAATTAGTAAGGTCGTGGGGATTGAGTCGCGTGGTTTTATTTTGGGCGGACCGCTTGCGTATAATCTAAACGCGGGGTTTGTGCCTGTGCGCAAACCTGGGAAATTACCGGCCGATGTGTTTGAAGTGAAATACAATCTGGAATATGGATCGAATTCATTGTCCATCCATCGAGATGCCATTGATCTGGGTGAGCGGGTTCTGGTCGTTGATGATCTCTTAGCCACAGGCGGAACTGCCGCTGCGACGGTTCACTTGTTACGGCAATTAGGAGCTGAAATTGTGGGCTGTGCGTTTATGGTTGAGCTGCTGGAATTACAGGGACGAGAAAAATTGGATGGGTGTTCAGTCCATTCCTTGCTGTCCTACCCCTGATAATGTATGATGCGCGACTTCTCCAAGCCGTTGATGAAAAAGAGAGACAGTATACGATGATTAAAATGGAGGAATGTTTTTAGATTCTCCAAATAGAGCGTGTTCGAAAAGGAGATGAGGAATGAAGGGAAATACCGCAAAGAAATCTGTGACCACTTCTCGCCAATCGATCAAAGTCGGGGCAGCGAAATCTATCACTCCCAAAGCTCCTGCGACCAAAATAAAGCGGGCGACCTCTTCTCCAGCAAAAACAAAAACTACAAAGGTGACCACTCCTGCAAAAGCTATGGCAAAACCAAAGACTCGATCCAAGCCCGAATCTTCCCCACCTCAGGTGTCGAAAGACGTGGAAGTTCAACCTAAGCGTCAACCGTTGGCGCGTGCTCGAGCCAACTCCCTGCGTAAGATTTTGTTGGCCAAGCGTGAAGCCATCATGAAACAAATGCGCGAGCAATTGGGGCAATCATTAACTGATGATCAACAACGTCGGTTGGAATCGGCTATGGATAGTGGAGATCAGGCGCTGTTTGATCTTGAACGGGAAATGGGCATTTCTCTGCAAGAGATGCGAAACCGCGAACGCCAATTGATCGAGGAAGCGTTATCGAGTCTCGAAGAAGGTACGTACGGGCTTTGTGCGGAATGTGATGAAGAAATTAGTGAAAAGCGACTAGAAGCGTTACCGTTTGCTCGTCATTGCATCAAATGCCAATCCCGCTTGGAACTTCTAGAGAAAATCGAAAAAGGTGAACAACGGAGCTAGACAGCACATTTTTCCCTAGTACCGTTGGCATCGCAGAGGTTATTGAAAAAAGATGGGTCCTTCCCCTTCGCATAGATTTTTCCTTTAGCCAATCAGACTTTCTTGCAGGCAGCATTCCCTTCCTCTTTACTCTTTCACTCTGAATGTATTTCTCCCATTGTCATCTTGATGTGAAATCTTTACCTTGTGCTCGTCATTCTTCCTTGGGAAGGATGACCACATGAGGGTAGCAGATCAAGAGCACCAATTCCTGAAGGAAGCGTCATGAATGCGATCGTTTTAGCCAGTGGAGGATTGGATTCGACCGTGACGGCAGCGGTGGCCAGCCAGGAAGGGTGGGACTTGTACCTGTTGACCGTGCTCTATGGTCAGCGTCATCAAGTAGAAGTGACATGCGCCAAGAATATTGCTGCCTGGGTTAAGGCCAAAGAACATAAAGTCTTGACTCTGGACCTGAGTGTGTTTGGAGGGTCGGCATTGGTTGGTGACGGCGCGGTGCCAAAAAATCGATCTGAGGAAGATCGAGGACTAGGGATTCCGGTGACTTACGTTCCGGCCAGAAACACGGTATTTTTATCACTGGCCCTCGCCTTTGCGGAAGTTGTCCAAGCCCAGAGTATTTTTATTGGGGCTAATGTGCTCGATTACTCGGGATACCCTGATTGTCGGCCAGAATTTTTACAAGCCTTTCAAGAAGTAGCCCGCCTAGGAACGAAATTGGGCATAGAAGGGCGAGCCATCGAAATCCACGCCCCACTTCTTCAAATGAGCAAGATGCAGATTATTCAGCGAGGTGTAGATTTAGGGGTGCCTTTTGAAATGACCCACAGTTGTTACGATCCTGATGAAGCAGGGATGTCCTGTGGCCAGTGTGATAGTTGCCTCATTCGTTTGGAAGGTTTCCACCAGGTAGGGATTGAAGATCCGGTGCCTTATCGATGGGGTTAGGAATGAATTAAGTCAGTTTATCTTACAGAAGGAAACTTATGGGAAATAACAATAGAAATTCTTCAATCATGTGTATTTTGGTGTTGGGGGTTGTCTTTGGCGGAGGATTGGGATGTTCTCAGGCTGAGGATGGTACTCATTCAGCACATTCTTCGACGGAGATGGATGCGGATCATGTAACAGTAGCTGTCAATGAAGCGGGTGTAGATATTCAGGTGCCGGAGGAGTTTCAGCAAGGTGAGGAACGGTTTAATACGTTTTGTTCCCGCTGTCATGGATCTTCTGCTCGGGGCACGACGAAGGGACCGCCGTTGGTACATAAGATTTATGAGCCATCGCATCATGCGGACGTGGCGTTTTTACGAGCCGCGGCTCAGGGAGTGCGGGCCCACCATTGGGAGTTTGGCAATATGCCGAAGATTGAAGAGGCGACGCCAGATGACGTGAAATTCGTGATTCAGTATGTTCGCTGGTTACAGCGGGAGGCAGGTATTCACTGAATGGGACGTAATGCGTGAAGCGTGACCCACAAAGTGTGAGTAAGTGCGTTCCGTATCCTTCACATCACGCTTTTTGCTTTATTCATCCAACGTATACACCAGGTGGGTGTCGGTTTGTGCTACGCCTTCAATGGCGTGAATACGAGTCAGGACTAATTTTGTGAGGGCGTCTTGGCTGGTGACTTCCACGCGGACAAAGATATCAGGTTTACCCCAGCAGGCATCGATCGTTTTGATTTCATCGATTTCTTCAAGCAGTTTTTTAACATTAAAGGTTTGACCTGGAAGAACGTTGATTAAGACGTACGCGCTTTCCATCATGTACCTGACTCCCTGTTACAATGGCAATTGGTTTGTGCCCACATTCGCTGCAGCAAACGGGGAAGGCTAACGTAACCGAACCCTCCAAATCAAGGAAGGATTAGGGTTTTCGTGTTTGGGCCGTAAAGATGAATGTAATTACCTAGAGATTTTCTATAATGTTTTCTCCAGGTCTCCTACCATGGCTTCAATTCGATCGAATCCGGATTGCCAAAATTGCTCGGAACACATGTTCACGCCAAGGGGTTTGAGCAGGTCTTGAGGGCTTTTGGACCCACCGCCCGCCAATAAATCCAAGTACTTAGGAATGAAGGCCTTCCCCTCTTTTTGATACCGCTGATAGAGCGCGAGTACCAACAGATTTCCAAAGCTGTAGGCATAGCAATAAAACGGACTCCGATAGATGTGGGGGATGGTGATCCATTCCCATTGAAATTCGTCGGGGACCGTGACCCCTCGACCGAATTGCTCTTTGAGGAGCCCCAGGTAGGTTTTGGCTAGGTCGTTTACCGTAGTACCTTTGGCAATTTGTTCATGGGCCTGGTTTTCGAATTCCACAAAGTAGGCTTGGCGCAGGATGGTGGCAAAGAGGTCGTCGAGCTGCCCAAGAAGCAAGCGTTGTTTCATGCGTGGGCTAGAGACTTCTTGCAAGAGTGCTTGAGAGAGTAATTGTTCGCCAAAGACGGATGCGGTCTCTGCAAGGGGCAAGGTGGAATGAAACGTAAACACAGAGTGGTGTTGCGCCATCATGCCATGGACCGCATGCCCGAGTTCATGGGCGAGGGTGGCCACGTCCCGGGCATCGCCGGTGTAGTTCAGCAGCACATAGGGCGTGAGTTTGGGGAGTACGCTGTAGCAGAAGGCTCCGCCGGCTTTTCCTGGCGTGGTGCCGGCATCGATATGGCGATCGACAAAGACTTTCTGCGCATGCTTCGCCAACGTGGGCGAGAATTGTTCATAGGCGTTGAAGACAAGTTTCTTGGCTTGGTCAAACGGATAGGACGTTTTGGGACTTTTGGTTGGTGCGTAGATGTCGTAGCGGGTGAGTTTCTTGATTTTGCAGATTTTGGCTTTGAGTTTGAAAAATTCCTGAAAGATGCCTCGATTCTTTCGGCATGTTGAGAGCAATGTGGCGACAGCTTCATTCGGAATGTCGTTATGAATATTGCGCACTGCGACAGGTGAGGGGTGATGTCGAAGGTCGATGCCTTCATTTTTCCAATCCGCGACGAGTGTCTTGTAAATTTCCCCCAGCATGTCCGCATGGCCTGAGTAAACGTTGAGAACTTCTTGATAGGCCCGTTTCCGAATTGTGGCCGACGGGTGCCTAAAAAACCCGGACAGTTGTTCGCGCGAAAGGGGAGTGCTCGCGCCTTTCTCTGGAGACGTGAACGTCAACCTATTGGTGAGCACGTCGTACAGGGAATCGAGCGCTGATCGGCCTGTGGTGTTTTTAATGTTGATGATACGCTCTTCCGGTTCGGTCAGTGTGTGGGGCTTTAAACGGCGCAAGGAGGTGAGGTGATAGCGCATGGAACCTGTATTGGACAGGAGGTGCTGTGCGGTTTTGTTCGGAAGTTGCTGCCACCAGAGATCAAAAAATAGTTCACGATTGGCCACGTTGGCCAGTCGATTTCTCACTTTGCTCTCAAACGAGCGTGCCTTTTGGTTGGTGGTGTTTTGCGCAAACCACAGTTGCGAATAGGCGCCTAACCGAGAACTCGCTGCGGCGATATCTTCGGTGAGTTGCAGCCCGGCCTCAAAGGTTTTTGAGGCAACATTATTTTTGAGGGAAGAGCGAAGTTTTTCCAGCGCGGTGACTTTTTTGTCCAGGGTGTTTGAGATCGTGTCAAAATCCTTATCTGGGTGAGCCAGCAAATTCTTTAAATTCCATTGTGGAAGACGGTTGGGAGTCGAAGAGGTCTTGGTGGACATGCAGTAAGCTCCTGTTTCTGGTGAATGTGCGACGTAGGTTGCGGATGGGTTTTTATGACAATGTCAGCCGGAGGTCAAGGAAAATTTCAAATCGTGCCACTGCCGATTCACGTGTTATCAGGAAAATTGGGAGGCCATGGGTGTTGGGTTTTTATGGGTCAAGATTCTGCCGTAGTAGCAACCCATGTTGCCTTTTTCGGTATGGTTTCTCTTAGGTAGGTCCTACCTTTTGCGTGGATGAAAGATAGAGGGTAATGCTAAGCCATTTTATGAAGTGATTTTTTAATTGCAATAATGACAAGTAAACATTACAATTTTTTAAATGCCTTCCAAAACGAAAAACAATCCAAAGCCTGAGCAGGGGGCTGGGGTGAGGAATCGACTCAAAGAACGGCGATTGGCGGTCGGATTGTCCCAGACTGACCTGGCTGGACGAGTGGCCATCACTCGTCAGGCGCTTTATGCCATGGAGGTGAATCAGTATCTTCCTGGGACTGAATTGGCTCTGCGGTTGGCCTCAACTCTGGGGTGTACGGTGGAGGATTTATTTTCGTTTGAATCCGAGTCGGACATTATTGAGGCTGAGTTCATTGGGCATGGTAAGGAGAATCGAGACTCGAGCAGAGTGAAAATCGCCTGTGTCGGTACCCGAGTGCTGGCGAAACCGGTGTCCGATTTAGGCGGCGTGCTCAATTATACGGTACCCGCGGATGGTATCCAATTGGGGCGGGTTCCTGTTCCTCAGCGTGGCGCGCCACATTCAGGGCAGGTCTATGTCCGGCTGTTAAAATCTCAAAGGGACATTGAACGGCAGGTTGTGGTGGCAGGGTGTGATCCTGCGATCTTTTTAGTCGGAGAACATATACGTCAACAAGGTGGGGATGTCCCGGTCCTCGGGTGGGGCATGGGAAGTTTGGCGGCGTTGCAGGCCCTAAAGCGAGGCGAAGTGCATGTGGCCGGTATCCATGTGGTGGATCATCGAACTGGTGATTACAACCTTCCTTTTTTAAGGAAATACTTGAAGGGGTATGCCATGACTGTAGTTCGCTTCGCCGCGTGGGAAGAGGGCGTATTGTTGAAGCGTGGAAATCCTAAGTGCGTGCAGGGGATTGAAGATTTGGCGAGGTCGGATGTTCGAATAATGAATCGCGAGCAGGGAGCAGGGGCTCGGCTGTTACTCGACTATTTGTTGACCAAGTCGGGAATCCCTAGTCGCAAAGTACGTGGGTATGAAGCCTTGTGTCCATCTCAGCTTGAACTTGGGCGTGCCATTGTGGAGGGAAAAGCTGATATGGGAATTGGTGCAGAAGCTGTTGGCCATTTTTATGATCTCGACTTTATTCCTCTTCAAGAAGAGCGTTATGATCTTGTCATCCCGACCAAGTATCTCCACTCACATCCCGGCATGCAGATATTTTTAGATACCTTAGTGACCAGAGGATTTCGCCTGGAACTTGAAGCCTTGGGAGGATATGGCACCAAAGAAATTGGGAAAATTATTCAATAGTTGGTGTTTGCCTGGCGAACCTTGAACCGCATTTTTTTTCGAATCATCTACTTGCTTCCCTTTTCCTTTACTACGATCTTCCCCGAAAGCCTTCTGAAATGCCAATTTTGTAAGGTGAAATAATTTCAAATATAGGTAAAGTAAAATTGACAATAAATAATTTAAAGATTACTATTTTGTGTCTGACTTTCGGCTAAGATATCTTAGACTTCCATCGCGAGCGTATGTGTATGAGAACTAAATGGACCAAGTCTGGCCGTTGGCTACCCTTGAAGGGAATTGGGTTGCTCTTTTCGGCTGTTGCAGGAGCGATGTGTGCCGCACCATTCGGGATAGCTGGGCAGGAAAGCCATTCCTCATCCGGTATCCATCAATTGACCCCTGGTCTTATTGAACGTGTACAAGCCGCATCGAAAGTTCCAGTGAATGAACCAGCCGATGCTGTACTCATTCGAACCCAAGATTGGAAATGGAATCGGTATTTGAAAAATGCATTGAATCTTCCTGATTGGGTCGATCTTGGTCTGGAACATCGGACTCGATTTGGAGTGTACGATCATCCTTGGCGATCGAGCCAGCCTCTAGGGCGAACTGACTCACAGATTGAACAGCGGTCTCGAATTCGTTTGGGATTAAATGGACGCGTGTTCAAATTAGTGTTTGAAGGTCAGGATTCTCGAACGCACCTGGATAATCCTGGCGATTTTGTGAACACCACCATCGTTAATCAAATGGATATCCTACAGCTGTTGGTGTCAGCCACGGCCAACAATGTATTTGGTTCAGGGCTTCGTGCAGATGTTCATATTGGCCGTCTTACCATGGATTTTGGGCGACGATGGTTGATCGCCAAGAATGGAATGCGCAATACCACCAACGCCTTTGATGGTGTGCATGGCCAAATCGCCCAAGGCAAGGATTGGCGCATTCGAGCATTTCTCGTTGAGCCCGTCTTGCGAGATGATGTTCAACTTGACGAACAATCAAAACGAAACGTGTTCTGGGGAATCTACGGGGAAACGGATCAAGTTCAATGGCTGCGGCTCAATGTCTACTATTTTGGGCTGAATGATCAGCAAAATCGAATCGTGGCGAGACATAGGACCTTTTCCACTTTTGGGTTACGTCTCTATGAAAAACCAAAGAAAGGCTGGATGGACTATAGCTTTGAAACTATTTGGCAAACAGGGAAACGGGGAATCGTAGATCACTTGGCACATTTTCAACATATTCACGTCGGGTATACCTTTAATCTTCCATGGTCGCCAAGAGTCATTATTCATTACGACTACGCCAGTGGGGATAGTAATCCGACTGATGGGCAGGATACGGCGTTTGATACCCTCTTTGGCGCGAGGCACCCCCAATTTAATCCCATTGGAACTTTTGGCCCATTTTTCTCGCACAATTTGAGTTCCCCTGGCTGGCGAATTCTTGCCGTGCCGCACCCTGGTTGGAAAGTGCAGTTTAAACATCGGGTGTGGTATCTCGCCACTGCTCGTGGAGCGTTTGGTGGGCAGCCCTTCGTAACAGCTACCAATGGCGTGCTGCTTGATGCCACTGGTGGGTCAGGAAATTTCATTGGACATGATGTGGATACACGGGTGCAATGGAAAATTAATGACAACTGGAATTTTGATGCAGGGTATACGCATTGGTTTAAGGGCAGTTATTTCGATCGTCTTCCTGCCGCAGCTGGGTTGCCACCAGGTGGCAATGTGGATACCGATTATTTCTATTTTGAGACGACGTTCAGAATATAAAATAAATTACCTAGGACTTGACTAAATACATCGTTTTGCGCGGAAGGGTGAGGAGCCTAGAAACCAGATATGTTTTTTAGAATTCATATTTTAGCAATTGTATTTTTTTCTCAAACACTTCTCTCCACCGCTTTGGCAGGAGAAGTGCGAATTGCCGTCGCCACGAATTTTTTGGCTACCCTGAAAGAGATTGTGAAAAATTTTGAGGAAGACACGGGGCATGTTGCCATCGTCAGTTCGGGCTCAAGCGGAAAACTCTATGCGCAAATTCGGCATGGTGCACCATTTGATGTATTCCTTTCCGCCGATGTGAAGCGGCCACAGTTGTTGGAACAAGAAGGGCAGGCCGTGCACGGTAGTCGGTTTGCCTATGCCGTGGGACGGCTGACATTGTGGAGCTCTGATTCCAATCTGTTGAAAGTGGATGGAAAAGACGTTCTAGCAAAGGGCAAATTTCACAGGTTGGCTATTGCCAATCCCAAGACGGCACCCTATGGTACTGCGGCTAAAAACACATTGCAGGCGTTAGGATTGTGGACGGCCGTAAAGGGCCGGATTGTTCAAGGAGAAAATATCGGGCAGACGTTTCAATTCGTCTATTCTCAAAATGCGCAACTTGGGTTTGTCGCCTTGGCTCAAGTGTTAGATCCAAAAATTAATGGGACGGGGAGTCGTTGGGATGTGCCAGAGAATCTTTATGAACCGTTACGCCAGCAAGCCGTACTCTTGCCTAGAGGTAAAAATAATTTAGCTGCAAAAGCCTTTTTGAACTATGTGGTGAACTCAAAAGGGCGAAAAATAATTGAGCAGTTTGGATATGGGTTTGAATAAATATTTTCGGGTGGAACAAGAGTGACTATGGCCGAAATGGATTGGGGCCCTTTGTGGTTGACCATGCAATTGGCGGGAGTGACAGTTGTGGTGTTGCTGATTATTGGAACGCCGTTAGCCTGGTGGCTGGCCTTCACCAAGTCACGATTGAGAACAATGGTCGAGGCCGTCGTTGCTCTTCCTATTGTTCTTCCTCCGACAGTCCTGGGGTTTTATCTTCTGGTTGCGTTGGGACCCCTGGGTTGGATTGGTGGGCCTTGGATGGAACTCACTGGATCACCCCTTTCCTTTACCTTTACCGGGCTGGTCATTGCGTCGTCTTTCTACTCGCTACCCTTTGTGGTCCAACCTCTGCATGGTGCTTTTGAAGCGGTGGGAAGAAAACCGTTGGAAACGGCCTGGGCTTTAGGAGCTTCAAAGCTCGATGCGTTTTTCAGTGTGGCATCTCCCATGGCCATTCGGGGTTATCTGAGCGCGATCGTGTTAGGTTTCGCTCATACGCTAGGGGAGTTTGGGGTGGTGCTCATGGTAGGAGGCAATATCCCCGGTGTGACCAAAGTCCTCTCCATTGCGATCTATGATCATGTCGAAGTCCTTGAATATTCTCAGGCCCACTTTCTTTCAGCGTTTCTATTGATATTTAGTTTTCTCATTCTCACAGTCGTCTACACCATTAACCGACGGTTACCAGTTCACGTATCATGAATCAACTCGACGCCAGATTTCAGATTGAGTATCCGGGTTTCCATTTCAATGTGGAATGTACCATGCCGCTTCATGGGACGACTGCGATATTTGGAACTTCGGGAAGCGGGAAAACTACATTGCTCCGATGCATCGCTGGACTAATGCGCGCTCCATCGGGGTGCCTCAAATTTGGCCAAGATCTTTGGCAAGACGAACACACCTTTGTTCCCATTCAGAAAAGACGGGTAGGAGTAGTGTTTCAAGATGCACGTTTGTTTCCACATCTTAATGCCAAACAGAATCTGGAATATGGGATGAAACGGATTCAATCTTCTGACCGACACATTCATGTTGATCAGGTTGTTGAGTTGCTAGGGTTAGAAAAACTTTTGGAACGTCGGGCGCATCATTTGTCAGGCGGG
>JAJDBO010000259.1 GCA_029261305.1 Nitrospirales bacterium
GGCGGAACGCGTGTATCGAGAAGACCTCGTTCATCATCCTCAAAGTGGGTGGTCGTTGTTTGGGTTAGTCCAAAGTTTGGAAGCACAAGGAAAGATCCAAGAGGCAAAAGAGGTAGATATTCAATTCCAGGCTGCATGGACTGATGCGGATGTGACCTTAACAAGTTCTCGTTTTTGAAAATGATAACAAAGCAATTTGTGAAGAGAATCTCTGGAAACCTACCTAATCACCGCAGTGAGAAAGCGCTCAATCGCAAACGTTGAAATTTGGCCGCATGGTCCGCTGAAATTTGCATCGCACCCATGCGTAGCCCAAGGCAAGCCTAAGTACATGTGCTGCACGTTTGTTTGACTCAGATGCCGGCTTAGACGTTCGCTTTGAGCTGGTGATACTAACTCATCTCGCTCACCATGAATCAGTAATGTCGGAGGGCTCGTTGGTCTCGCAAATTGAATCGGGGAAGCGGCATCGTAGAGTTCTCTGATCTGATTGGGGTTCCCGCCAAGGTAATCCTCAAGAATTCCTTTGGTATCAAGAACGCTAGGGTTTGCTGGGTGAGCATAGGCATACAGCAAGTCTGCAGGTGAATAAAAAGCCACCACACCTCGTATTGCATCCGTCTCCAATGTATATCCCGCTAAAAGAGCAAGTTGTCCTCCCGCGGAACGTCCCAAGAGAACTAGTTGTTTGGGGTCTAGTCCGAGGGTTGTTGCATTTTCAGTGAGAAACGCAACGGCGGCGCGAACATCTTCAAGAGCCGCAGGGAAGGGCCATTGTGGAGCCAAACGATAATTGATGGCCGCGACGACATAGCCTCGTGCAGCAAGATAGGAATTGAGAGGCGTCAGTTGAGTCGAATCCCCACTGTTCCAACTGCCGCCATGAATAACGAGGACTCCTGGGGCTAACGCCTTTTGATCGGGAGGGTGGTAGAGGTCAAGGGCTAACTCGTAATCATTGGTTTTGACATAGGTCTGACGTGAAAGCGTGACTTGAGGAGAGTGTACGCCTCGGAATAAATCCGCCAGTACAAGAGGCGCAGCCCTGGCTGGTGCGTAGGGCCTTGATGTTGGTTTGGTTTCGCAAAACGCGTCCGCCAATTTCACGGGTGTTTGGTGTGCGTTGGGTATTGCTTGAAAAAGCGGCAACAGAAAGAGGAGCACGCTACAAAATCCAAGCAAAGCTCCGATTCGACCACACCAGGATCGTCGCCAGCCAGGCCATAACGGGAGCAGCGCTAAAGGGATGACCCAATATCCCCATTCGGTCACAAGGATCGTGGGTTTCCAAAGCGATGCTGTCGGTGTCGGGATAAGCACTAGCAATGATAGGGCAAAGCAGATCCCACCCAAAACAACGCTTAGGTAGTGAGATGGAAATCGTTTTGGGGAAGATAAATCTTTCACGGTCGAATTACTATAATGATAGTTTTAAAAAGACCACGAAATTCCTCCGACAAACATTCGCGGTTGCCCAGGAAAATAATTTACGTCCGCGACTGGTGTTTGATTGGTATTGAGCTGCGAGTTGAAAAAGAATTGGGTTGAGGGTCCAGTTTCGTTGGTCAGATTGAGAATGCCTAAAGTCACTTCCAAATTTTCTGGTGCATTAGGAATTGCAGGTGTATATCGGCCAGTCAAATCAAATGTGGTCAATGATGAAAGCGTTGTCACGTTCGCTTCATCAGGGCGTGGTCCGATGTAGTTCGCCTGTAGCGTCGCGGATAATCCATTTTCCCATTCTGATGTTACTCCCATTTGGCTTGTGAGGTTTGGTGCCAGGGGGACCTCCTGTCCTGTTTGACGGAATTCCGCCTGAGAGGCAGAGAGGTTTCCAAAAAGGGTAAGCCCATTCGATAGATTCATCTGAGCTCTCAGGTTGGTGCCGAACCGTCTGGACGGACCGCCATCCTCAATGGTTTCTCCATCTTCAAGAAAACGTAAGTCAGACTGAAGGTCGGCTGACCATAGAGAAGCCATCAACTCAATTCCATCCCATGGCTGTGTTCGAATTCCTCCTTCGAAAGCTGTCATTCGGCTCAGCCTTTCTTCAAGGGTGCTGCCTTTGGGTTCCCGATCATCAGGATTGTAAAATCCAGTTCCCACGTTCAGGAACCATTCGGTGCCAAACCAGGGGCCGAGAATCACATTGCCCTTGAAACTTGGGATGACGTCATTGTTCTCACCGTTGGGTTCTTTGGAGCATGTGGTGCGGCAGACTCTTTGCACATCAAAGGATACGACATCGAGTCGAACATCTCCAAGCACACGAAGCCACGGCAACGGTTGAGTTTGAAGAGTCACATAAGGAGCATACATGCCATCCAGAAGGTTGAGAGGCGTGGCCCCGGAAAATTCCTCGCCTGGTGAAGGAGGGCGATAGCCGACGAGAGCCTGATCCAAACGGGTTTGAATCCCAAGTGAAAGTGTTCCTGGAATATTGAACATTCTCCCTGTTTGTTGAAAACCAACATTGCTCTGATACACAAACTGGCGATCAATGAATGTGGTGGGATCCCAATTTACAGGATCGTTGATATAAGAAGAAAAGTCGGAAAGAGGATCGTCCTCATCGACATTGCCAGAAATTTCGGCGAAAAATCGCTTTTCAAGACCGAGTGATTTTTGATAGGCGAGAGAGCCCGGAGTTTGTACAACCCATGTTTGGTCTATGCCAAGATCATACAATTGTGCCTGTCCAGGAATGCTCATGACAAAAACGGTGAGCAGGAGCAGCAGAAGGCACGCGTAACGATGTGTGTGTGAAAATAGTCGAGTATTCATGGTGAAGAGATAGCATTGAAAGTTAAAAATTGTCTTACGAAAACACCTTTCACTTAAGACGACAGAGTGACACTCCAGGCAAAGTACAAACCGAATGACACCGCGACCATGCCGATCATACCTTGAGCTGGTTGTTGCCAACCGGATATCCACTTTCCGAAAAAGGCAAATGGCATACTCATAATCGCGCTCATGAGCAGCATGCCTCCGATCGATCCCAAACCGAAGACTAAAATATAGAGAAGCCCTTGCACGGTTGAGGTTATGGTGGTCATGACCGCCAGAAGCAATGCGGCACTGCCGGCTAAACCGTGGATGATTCCGATAGCAAAGGTCTTCGTGTGTGAACGAGGCCCATGATGCTGATGATTCGTTGGTCTACTTTTGCTGTGGAGATGAATGTGGGCATGGTCAGGACCATCGTGGGAATGTGTGTGCCGGTGAAGGCCAAGCTCTTTGGCTGATTGCCAGATCAGGTGTCCGCCCAGAGCCACGATCATCATGGCTACGGCGAATTCCATTCCTTTCGAGAGCGAAGGAGGAATGGTGAGTTGAAGGGCGAGGACGGCAAGTCCCACAAGCGCAAGTGACGTGGTATGTCCCAATCCCCACATGGCCCCGAGCAGCGATGAGTGGCGAATAGATCGTTCTCGACTCGCCATGGTGCTCATAGCTACGAGATGATCCGGATCAAAGGCATGCATGAGCCCGACAGTGAAGCCGAGTGACAACGATGTAAGGATGATAGGTTCCATGATGATTCTCCTTCAGATAAACAAGTCTGAGATGAGGCCAGTTTCAATAAATGAGCGAACAGCAATGATCAGTCCCAAAGGTACGATGATTGCCGGAGAAACATAGGGTAAATACCGAAGCCAAGGGCTGTCGCCACGCCATCGTTGAAAGAATCCCCGTGCGGAAACCAACAGCAGGCCAATTGTGACGAGTACGAGCGCCAATCCTGCACTGAAGGCGACAATGAGTAACATGCCGAAGCCGATACGGTTGAGGGCGACGGCGCTTAACAGTACGACGAGTGCCGCTGGGCAAGGGATCATGCCGCCGGTGATCCCTAGCGTGAGTAGTGAACGAAGTGAAGTGGTTTCTCCCTCTCCGTGACTATGAGAAGAATGATTATGCGAATGCCCGTGGTGGTGGTGCTCACCATGTGTATGATGATGACCGTCATGCTGATGACGGAATGTTTTGGTAATTCTTTGCAACAAGAGAAGGCCTGTTCCCATGATCAAGAGTCCGGATGTTACGCCGAGCCAGGGGTAGACTTGCTCTGGGAAAAAATATTGCGATGCAAAAAGGGTGACCGCACCCAAGGCAAACACGCCAATGGTGTGACTGGCTGTCACAGTGAGTCCAAGAAGCAAGGCATGCCAGGGGGTTCCTCGTGATCCCACTAAGTATGCGGCCACAAGTGTTTTGCCATGCCCGGGTTCCAGGGCGTGAAAGGCGCCTAAGCCAAGTGCCACGGCCATGGCAAGGATGCCCGTGCTGAAGGTGATATCTGAAGAAGCCATGAGTTCCGTAAACGTGTTCTGGGGAGAGGTCTTACCTGTGGCCTTTGCTGTGATCGAAGGAAGAGGGGAGACTCCTTCAGTCGTAGACTGTTGCGGGGAAGCGAATGCGAAATTCAGAGTGGCTTGACGAACTTGGGGCGGTGTTTGAAGCAGGTCTTGTTGATACGTTGTCAGTTGCGCGCTTTGGCTCACCTGAGAAACTGAAGATTCAGTGAATGTCATCCCGTCTGCGGGACGAGCAATGATTTCTTTCCATCCCCTGCGATCGGGGAAATTACGATCTTCATAGACCAAAGTTCCATTGGGTGTTGGCAGTGAGGCCTCATAGAGTATTTTTATGCGCAAGGTCGGAAGTTCTCCTGCACCTGGTGGAAAGGTTACCTCCGTTGAATGAACCGTGAATGGTAACCGTGTTTCATTGATGGTGAGGAAGAGTCCTGCTGCAAGAGCTTTGGCCTTTTGTTGCAGATACTGGTTCGTTTTTGAGTGACTTGGCTCTGGCACGATCTCATGTTGTTGCATTTCCTGGAACGTGGGAATTTCTGCCATGTCGATGATATATCGAACCTGGATCATCTCTTGTTCGATTTCCAATTCCGAGAATTGATTGATGCTGAAGTTTCCCATTGGATGAGCCATCACGTGAAATGGCAGGATGAATCCGAATGCGTTCAGCATCAGAAAGAAATGAACTGACACGATCAATCGAATAATTAGGTTATGCTTGAAGATTCGACTCATGTGTTTCATGGCTTTCCTCGTCAGCTTTCACAGATAACGACAATTCTTCCAGCGCGGTTTTTGCTAGGGTGGCTCCACGGGGCGAAAAATACGGATTCAACCTGAGGGCTTGTGTTAAGTAAGTTTTCGCTTGTTCCGTGTTGCCCATGTCCTTGGCAATCATGCCAGCGTGATAAAGCAGCGAAGCATCTTTGGTATCCAAGCGTAAGGCTTGTTCCATGGTCTGCCACGCTTCAGTTGTCCGTCCCATCTGGTAATACACCCAGGCAAGAGCATCTTGCGTGTAGATATCGCTCCGCCGATTCTGTTCTGCCTTGGCGAGTTGCAGCGCCTTTTCTAAATTTCGTTGATGGTCGGCATAGAACAACGCGAGTTGTCGGCTATACATGATTCCATTCAGGTCATTGACCTGTTCGATGAATTCCACGAGTTGGTATTGATGTTCGGCCTGCTCCTCTTGCCCGGCTAACGCGTATAAGTCCCCCAAATAGCCAATCATGTCCGGTGCAGGAACCGTGGCAATGGCTTGCTCGTAGTGTGAAATCGCCTCAGTGTATTGTTGTTGTCCCGCTCGAATTTGGCCCATTCCCGCATGCGCCATGTAGTAGTTGGGGAAGACCTCCAAGGCTTGCTGATAAGCGGACTCAGCTTGTTCGAGTTGTCCTTGGTAAAAATGCAGATGGCCGTATTGTACTAATGTCCAGGCCAAAGGTTCCGGGTTTCGCCGAGCACCGCCACGTATCGCCATGCTCATAAATTCCGTGGCTCCCTCCAGATCCCCGTGAAGTGTTCGCATATAGGCGGCCCGGGTGTAGGCTGGCAGTCCGGGTCGTCGATCCATCATTTGTTGAAAGGCATCGACGGCATTGGAATAGTCGCCGAGTTCCGTGTAGGCGTCGCCAAGCAATCCATAGACCCAATAGTCTTCCGGACGTTGTTGTTGAAGTTGTTTGGTTAACACGAGCGCCCCAGAAAAATCGTGTTTCCCTAGAGCTATCCACGCCAACACGCGCTTGGCTGCATAGTGATCTGGCTGTTGAGCCAACACTTGTTGGATAGCGGACTCAGCTTTGACGTAATAGCCGGAGTCTCCTGACTCGCGCGCTTTGCGCATAAAGGCTTCTGCCAGTTTGGTGTATCCCGAAAGATCCTCGGCGTTTCGAGTAATCATGGCTTTCGCTCGTTGAAGGGCTCGATCGGCCTGAGTTTTTGGAGCTGGGGAAATAGTCTCAGCGGAGGCCTTTGTGCCCCTGCTTGAGTGTTCCGAAAAATCAAAATTCGAAATGAGTGTGATACCGTAGATGCTGATTCCTACGATTCCCACTCCTATGAAGATCCGAGAAAGAGATGTCCACATAACGGCTCCGTTCCTGAAGCAGGAGGCATCACGGTTGCGATGCCTCCTGGATAAAAGTGGATTAATGATGTGGGTGATTTCGGCCATTCTGTGGAGTCGCGGCATAAGGCATCACGGCATTAAATGTGATGTCGTTCTCCGCAACTTTATCGATGTTCAATCCAGCGGTGTTTCCATCATTGAAGAGCAAGGGAGGACTCACGCGTAAATCGCTCGCGCCAGCTATGACCGTGATGTCAATCACGTCATCGCCGAATCGTCGACCATTTGGAAATCCACCCGAAACCGTGCCATCACCAAAGAGTCCTGGCTGCACCGTGCTCTGTAAGGTGTCTCCACCAAAAATGCCAAGGCGGTGGAACGTGGCATCACCGTTATCGGCTAAGCGAGCGGGACCAGTTGAAAGGTCCACCTTGATCATGTCAGGAATGAAAATGCCCGCCAGGTCAAATCGATTGGTCAACAGGCTTGGATCCAGGTCAAACAATGGTTGTAAAACGGCGACCAACTCTGGGGTCAACGCGTATTGCTCAAACAGTTGCTTGTCCTGGGTTGGAGAGGTTCGGCTATAACGGTCTTTATCTTTGTTCGCGATGAAGGCTTCGTTAAACAACGGGGCTCCCTGTCGTGCCACCTGGACCATGTGACCTTTAAACCCACCCTTCTTAAATTTTCCAAAGAATTTTCCGAGTACCGGAAATTTGGCGCGGCTCGTGGTCGCATACACTCCGACGATTTGGTTCGATCCACCAATTTCACTGATGGGGATCTGCAGCACGATCGTGTGAATATTAAACCCGCCTTGGCTGTCGAAGGGTTTGTTGGGTCCTGCAAAGGTTAAATCCAAATCAAAGATGGATTGGATGTCGGCATAAAATCCGTCATCTCGCTGCCCGGCAAATGCACGGTATCCCCGATTGAGTTCGGCGATGGCGCGTTGGGTATACTGGTCGAGATTATTTTCATCGTCCACGCCATTTTTGGCAGGATTCTCACCATTGTTCTCTTGGTTGTAGAACCGGGTGAGTAGACCTTGGTTGTTGGGTGGGACATGGCCACTGCCGAGCCTGGATTGACCACGCCGATATCCATACCGGTGATCGACCTTCGTGACTTTGTACGTTTGTCGAAGGTTTTGATTAACATCGAATCCTTTATTATCAATGTTTCCTTCTAATGGACTCAGAAACGATTGGAGAATCGTGTTCTTGTTTTTAAACTTCGTGTCGAAGCGGAACTGGTAGCTCAGCGTTTTCCGTCCTTTTTTTAAATCTTTGTCTCCAATGGCCACGTGAATTTCGTAGAGAACATTGTCGTCGAATCGATAATTATTCGGGCCGATACCAGGTTCTTCGAACGGGTACACGCCCAACGCGGTAGTGAGGTATTCTTCTCCGTTGACATCACTGACAAACGCATACACGTCGGTCGTGTTCGCTGGATCATCAAAGGTGATCTGTGGCGCATCCATATGACTGGATGCCATGACTGAAGGGGTCTGCATTCCAGGGAGTGCAGACAATGCAAGTAAGGTTAAGGCTGTGATTGACTTTTTCATGATGTGTTTCCTTTCAAGGTGAGGCTGCTTTACCGCAGCCAATATGTTTGTGGTTGAAATATTTTTGAAATCCATTTGCGTTACCTACTATCTGCTAGGGGCGATACTGGGTTTAATTGTTGGCGTTTCCAATTCAGGGATCTCTTTGTCGCATACATTCCATCAATGTTGTGTTCTCCCCCAAACAATGAAAGAGGGATTTGCAACACAAGTATTGGGCGATGAAGTAGACTAAGAGAATGATTTCCTGAAAGTGGCGAATCCTTTGTGAAAAAGACAGTTGGAATATCGATGTCGATATCTTTGTCCAATTGTCCAACGCAGGCACGATGTCCGTCTTCGAGGTCGCAAATTCCAAATTCTTCCACCGACACCATTCCCGTTCCCAGTACCGTCTTCCTACCTTTTCCACGATACTGATGATTCACCCGGGTGACGGTATAGACCTGCCCAAAGGTTTGGGACGTGTCCTCACCCTCTTGGATCATGCCGAGAAAAGATTGCAATATTCGATCCTGGGTTTTAAACCTGGTGTGAACCCGAAATTGATAGGAATAGGTGAGTACATGGTCATGAAGATCAGGCGCTGCTAGGGCGTGAATTTCGTACAGCACCTGATCGTCGAGTATAGTTTCCTGTGGAAGACTGCTAAGGTCCTCGATGGAAAATGGCTTTAGTGCCGTAGTGACATACTGCCTACCTTCTTGTTCGCTCAGACATGTGTAGACGTCGATAATTTGGGCTGGCCCATCGAATGCACGCGCTGGCGCATCTCCATGAGTCAAACTCGGAATCGCGTCTCGGTATACGTCAGGCTCTAAGGCAAGAGCTTGAACAGTTAATCTGTGATATGAAGTATTCACGATTAGCATCCTTTCTTTCTCATCGTTACGATCGTTCAACTATGTCGCCTTGTAACGCCGCCAACGCTCCCAATAAATCGTCCTTCTCTTTTTTGGGGACATTAAACTTGTTCAGTGCAGCGACCAGGTCTTCAACAAGGGCTCCAAAATCCGCATTGGATATTCCCATGCCCGCATGGGCAGTTTTCATATCCTGTCCCATGTACGTGCAGGGGCCTCCGGATGCTTGGCAGATTTGTTCAACCAGTCGTACTTTCAACTTAGGAATATTCGCGTTGGCGAATTTCCCGTTGATCCGATCATCCTTGGCGACCCGTCCCACAAAGTCATCGACGACTGCGGTGATTGCCGGTCTTCCTCCAAGTCGTTCATACAACGGTGCGTCTGAGCTTTTCATCATGCTCATCTGTTCCGCGCATCCTGTGGCGGTTAAGGTGATTCCTAATAACGTCATTCCTATGACTTGACGAATGTTCATAATGTGTTCCTCCTTCAATGGTGCTGAATCGCTATCAGCATCTTGTTCAATTTTGAAATCCAATCTTTTTTTTGTTTCCTCACCTGGCCAGTTTGGAAGTATTGTTAACCTTTACGACGGCATGTGTTGAATTGGATTTCTTTTTTTGAAAAAATGATGTTGTTTTTTGTGAATTAAAAAATTATTGTGAAATCGTGTAACGGTTTGATATGTATGATGACTATTGATTGACCAGCCTGCTTCGATCACAATGAATCCAATTGGGTGGGTAGCCTCGTACTATCGAAAGGAAGAGAGTGTCTGAACTCTCAGCAGAACGGGATCTTGGGTTTCGTGACCAAGAATTATCTGGGTTAATCGGCAAGACTGCGCAGGGTGATGAAGCGGCCTTGGGTACCTTGTATGATTGCACCAGCTCACAGTTATATGGGCTGGCGTTACGAGTCTTGGAGGATCCTCAAGCAGCTGAAGAGGTCGTGCTGGATGTCTATATGCAAGTATGGAAAAATGCCGGTCAGTTTGATCTGAAGCGAGGGAAGCCAATTGTTTGGCTCGCAGTGCTCACACGAAGTCGAGCGATTGACCGAGTGCGGGCAGGCCAAACCGAGCGATCTCGTCGGGAGTCGCTTGACGGGATTGAAGAACAATGTGATCCTTCAAGTAACCCTGAAGCCTCAACGGCTGAGGGGGAACAGCGGCGCCTGGTGGAGCAGGCCCTGGCCTCCTTGTCCCCAGACCAACGAGAAGTCATTGACCTGGCCTATTTCGGTGGGTTAAGTCAGAGTGAAATTGCGTCGAAAATAGGAGAACCACTGGGGACTGTGAAAACACGTGTTCGATTAGGTATGATGAAATTGCGAAATATTCTTAGCCCAATTCAGGAAGAACTCGCTTCATGAAATATCCTGAGCCAAGTAAAGAAATCCTCGATCAAGCGGCTCTCTATGCCCTTGGTGCGTTAGAGGGAGAAGACCTCCAGGCGTTTGAACAACGTGTGGTGGAAGGCTGCTCGGTGTGTCGGGCCGTCGAGAGTTTCCAAGATGTGGCCGAGCAGCTGGCTACGGTGGCCAAACCTGTTCAGCCTCCAGCTGACCTTCGTGCCAAATTGTTGGAACGGGTTAAGAACGAAGCAGCGCCCTCCACTTCAAAGACCGAGACAACATCCCAGCCATCCGAAGCGCCACCGACTGGTCTCACCTTTATCAGTGCAGGGTCGGAAGGCTGGCAGGAAGTATCCCCAGGGCTCAAACTCAAAACACTGTTTTTTGATCAAGCACAAGGTCGGATGACCGCTCTAGCACGAATGGCTCCAGGATGTAATTATGATGCGCACCGCCACGACAAGCCCGAAGAACTCTTTGTGCTGGAAGGGACCTGTTATTGTGGAGGTCGTCTCCTTCATCCCGGTGATTATCATCGAGCCGAAGTTGATACTATCCATAACGAAACCTCGACTGCCGATGGTTGCTTGATGTTGCTGATCTTCTCGCCAAATAACGAAATGCTTGATCCAGTACCTGCCTAAAAATTGAAACCTCTCTCCCGTTTTTTTTAGCTATTTCAATTAGCTCCCGCTCTTTCGGGTAATGGCGAAAGAACAATAGAGTAAATCCGAAGCTCGAATATCGAAATCCGAAATAATTCAGAATGGCCAAATTGAAAAATTCGAATTTATGATTTCAGATTTGTTTCGAAATTCGATATTCGGATTTTGAGATTTTGGAATGTATTTGGAATAGCAATAAATTCCTCAATAATACATGGTTTCTACTGCTTGCAAATTGGAGGAGGCCGGAATCTTAGTCGTTTAACAGTTCACCTGTTTTTGATTGTAGAATCGGCAGGAGTTCTGTTTGGAACCAAGGGTTCCGTTTGAGCCAGATATTATTGCGAGGACTGGGATGAGGGAGTGGAAGGTGGGTCGGCCAGAAGGTTTGCCAGGCTTTGACGGTTTCCGTGAGAGTCTTATAAGGCGAATCCATCAGATGGTAATCCTGAGCATATTTTCCGAGCACGAGTGTCAGTGTAATATTGGGTAATTGTGCCAACAATTGGGCACGCCAAGTCTCTGCACATTCTGGTCGTGGGGGAAGATCCCCTGATTTTCCGGTTCCGGGATAGCAAAAGGCCATGGGCAGAATCGCGATTTTACTGGAGTTGTAGAAATCCGCTCGATCGATACCCATCCACTTTCGAAGTCGATCGCCACTTGGATCATCAAAGGGAATTCCCGTCTCGTGAACCTTCTTTCCTGGTGCCTGCCCTACAATCAAAATAGAAGCTTTGGGGTGAAGCTGAAAAACTGGCCGTGGACCCATCGGCAGATAGGGTTTACATCGCTCGCAAGTGGTGACTTCATAGAGAAGGGTTTTAAGTGCTTTCTTCACTCAAAGCTCCAAATATAAGGTTGATCTCAGATGAGAAGTTGATGGAACCCGCAGTGGGTTCTGAAAGCAGGTAGTCTTTGAAACTTTTGCTGCATTACAAGGGATTGTGAGAAAGAGGAACAGGCAAAGAGGAGTCAGGTGATCATCGCCGACGAACACGACACCTCTAATGGGCGAAACTAGGATTGTTGCTCGTTGCTCGTAAAAAACACCATGTCATTCACTCGCGACGAGCGACCAGTAACTAGCGACTTAGTGTTTACCCCCGTGAACCCAAAGCTCTGTCGAGGTTGAACGCGGCGCTGATTAAGGCGAGGTGTGTAAAGGCTTGAGGGAAGTTCCCGAGGGCTTCGCCGTGGTGGCCGGTTTCTTCGGCGTAGAGGCCGACGTGGTTGGCGGAGCCGAGCATTTGTTCAAACATGAGTCGTGCTTCATCTAGCCGTGCGGGGTCCACTCGACCGGCGCGGGTTAAGGCCTCGACGAGCCAAAACGTACAAATATTGAATGTGCCTTCTTCACCATTCAAGCCATCTTCTGTTTCATTCACGTTGTAGCGATAGACGAGTCCATTCGCCACGAGTCCGCCTTTTTCCGGTGACTGATTAATGGCATCCAATGTCTTCAGCATGCGAGGGTCGGTGGGAGAGACGAAAAAGACTAATGGCATCATCAAGTTGGCGGCATCAAGGGATTCACTTCCATAGCGTTGCACAAAGGCTTGCCGATTCTCGCTCCATCCTTTTTCCATAATTTCTTCGTAAATCTTGTCACGAATTTTCAGCCAGCGTTTCCGATCGGCCGGGA
>JAJDBO010000260.1 GCA_029261305.1 Nitrospirales bacterium
TCGGTAAACCATTCTGGCTGAACCCACAAGGAATAGATATCGCCGGGATTCCCGCCAAACTTGCTGAGATAGTATACAGGTCTGACAAATACATTTGTAAGGGATCTTCGATTTTTTCGCCTATTTGAAAGGCCGGAGTCGGGGTCACTGGGGTCACTAATAAATCAACTTCTTCAAATACTTGGTCAAAGTCCTGTTTAATTAAGGTTCGTACAGCCTGGGCCTTGGAATAGTAGGCATCATAGTATCCGCTGCTTAGGGCATACGTGCCTAGCATAATCCGTCGTTTCACCTCAGGACCAAATCCTTCCTGGCGGGTGATTCTATACATTTCTAACAAATCCTGACTTTCTTTGGAACGAATGCCATATTTTACGCCATCATATCGAGCTAAATTCGAACTGGCCTCAGCCGTTGCCACGATGTAATACGTCGCCACCGCCACGCCGGTGTTGGGGAGTGAAACTTCGATAATTTCCCCTCCCAATTGATCAAATTCCTCAATCGCCTGCCGCACAGCTCCTTCTACTTCCAGATCCAATCCCTCGGCAAAAAATTCTTTCGGAATACCAATCTTTAATTTTTTGACGTCTTTCTTTTTGAACGCACGGGTAAAATCCGGCACGGGCACATCTGCGGAAGTGGAATCCATTGGATCTTGACCTGCGAGGGCATTCAGCATGATTCCTGCGTCAAAGACATCTTTCGTAATTGGCCCAATTTGATCGAGGGAAGAGGCAAAGGCAATCAGTCCATAGCGGGACACACGACCGTACGTCGGTTTGAGACCCACGACGCCGCAAAAAGCCGCAGGCTGTCGGATCGATCCACCAGTGTCGGTCCCAAGAGCTGCCACGCATTCATCGGCAGCTACGGCAGCTGCAGATCCACCACTCGATCCACCGGGTACATAATTGAGGTTCCAAGGGTTTCGGCTCGAACCAAAGGCTGAATGTTCGGTTGAGGAGCCCATACCAAACTCATCTAAATTGGTTTTCCCAATGGGAAAAAATCGTTGTTCTCGAAACTTCCCAATAACCGACGCATCATAAGGCGGTTTGAACTCGCCAAGAATTCGAGAGCCACAGGTCGTTGGCATATCCGAGGTGCAAATATTATCTTTGATTGCAATAGGCATCGCCATCAACGGCAGAGTTTTCCGCCAAGATTTTAATTCTTCATCGATGGCTTTGGCTTCAACAAAAATTGTTTCTTTATCATTCACTTTCAAAAATGCGTTGACCTTTGGTTCCACAACACTCAACCGTAAAAAGTACGCCCGTGCAATTTCATAGGCACTCACGTCCCCGCGGGTAAACGAATCTTGTAATTCTTTCAGAGTTAATTTGAACAGTGACATGACAGGACTAACAACTTAGGAAAATAGACGACACCACATAGATTTGCTTGCGAGGTAGCGACTAGGGCGTGTTGGTCATGCGATTCTGAGCGTCAACTTGAATGACCTTAGGTTTATGATGCTTCGCTTCTTCGTCATTATAATATTCATAACAAAAGATGATGACCTGATCCCCGGTCACACCTTTTCGAGCCGTCGGGCCATTTAAGACTACCTCTCCCGACCCGCGGGTTCCGTTGATGGCATACGTGGTGAAACGCTCGCCATTATTCAAGTTCGATACCATCACCAGCTCATAGGGCAGAATTCCTGCCGCATCTAATAAATCCTCATCGACCGTCAAACTGCCTTCATATTCCAAGCAGGCATCGGTCACTCTTGCACGATGTATTTTGGCTCGCAACATCTGACGTAACATGCGAATATTCCTTCTTGATCAACGATCGCTAATAATTTTTGGCACCTGAAACAAGCCATCTTTGGCTGCTGGAGCATTCCCCACGGCCTTTTCTTGAGATACTGATTCACGCACTTCATCTTCTCTCAAGACATTGGCCTGACTCACGACAGAGGCCATGGGACTCACGCCTTCCGTATCCACCTGATTGAGCTCTTCCATATAGGTCAAAATGCTGCTGAGATGATGACTGAGCTGTTCCTTCTCAGTCTCACTGACCTGAAGCCTGGCTAAATCAGCCACATATTCCACATCCTGTTGACTAAGTTTCATTCGTTCAGTGTCAATCCTTAGTATCACCGTCCAACCAATCAGGAAACTAACAGCCTTGGCTGGACGATTCGCCATTTGACCATGAATTCCTCTTAAAGAGCAACGATTTAGGAAAAAATATTTGTATCATGAAGCCTGGGAGAAAAGCTACCACGCTACCTATTCCTGAAATTTTGTGTCAGTAAATGGAAGACTCAGGCTCCACGATCTAAGGAACCAGACTTAGGGCAACCACCCCTCATCGGCGAAAGAGAGATACCGACCATCACCTATGATGACATGGTCGAGGACTTGGATCCCGAGGATATTGCCGGCTTCTTGTAGGCGCGCGGTGAGGGTTCGGTCCTCGGTACTCGGGGTGGGATCACCGCTGGGGTGGTTATGGAGAAATATGACTGCAGCAGCTGATTCTCGTACGGCCTCATTGAAGACTTCACGGGGATGAACGAGACTGGTGGTGAGACTGCCTTCAGACACAGTGAGATCCCGAATCACGGCATGCTTGGCATCGAGCAGAATCACTTTAAACACTTCATGCCGAAGGTCTCGCAGCAAGGGATAATAATGTTGAAACACCGACTGACTGCTCCCAATCTTCGTACCTGTCGTGAGCGGAGTGGAAAGCACGCGCTTGCCTAGCTCAATGGCAGCCTTAACTTGTGCAGCTTTGGCCGGACCGATACCTGGCACCACGCAGAGTTCTTCGAGTGAGCGATTGGCTAATCCCTGCAGCCCGTCAAGATGATGGAGGAGATCCATCGCCACTTGGACGGCAGAGGAATCGTGCCGACCAACGCGAAGGAGAATCGCAAGTAATTGGGCATCGGATAAACTTTCCGGCCCTTCTTCCAATAAACGTTCACGAGGTCGTTCAGATTTTGGCCAATGCGAGATGCCTTTGGATTTTTGGTTCCCCATGAAACTCCTTGGCAGCCTAGTTCACTAGATGCTCAGGTTCAAAGAAGATCATTCATTGCGACTTAGCTGCAAAAATATCAGAGGCAAAAGTCCATGGACAAATATATTTTTTCATAGGTTTCATTAAGCGCCAACTTATTTAGCTATTTTTACGTATCTATAAGTAAGGACATGTGATACCAGAATCTCTTGCTGCTATTCAAAATGGTGTGCTAAGGTTTTTTCCTTTGTGGAAAAACCTTAATGACTATGCGCGTAGTGGCAGGAACCCAGAAAGGTCGGAGTCTAAAGCGGCCTATTGGTCTTGGGCTTCGCCCAACTTCCGGACGGGTGAAAGAGGCACTGTTTTCCATGATTGCCGATCGCCTTCCAGGCGCCAGAGTGTTAGATTTGTATGCTGGAACCGGAGCCCTAGGGCTTGAAGCCCTCAGTCGGGGAGCACAAGAAGTAATTTTTGTGGAAAACCAAAACGCGTCCCTGCAGGTGTTGCGGGAAAATATTTCCCGATGTGAATCGACTTTTCACAGCACCATCGTCGCCCAAGATGTCTTGACCTTCTTAAGCACAGATGCCCTACGGCGTGAACCAACTCCCTTTCATCTGGTCTTCGCCGATCCTCCGTATGAGACGGCAGATTTTTTACCACTCCTGACTCAGCTCGAATCAAGTCGGAGGGTAGATCACCACGGATTAGTCGTAATTGAACACTTTAAAAAAGTCTCTCTTCCACCAGAAGTTGGACACCTTCAACAAACCCGACAATCGCGCTATGGCGATACCATGCTGACCTTTTATCAAATGGACTCATTATCGAAAGACAGCCCATGCGCGTAGGCGTCTACCCTGGCACCTTTGATCCCATTACGCGCGGCCATACGGATATTGTGGCTCGCAGTCTCCACTTATTCGATCGCCTGATTGTGGCTGTCGCGCCTAACCCTCGGAAAGAACCATTACTCTCCATGGCCGATCGAGTTGAGTTGGCAAAAATTGCGACAAAAGAATTTGGCCATGTGGAAGTCGAAGCCTTTGACGGCCTCTTAGTTGAGTATGTACGAAAACGCGGCGCCCATGCCATTATTCGTGGGTTACGGGCCCTTTCCGACTTTGAACATGAATTCCAAATGGCGCTGTTAAATCGAAAAATTGACGAACAACTGGAAACCGTATTTCTCATGCCCAGCGAAGAATACTCCTACCTAACCTCGAGTATCGTGAAAGAACTCGCGATGTTTGGTGGCCCATTGGAAGAATTTGTTAACCCTGAAGTCGCTGAGAAACTGCGGCAATGCTATCGTCAAGACAAATCATGAAGCTCTCCACCCGCTCCACTCGAGTCGTACCCTCGCCGACTTTAAGTATCACCGCCAAAGCCAAAGCCATGGCGGCCCAGGGCTTCGATGTCATTGACTTTTCTGCCGGTGAACCGGCTCAAGACACCCCAGACTTTATTAAGGATGCTGGCAAGGCTGCAATTCAGTCAGGGTTCACAAGGTACACACCAGTGCCCGGAACGGATGAACTGAGGCAGGCGATCGTGGAAAAATTTGACCGGGATCAAGGCGTAACGTACGACAAGTCACAAATACTCGTGTCATGCGGGGCGAAGCATTCCCTCTATAATTTATTCCAGGCTCTCCTCGACCCTGGCGATGAAGTGATTATCCCCGCGCCCTACTGGGTGTCATATCCGGATCAAGTCCTGTTAGCCGATGGCATTCCCGTTATTCTCAACACTCTGGAATCCGAGAAATATGCAATCGATCCAAGCGCGCTAGAGGCCTGCATCACCTCAAAAACAAAAGCCATCATTTTGAACAGCCCGAGCAACCCAAGCGGGTCAATATATTCTAGAGACACGCTCAAGCGCGTTGCGACCATTGCAAAAAAACACAAGGTGCTCGTGATCTCGGATGAAATTTACGAAAAGCTCGTATTTGGCGATCCACCATTTCTCAGCATCGTCACTGTGGATCCTGAGATTATTGAACAGACAGTGTTGGTGAACGGTATGTCCAAGGCCTTCGCTATGACTGGATGGCGAATCGGATATGCCGCAGGACCCAAAGATCTCATTGCGGCCATGTCCAAGATTCAAGGCCAAAGCACATCGAATCCAACATCGATCGCGCAGAAAGCTTCATTTGCCGCGCTGCAGGGAGGGTCAGCGTTTTTTGAGGAAATGGTGAATGATCTTCGACCCAAACGCGACTTGATGGTAAAAGAGCTCAATGCCATTCCTGGAGTAACATGCCCCACCCCCGCTGGTGCATTTTATGCGTACCCGAACGTCTCCGGAGTATTAGGACGTGGTCATTCAAAAGGCACTATTTCGACAGCCGCAGACTTGGCAACGTATTTATTGGAAGAGGCACATTTAGCTTGCGTACCCGGCGAACCCTTTGGCAGTCCTTCCCACCTTCGACTATCGTACACGCCAAACATGGACACCGTCCAACGAGGAATGGAGCGATTTCAGGCTTCCATTCAAGCCCTTTCCTAACCACCAAACTTGCCTTGACTTGTGAAATTTTGGTGTTATTGAAATATACGGAAATTGTGACCCTGCAAAGAGGAGAATACCCGTGCCTATTTATGAATATCAGTGCGAATCCTGCGAGCATACCTTTGAAGTACAACAAAAATTTTCAGACCCGCTTGTCGACGCATGTCAAAAATGTGGGAAAAGTGTCCGAAAGCTCATCTCTGCTCCAGCCATTGTGTTCAAAGGGACGGGATGGTACGTGACGGACTACTCAAATAAATTGAAAGATCCAAATCTCTCGAAACCCAGCTCTTCCGCTGGTGGCAAACAAGATAGTGGAGCAGACTCACAAAGTTCCTCAACTAGCGACAGTAGCGGGGACTCAGGTTCCTCCAGCTCAAAAAGTGAATCAGGCTCGACATCGTCATCCTCTTCAGAATCCTCGTCTTCGTCATCATCTTCTTCTAGTTCGTCGGCACCTTCATCTGGATCGACCTCAACAGGATCACCCTCTGCCTCAACACCATCCAAAACATCCAAGTCCTCATCTTAACGGAGGACATCCTGGCAAACTTATCTACCAGAAGGACATGCGCCGAATGATTCGGTCAAAAGATGACGCCAGACCAATCGTGCAAACACTTCATACCCGAATGTATTGAAATGCAGCCCATCACTTGAATACCTCGTTGCTAAAAGTTGAAGGGAACCTTCCGAAGTTTCATTAAATAAATCCAGACATTTCATATTCAGTCTCTGGCAAACCTCAGCGATTTTCTGATTCAGCACCAATCGCTGCGCAATGTGTGTTTGCACCCACCCGGGCAAAGGACTATCTGACCGACTCCCATCGCGCGTTGTGAGCTCCAACACCCCATCCTCAATACAAATGGACGGCACAGTGACGCCCGCAGGTTTAATACCCGCATCAAGAGCCACTCGGTACATGTGCGCTAAATTCCGACAAATCCGTTCGGGATCTTCGCCACAACCCAAATCATTCGTTCCACCTAAAATAACCGTAATCTGAGGCCCATAGGCGACAACATCCCGGGAAAACCGATTCACCATTTCCCCAGTCACTTCTCCGCAGATTCCCGTGACAGCAATTTCCGCACGAGTTCCGGCCCACTGCTGAATAAATTCACCAGGGGGCGTATCGACATTTACGCCGCCTGCGCCAATTTGATACCCGGCCGTCAAACTATCCCCAAAGCACACCAAATACGGAGCCTGAGATTTTAATTCCATGAAAAACCCTTTATGTAGCCAGTTGAGGGACGTTACCGCAAAGACCCACTTTGCATTTCAGATTCTGTATAATACGGAATGAGCGATGGTCAACCAGATTCTAGGGTCCACCCCTTGACAGCCATACATGCCAGTGAATAACCTCGGGGGTCGATACGGTGCTCTGCTAGATGCTTCGTGCCTCAGTTGTGAGACCATCCCTTACAAATCAAGATATCCAACGTTAACGTACAGATTTAAGAAGGAGGCCTTTGCCATGCCAGGAGTAAGTCATCTGATTTTTAAGAAAATGAACAGACAAACCGGCGTGCTAATCCTGAGCATGTTCGTCCTCAGCCTCTTCTGTGGCCTCCCACAGGCGTTGGCCGCAAAAGACTTTAAAGTTGGGATTGTCGATCCACAATCCGTCATTGAAAAATCCAAAGCTGGCAAACGCGCCCTGGCGACCCTAAAGGAACATGCGACTGTTCGACAAAAACTTCTCGCGTCAGACGAACTAGAACTCAAGTCCCTTCAAGAAGAAGTCCAAAATGGTAAAGGGCTAAGCGACAAAGATAAACAGACCAAGCAAGCACTCTTCCAACGCAAAGTGCAGGAGTATCAAAAGCGTGGCCAAGATTTCCAACAAGAACTCAGCCAAAAACAACGCGATATGGTCTCGGAATACATGGGCAAGATTGAAAAAGCGACCAAAGCCGTCGCTGAACGCCATGGATTCTCAATGGTCATTGATAGAGGCAGCAATGCCACCTTGAAGATCGTGCTCTATAATCGAAAGGGTCTCGACATCACCAACGAAGTCGTCAAGGAATTTGATAAGAAGTTTCCCTGATTTCCCCGAGACTTTCTGACCATGATCTTTTGTTCTCACCTATGGTCATTTAGGCATTTCGCTTAGATTCAGGGCCTGGCTCAACGGGAAATCCCGCCTGACGCCAGGCCTTGATTCCTCCCTCCATTGAACCCACACGAGTGTAGCCTATTTCCATGAGATTCGCGGCGGCCAAGATCGACCGATACCCACCCCCACAATACAACACAATATCAGCATCTTTGTCAGAAATCAGGCTTTCAATATCACGCTCCAAAATTCCTCGCCCGAGATGCACCGCGCCTCGCGCATAATCCTTTGCAAATTCATGATCTTCCCGCACATCAATGAAATGAAGTTGCTCTCCACGATCCAGACGAGCCTTCACATCGCTGACGCTACATTCACAAACCTGTGAACGAAGTTGTTCAACCAATCGTTCGAACCCCGGATTATGAACCATCACACACCCTCCCTAGTCTCCTCGCCATCACCAACATCAACTGATTTTTTTATTCCTCGACCATTGCCCATTGAGACCAGAGACATGAGCAGCAAACCGACTAACCCCAAATATGAAACCACATCTCGAAGCCACGATGAATGAATATGAAGATCTTCAACTTCAATGGTATCTGCAGTTTGGAAACGCCCTTTGATGGACACTAAGGCGGATTGAGGGCGAGGGCTGGTCACGAGGGTAAGAAATTCATTCGACATCGTAGTAATCACGCCCCCTGATTCTTTTTTGATATATGAAACTCGATCGAATTCCACCGCACGCCCAATGCGAACTTCTGCATGACGCAACGTCTTAATAAAATGATTATCTGCTTCCTCAGCTTGACTCATCGTTACAAGTGGAAATACTAAATAGCCGGCTAAACACAAACCAGCAAAAAGGCTGTGTCGCCCTGAAGGAATAGCCGGAATAAGCGGATGAACGATAGCCGATTTCCAAGCCACCACGAAATAGATCACACCCAAAGTCGTGAGTCCATAGGTCACCACACTTTCAGGCCAATACCATCCTAGATTCCACAATTCCCAGGAAAACGGGGCAAAAAGATGCACACCATTGGCCCATTTCAGCTGAGTGGAATCAAGAAGCAGGTGGACTAAAGCATTAATCGCCAACACACAAAAAATCTTTTTGGGTTGCGCGGAGAGAAAGGCTAAAGCTCCGGCTAACATCAAACATCCGAATAAGGAAGCCTGACAAACGGCATAGAGACGCAGATCATACAAATCAACAGGAAGGGCAAGGAGACGGAGTATTCGTTGAGAAATCCATGGGATGTCTGGGATAACACACCCAATCAAGATCCACTTCGGATCACACCAGGTCAAGAACCGATTTCCCAAGAACCCTTGCACACCAAAGTGCGCTAACGTATTTGGCATTGTAAGACTCAATCAGACCATGGGCTGTGATTCCAGATCATTCTGGAAATAGAGAATCAGAAGCTCACACTAAAGTGAAAGCTTCTGCACATAGCATAACCGAAGTGTAGTTTGAGTCAATTCAAGAGGGAAATATTGACGAATTTAGCTAGGCGGGTATAGCCCAAGGATTTAGGAAATAACATGCCTTTAGCAATGAAGAGATTCACAGATCATAGCAATAGATCACATTATCACCGCCCCACCGCTTGGTTTTGGCTTCGATCATTTTATCTTTTTCACAATAGACACAGGCGGTGACTTCCTCTAACCCGGACAGCGTCTTCATTTGTTGCATCAACGCCAACATAATTTTTCTTCCACGCTCCCGATCAAC
>JAJDBO010000027.1 GCA_029261305.1 Nitrospirales bacterium
GTTTAAGGTTGAGAAAAATAGCGGAAAAATGACGATAGCATACGCGTTTTTACGGGGTCAAACAAAGCGCGACGTAGTCCCGCTAATGAAATTCGCAATCATTTTCCAGGGTACGATGTAGGAAAAAAAGCGATCACCTTGTCTGAGGTTGTCTCAAGTTGATGGAGGATAAATCCGAGCTTTCCTATATCAACTATCCACTGATCATTTTTGCCGAATTTCACCTCATTCAATATGAGAATCAACCACACATTCCTCGCCATTGGGACAATTGGCCTTTTCTCTCTTTTCTTTGGGTGCGCTCACACCGCTTCCAAGCCAATGGAAAAACATACCATTTCGGCCACCGTGGTCTATGCGGATTCGGATGTCATTAATTTAGCGGCCAAAGCCCGTGGATACGCGGGACAACGGGTCAATGGATTTTATGACCCGGACCTGAATGAAATTTGGTGCCCGAATGACGAAAGCGTCGAGTCCTTGCGAACCTGTGGCCATGAACTTCGGCACCTAATCAAAGGCCAATTCCATTAGCTCTTTCCTGCATCCTCGCCTTCCACCAGAATTGACATTCATCAAGTTAGCTTGTCTCGTTCCGGGGTTGCACATTCTCCTATCCTTTCCCATGGGAGATTGGCGAGAATTCGCTTCCTTGGGCACAATACCAAAAGGCTCTTGAGAGTCCCCTCCAAAAAGTCCTAGGGTAGCTTTATTCCAAGGCGGATTTGAAAATCACGGCGCTCTAAGATCCTGGCCTTCAACTATTTTCAGCTACAGAGGACTGTTATCCATGGGGAAAGCCAATATTCGGACTATTATCGAGGGGCTTTTCGTCGCTGGCGTCGTGACCCTTATCCTCTTGCTTGGGGGATTCGAAAAGATCGAGGGGTGGATGTTCAACACCCAGTTTTCCCTTCGGGGAGAAATCCCTCCAAAATCCCCCATAGTCATTGTGTCCATCGATGAAGATTCCTTCGACGAGCTGGAATTCCCATGGCCCTGGCCCCGATCATTCCACGCACAATTTATTGACGTGCTCCGAAAAGGAAACCCCGCAGCGGTTGGCCTGAATATCCTGTTTATCGAACCATCAGCCCTAGGCCCGGAAGATGATGTGGCCTTAGGGGAATCTGTGGGATATGCGGGAAACGTGATTCTCGCGGCGGCCCAAAGTGTCGTCGAAAGCGGCATGTATCGGAAAGAAGATTTGAATCCTCCAGTGGCTTCTATCCGTGAGCATGCGGCCGGCTATGGCCCGGTCAACATCCCCACCGATAACGATGCTTTCGTTCGACGGGCCCAAACCCATATCAAGCATCAAGGCACCCTGATCCCTGGATTTGATGCCCTTCTGTACCAACTGGCTCAAAAAGCAGGTCTCACCAAAACGACATTTACAAAGACCCATTTTTACATCAATTTTCGTGGCGGACCCCGAACCTTTGAAACGGTCCCCTATTACCGTGTGCTAAATGGAGAAATTTCACCAGATTATTTTCGCGGGAAAATTGTGCTGGTCGGGGCCACCACCCCATTACTACATGATTCCTACCCAACACCCTTTGCTCCTACCGGAGATATGCCTGGTGTGGAAATCCATGCCAATATCTTAGAGACCATGCTTCAAAATGCCCCCATCACTCAGGTTCCACTGGAGGCGACGATTCTATTCATCCTTCTTGCCGGCCCCCTGGCAATTTTGATGACCAACCGGTTCCGTCCCATGGTGGCGCTGAGCCTTGTAATCGCTCTTGCCGGTCTCTACTGGGCTATCGGATTTTTGTGTTTTACAACAATCAATCTTTGGCTGGATGCTATTCCACTACCCCTGTCCCTGATTCTTGGGTATGGAACCTCCGTAACGCAAAACTTCATTCGCGAGCAACGAGAAAAACGGCAGTTATCCCAATACTTCTCTCCCTCTGTACTGACAGATATATTCCGCCGCCCACATGAAACAACTCTAGGCTCTCAACGACGGATGGTCACGGTACTGTTTTCCGACATTCGAGGATTTACCCCCTTGTCCCAAAAAATGGCACCTGAAGAAGTGGCGACCTTCCTTCATGAATACCTGACGGAAATGACCGAGGCGGTATTCCAACATGGTGGGACTGTAGATAAATATATGGGGGATTCCATTATGGCCTTGTACAATGTCCCGTTCGACCAACCCCACCATCCACACCAAGCCTTAAAAACCGCGTTTGAATTTCAACGACGGCTCAAACCCCTGGCAAAAAAGATGAAAGACTCTTTTGGATGGGATCTGGAATTTGGAGTCGGTATTCACACAGGTGAGGCCGTAGTTGGAACTCTGGGTTCCAAGCAGCGATTCGAATATACCGCGATCGGCGATACGATTAACCTCGGAGCGAGGTTAGAATCCCTTACCAAACAATACCACGTTCCCATTATTATCAGTGAAGCGACCTATGAAGAGGTTCGTGATTTGTATTTGACGCAATGCTTGGGACCCGTTGAAATCCAGGGCCGTGAGAACCCTGAACGAATCTACGCTGCCATCAAACCCATAGCAGAGGAAAACCAAAATTCGCGATAAAGAGACTGGGAAGGTTCTATCAAGGCGAATCAAATACCCCAACTAGCGAGGCATAACTCTTCGCACCATCCGATCCAATAAGCTGGCACCCGTAGGGCTATGCCTCGTGAATGGCCTTAGAGGTTCACGAGCCCCATTTCCCTCAAAACACAACTCCACTGGCAACCAATTTGCTGGTTTGGCTTTCCTTGTAATTGCACCCCCCATTCACGCTATGATGAGAGAGTATTTGACTAGGAACAAGGGAGGAAACCACCAACCCACAACACGATCATAGGTCATTTTGCGTATTGTCTGAAAATCACGAATGAGTGAGAACAGAAGGTACCCTTTAGACCACCATCATCTCCCCCCCTTGGAGCTACAATGCGAGTTTTTTCAAAATCTACCCTTCCCTTTCTGTCCGCTCTCCTGGGGATAACGTTCTTCATTCCAACATTCAGTTCAGCCAATGTGCCTAAGCCTGCCGGGATTGTAACCCAGGTTGCCGGTCAAGCCACGCTTCATCGCATTGGGTTAACCGAAGCACTACCGGTCAAATTCAAAGACCGTGTTTTTCTTCAAGATAAAATCCATACCCAGGAACGGACCTTTGTTCGAGTGCTGCTCGGAGGGAAAGCCTTGGTCACCGTGCGGGAGCTTTCGGTGCTCACGATTACGGAAGATCTGAATCACGCGACTATTGATATTCAATCCGGGATCGTCGGACTTTCGGTATCACGAAAACGCATGAAGCCCGGCGAGTACATCGAAATTCGCACACCCCATGCCATCGCCGCGGTTCGCGGAACCACGGTGCTGACTCAAGTGACTTCACTGACAAATATGGCAGTGCTCGAAGGATTCATCCATATCGCCGGCATTACCAACCCAACTCAAACCGTCCAACTCACACAACTGACGGCCTTGAAAGCTACAGGGCAAGGATTAGGACAGGCTGGGAAGATGACCCCCGAAGAAATTCAGGTAGCCCAGCAGCAACTTCAAACTGACGATAATGCCCCACCCGGCGATTCACCCCTGAGTGATTCCGTGGCCAACAGCCAAAGCGATCAAGCCGCAGCCTTAGCAGAAGCGTTAGCCCCAGCTTCTGATGGCAAAGGTGCAGATCTTCAAACCGAACAATCCGATACCAACGATCCAAACACGGACTCGAAGGCTACCATGCCTCAGGTACTTACCACACAAGACCTGGAGCAAACGTCAGAACTTATCGTTCCACCCTCACAAACAATTAGCACTGGACAACCGCAGTCCTTCGACCTTGCGTCCTTCTCTGGTGGAGAAGTGAACGGAACGGACATTCTCACTGTTGACGGAAAAACCACGGTTAACAGTGGAACAAACATTGTAAAAAATCCTTTTAACAATGTCGGTGGCATGGATGTGAACGGAGGAACGATTAGCTTTGAAGGTGGAGGAACCCAAAGCGGAGATGTTACCACCCAGGCAGGGACACAATTGAAGTTTGGGGGTGGGGAACACAATATTACTGGAAATGTAAACGGCACTGGGACCGTTGAAGTCAACACTGGCAGCGTAAATATGAATGGCGGAACATACAATGTCACCGGCAACACGACGAGTGTGACGGGCGGTGCGATGACGTTCAATGCTGGGGCGACCCTGACAAGCCTCGGCCCTCTTTCTCTCAGCGGAGGGGTACTCAATCTTCTGAGCGCGGAAGCCGTGTCTTTACCTTCTTTTGATTTTTCTGGTGGAACGTTGGATGGGACGGATACCGTAACCGTGACAGGTGCGACAACGGTGACGGGAGCCGGCACCAAAACCGTCAACACGACGTTTAACAATCAAGGGCCCTTAACCTTGCAAACTGGTGTTCTGCGTTTACTCGGCAACGGAACTCATACAGGAAGTTTTACGTCTCAAGCGGGGACCACACTGGAATTCGGGAACGGAACC
>JAJDBO010000261.1 GCA_029261305.1 Nitrospirales bacterium
GTCATGGACTTGGTTGAACTCACCGGCACCTGTGATGCCTGCTGACCAAACACGGTTTTGATTACGTGGGTTTCTATTTTATCTGCAAAGGTCGAGGTCGCATGTGCATTGATATATCCAATGTCCGCCTTCTCCACGCCCGCGTCTTTGAGTGCCTTCTCCATACAGTCCACGGCACCTGCACCATCATCAGGGGGAGCCGTAATATGAAACGCATCACTGGTCATGGCATAGCCAACCAATTCGCCATAGATTCTGGCTCCTCGCCGTTGCGCATGCTCAAGCTCCTCTAACACGACAACGCCGGATCCTTCTCCAATCACAAACCCATCGCGTTCTAGGTCAAAGGGACGACTGGCTCCTTCAGGATTATCATTTTGACGAGATAAGGCTTTGGCTGCCGCGAATCCAGCTAGGGCTAACGGACAAATCGTCGATTCCGCCCCACCTGCCAACATCACATCGGCCTCGCCTCGCTGAATAATTCGAAGGGCATCACCGAGGCAATGATTTCCTGTGGCACAAGCGGTCACCGCGCAGGAATTTGGGCCGCGCGCACCAAATCGGATGGCCACTTGCCCGGAGGCCAAATTGATAATGACCATCGGGATAAAAAAAGGAGAAACCCTGCTCGGCCCTTTTTCCTTCAGAATCTCGTGGTAATGCTCAATGCCAGGAAGTCCACCGATCCCAGCTCCGATGTACACACCCACTCGCTCTGCATTATCCGAGGTAATTTTTAATCCGGCATCATCCACTGCTTCCTGGCTAGCCGCCACGGCATAGTGGATGAAGGAATCCATCTTTTTGATTTCTTTTTTGTCGATATAATCGCCGGGATTGAAGTCTTTCACTTCACCGGCTATTTGGCAGGGATACTCGGTAGCATCAAATCGCGTGATCTTGGTGATTCCTGATTCCCCAGCGGTTAAGGCTTGCCATGTTTTTTTCACACCAATCCCTAATGGCGTCACCACGCCCAATCCTGTGATCACCACTCGGCGTCGATTTTGGTCAGCCATCACTCAACTATATACGCGATCAGGTTTTTTCTTTGATGTAGTCAACGGCTTGAGAAACTTTTTGAATCTTTTCCGCATCTTCATCCGGAATTTCAACATCAAATTCTTCTTCAAGTGCCATGACGAGTTCAACCGTATCCAATGAATCAGCCCCAAGATCTTCCACAAAGGAGGCTTCGGGGACCACTTCATCCTCTTCTACGCCTAACTGCTCTGCAATGATTTTTTTAATCTTGTCTTCAACTGCCATCGAAATTGACTCCTCCTGTTAGTAAATTCTGTATCTGTCTGATGGCGATCATCTCGCTGTCGCGGCCATCAAGCCATATACATCCCACCATTCACATGTAACACCTGGCCCGTAATATAATTCGCGGCATCTGAGGCCAAAAACTTCACGGCTTCTGCAATATCATTCGGCTGCCCTAAACGTCCCAAGGGAATTTGCTTGGAAAGCATATCCCTCACATCGTCCCCTAACGCCTGGGTCATCGCCGTATCAATAAAACCCGGAGCGACGGCATTCACCGTCACGTTCCGACTGGCATACTCTCTCGCAATGGTTTTCGTCAACCCAATCACCGCCGCTTTAGATGCCGAATAATTTGCCTGGCCCGCATTTCCCATCACCCCAACCACTGAAGCCAGATTAATGATTCGGCCATACCGTTGTTTGGACATGGGGCCTAGGGCCGCTTTGATGCAATAAAAGGTCCCCGTCAAATTGACCTGAATAACGGCGTTCCAATCCTCTTCTTTCATGCGTACGACAAGGCCATCACGAGTGATTCCGGCATTATTGACGAAAATATCGATTCGCCCCCAATCCTTGACCACCTGATCAACCATAGACTTCACATCATCCCATTGACCAACATTGGTTGAAATCGCTAATGCTTGCCGATTGTGCTTCTTTACCCGATCCACAGTGTCTTGACAACGTTCGGCATCGAGATCGGCCACCACCACATCAGCACCAGCCTGGGCTAACGTTTCAGCAATCGCTTGTCCAATCCCTTGGGCTGCTCCGGTCACCACTGCTTTTTTTCCTTCAAGCACGATACCCTCGCTTCACAAATTCATATTTGGATGATTAGTCTTACGCAACATTTTTTAAGGTTGCCAAGGTAGTTTGAAGCGAATCTGGATTATGCACATTGCACAAAGTCGCCTCAGGGAGAATACGCTTCACCAGACCGGTGAGCACCGTTCCTGGGCCGATCTCCACAAACACCGTAATTCCCATTTCCCCCATGACACGAATGGATTGCTCCCATTGAACAGAAGATGGCAATTGCCGAACGAGTGACTCTCTGATTTCACTCGCCATGGTAAGAGCCTTCGCATCCGCATTATTGATTAAAGGCATTTCCAAGTCTGATAGAGGTGCGGACTCCACAAAAGACGCAAGTCGTTCGGCTGCTGGTCTCATTAAGGCCGTATGGACCGGCACACTCACAGGCAATGGCATCGCTCGACGACACCCTTTGGTTTTGGCGATTTCGATTGCACGCTCCACCGCACATTTCTCTCCTGCAATAACCACCTGCCCAGGCGCATTAAAGTTGGCTGCTGACACGATGCCCTCGGATTGCGCTTCTTGGCAGGCCTCCTGAACCACTTCAGACGTAAGCCCTAATACCGCCGCTACCAATCCACTGCCTGGAGGAACGGCTTCAGCCATGAATTTTGCGCGGTGCTGAACCAGGCGAACGGCATCCTCAAACCCCAAACCACCAGCACCAACAATTGCCGAATATTCCCCCAAGCTGTGCCCGGCTACGGCTATCGGTTTCTGTGTAGAGCCCAGCGATCGCAAGGCGACGATACTGGTCACCAATAAGGCGGGTTGCGTAAATTCCGTGTTATTTAATTGCTCAGCCGGTCCTTCAAAGCATAAGGCCGCCAGGTCATAGCCAAGAATGGTACTGGCGTCTTCATACAAGCGGCGAAGGTCTGGACGACTCTCAACCAACGCCTGCCCCATGCCAACGGATTGTGACCCCTGCCCTGGGAAAATAAAGCCAACCTTCTCAGACATAGGGGGTAAGATATGAGTGAATCCGCCGCCAAAGTCAACGGGAAATTCTTTATGCCAAGAAATTATTAATAATTTCTCACAGGTGGTCAAAAAGCTTGTCCAGCTAGGCCGCAGGGCATTTGGCGTGCGGAGCGTACGCGAGTACGTGAGCACGACAAATGGCCGAGAACGCCGCTGGCGAGATTTTTGGCCAGCTGTTAATCGACGATAAATTCTCCGCCATCGACGCACAACACATTTCCGGTGACCCATTGAGCTTTGGGATGGCTCAAAAGGCCAATAGCTTCGGCAACGTCTTTGGTCGTGGTTAAACGTCCACAGGGATTTTTCCTCTTGGCCCAAGTCAGCATTTCATCTGACCCAGGAATTTTCCGTAATGCCGGGGTATCGGTGACTCCAGCCATAATTGCATTGGCGGTGATTCCCATGGGACCCAATTCTAATGTGAGCTGACGAATATGGGATTCCAAGGCAGCTTTGGCCGCCGATACGGCGCCATACGTCTTCCAAACACGCGCACCACCTGCGCTAGTCATGGCAAAGATCCGCCCACCTTGCCCCATGAGGTCAGCGCCTACCATATCTTGGGTCCAATACACCAAGCTGTTCGCCATCACATCTAAGGTCATATCGATCTGAGCTTTATTCACGGCGTCCGCACTTGATGAAGCAATAAACGGTTTTAATGTGCCAAAGGCCAAGGAATGCAGAAGGACCTTGACAGTTTTGACTTTGCCCTTACTCAATTGTGCCTGTATCGATTCAACCACTTCTTTTCGTTTTTCAGCATCGGCCGCATTCACATTCCAAAATATGGCTTCACACCCAAGTTTTTTAATCTCTCCAACAATTCGCTCTGCATTCGGAAGCGTTGATTTTCGATCAAGGTGGACGCCAAAAATATTCATACCCAACCCTGCCAATTCCAGGCCCACCGCCTCGCCAAATCCGCTCGACGCTCCTAGAATTAAAGCCCATTCTCCTTCTAACGGTCGATCAGGTGTTGCCATCATTTCCCCTCTCTTCGCTTTTCAAATATTGAATCATATTTTTTTCGTGTAGCTGCATGCCCAATCACAACTAATTACCAGCGAACCACTCCAGACGCCCAGGTCAGTCCAGCGCCAAAGGCGGCTAGAACTATTAAACTTCCCGGTCGAATTTGTCCAGCCCTGACCGCTTCATCCAGCGCCAAGGGAATAGATGCTGCGGAGGTATTTCCAAATCGATCTAAATTAAGGATGACCTTATCCATTGACAAGCCCAGCCGTTGTCCCACGGCTTTGAGTATTCTGATATTAGCCTGATGAGGCACTAAATAATCGATATCGTCCACGGTGAGGTCATGAGGAGTCAGGGCCTCACGAACGGCTTCCTCCATGGTTTTTACCGCGATTTTAAACGTTTCATTGCCTCGCATTTTGACATACTGCATTCGCTCAGCCAGCATGGATTCGGAGGCAGGGAAAGACGATCCACCTCCTGGCACACAGATAAGGTCTGACAATCGGCCATCGGCATGTAGATGAACAGATAATAACCCTCGATCTTCTTCCTCTGTTCGTCCAACCACCACGGCTCCTGCTCCATCCCCAAACAGTACACAGGTGTTACGATCTGTCCAATCCGTGACCGATGACATAACCTCTGAAGCTATCACCAACACATGACGATATTGACCAGAACGAACAAACGCATTTGCCGCTGACAAAGCAAAAACAAACCCACAACAGGCTGCTGAAATATCGAAGGCCGCCGCGCGAGAAGCACCAAGTCTGTATTGAATAAGGGAGGCAGTGGAAGGAAGGGGCGAATCCCCAGTACACGTGGCCACAATAATAAGGTCAAGATCAGCCGGCTGAATATTTGCTGCGGCCAAAGCTTGCTGAGCAGCTTGAACCCCTAAATCGGAACAGGCTTCCCCTGGAGCAGCTTTTCGACGCTCTCTGATCCCCGTACGTTCCACAATCCAGGAATCTGAAGTATCCACCAACTGTTCAAGGTCAGCATTCGTCAGTACCTGTTTCGGAACATAGGAACCTGTCCCTAGAATGTGACTTCTCATGACTTAAGCCGTCTGAGGACCTGTGGTCGCGGGTTTGGTTAAACTTTCCGCGATATCCCGCTGAATGAGATCGATGAGCCGGCCTTTGGCTAAGGCCTCTGCGCGAATGATGGCATTTTTAATGGCTTTGGCCGACGACCGACCATGACAAATCATGCTAATGCCATTCACTCCCAACAAGGGAGCACCGCCGAATTCCGCATAATCGGTTCGTCTTCTCAAACGCATCAACGGCCCTGTGATGAATAAGAAGGAAAGACGCCCCAACCGAGAAGCCATCACCTCCCGCATCAGCATTTTCTTCATGGCATCCGCGAGTCCTTCGGAAATCTTTAACGAGACATTACCGAGAAATCCATCACAGACAATCACATCAGCATTTCCGCTATACACCTCCCGGCCTTCAAGGTTTCCTATAAAATTAAGGGAACTTTCTCGAAGGAGACGAAAGGTTTCCTTCGTCACATCATTTCCTTTGGAGTCTTCTTCTCCAATGCTCAATAATCCTACACGAGGGTTGGGCTTGTTGAGCAGATGCTTACCATATTCGTGACCCATGATTCCAAACTGGTAAAGCTGGCTGGAGGTACAGTCCACTGTGGCTCCGACATCCAACATAACAGCGGTTCCTTGCAAGGTTGGCAAGGTCGCGCAAATGGCAGGTCGTTCGACCCCTTTGATCATGCCAAACAGGAAAAAAGCGGAGACCATAGTGGCACCGGTATTCCCCGCGCTGACGACAGCATCAGCCTCACCAGCTTTGACTAGATTTGTGGCGACCCAGATAGAGGAGTCGCGTTTCTTTCTGGCCACCTGAGCCGGCGACTCATGCATATCAACCGTTTGGGTGGCATGCTGAATGGTCAATCGCGAATCAGTCCCATTGACCCGATCCAACTCAGATTGAATTTGGTCTTCTTGCCCCACTAAGACCAACTCAATATCAAGCTCTTTGAGGGCCTGAAGCGACCCCTCAACGATGGGACCCAGGCCATGATCCCCGCCCATGGCATCAATTGCAATTTTCATGAATATTTTGTGATGACCCTATTTCAGGGTTAAGGAAGGAGGGACTCAGCCCTCTTCGACGGCAATGATGGCTACTTTTTTGTAGTAACCACAAGAAAGGCAGGTACGGTGGGGTAGCATTTTTTCATGGCACTGAGGGCAAATAGAAAAACTCGGTGCTACCAGTTTTTGATGAGTTCGCCGTTTATCCCGCCTCGCCTTTGAATGTCTGTGTTTCGGATTCGCCATAGTATTCCCTCAAAAAGTCGAATGCCTGATTGTTACATTTCTCGAAATCAATAAATCTCGAGACTACCTGTCTTACCTTTTTTTTAAGGGCTTCAACTTGTCCCTCAATATTGCAAAAGGAGACTCCCCTGTTTGAATTTCACAACCACATTGTCGTTGGTTGAGATTTTGACCGCATGCGAGGCAGAGTCCCTGACATTGCTCGGAGCATAATGGCTGGATTGGAAGAGAAAAAATCAACTGTTCTCGGAGCATGCCAGCTAAATTCACGGTATCATTCAGTATGGGAAAACTATCGATCTCCTCACCATCGTCGTCATCATCTTTTGAGTTTTTAGATCTCTCTTTAGTTGCAATGACATCTTGGCTTAAATAATACGCCGTTACTGGAATGTTCAAAGTGTTCTCAAATGCTTCCAAACACCGCACACATTCTTGGACTAGGACCCCATGAAAATCGCCATCTACCCAGGCTTCATTTTCAACTGCGTGGATTCTCGCCTTTAATTGAAACGGCTCCTTAAACTCGGGGTCTTCTTCCCCCAGTTCTAAATCTAGGCGAGTCACTTCCCTCGCATAATCAAGGCCGTCAGCAGGAATCTCGTGGAGGCTAACTTCAAGCGAGGCCATAATGTCGCTCTCCCCACTATTTGATTTCAACTATTTTCAACTTAGCTTTGAATATATGAAACTCAGAAACGACTTGGCCACTCCGCATCATGAAGTTGATGCTACCGAAATTGCATAAAAGCGTCTATCGTTCTTCAGCAAAGGGAATTAGGGCAATGCTTCTAGCGCGCTTAATCGCGACTGTGAGCTTACGTTGATGCCGCATACAATTTCCTGAAGTTCGTCGCGGAATAATTCGACCACGCTCTGTTAAAAAATTCCTCAGTAGAGGTACATCTTTGAAATCAAGAGGGACTAGTTCGGTACAAAACCGACACACTCGACGCCGTTGAAACAACCTGCCTCGCTCCACGTTTCGTTCTCCTACCATCATAAAAATACATCCTTAACCAGGAAATTATGCGTATTCGCCACTTTCGTAGGAATGATCAGCTTGATACTCGTCTTCAGCTCCGGCCATGTCTTGGCTTGAGCTCTGCTTTTTTGGGAGAAACGTTACGGACTGGGCAATGACTTCGTGCTTACTTCGACGTTGCCCATCGTCAGTTTCCCATCGACGCTGCTGGAGCCGACCATCGATTATGGCACCATCCCCTTTACTAAGATACTGCCCGCAATGTTCGGCCTGCTTGCCGAATACCACGATATCGATGTAGCAGACTTCTTCTTTTTGTTCGTCAGCTTGTTTAAATTTACGATTAACGGCTAACCCAAAATTTGCAACTGGTGTTCCACTGGGCGTATATCGAAGTTCAGGATTTCTGGTCAAATTCCCAATCAAAACAACTTTATTAAACGCCACCACTGTCGGACTCCACCAATTCTACCTTTGGTTCTGACTCTGGTTCTGACTTTAGTTCTGACTCTTGTTCCGGTTCTGGTTCTGGTTCCTTTAGATCTTCTTCATCAACCTTGACAGTAAGAAATTTCAAGACGGAGTCTTCTAAGCGATAGAGTCTTTCTAATTCACTAACCACATTTCCACTAGCTTCAAATTGAAGGAGGGTATAAGTTCCGCGCCGATCATGGTTAATCTCATAGGCCAACTTCTTCTTTCCCCAATTTTCCGCCTTAATGATTGAAGCCCCAAGTTTCTCCAAGGCCCCTTTCATTTTCTCTTGAACTCCCGCCGCTTCTTCATCTGACAACGACGACCGCAAAATAAAAATCGACTCATAAAACGCCATGTATCACCCTCATTTTCCTACAAAGACCCAAAGTCAGACCATTACCGTATATGGTTTTCCCACAAGGGAAGAGAAACTATCATAGCTCCGAAAGTACTGTCAAACAATAGCTAGGGACATGATTGACTCAATAAAGTTCTGTTTGGGCAAAAAAATCAAGCGGCCTCCGCAGTCAAAGAAAAAAGGACGCAACCACCCTCTGGACCAAAAACAGATTCACTCCTTGGTCCGTTGATTAAATCGATTCATGGCTTCGCTTGGGCCATCAACCACCAAGCACTGAAGTGCGTCAACAGATCGATCAAGCATAGAGTTTATTGGCGACAAATCTGAATCCCCAAAGGGTGCCAGTACATAATCAGCCGTTTCTTGATTAGGCGCTGGGCGCCCCACCCCCAACTTCAGCCGATAAAACCCATCGTCATCCAAGGCCATGATGATCGATAGCAATCCATTGTGACCACCCGTACCACCGCCAAATTTTACGCGCATTCGGCCAACGGGTAAATCTAAGTCATCATGAACAACAATAAGATGATCAGGTGAAACACCAAACTCACTTAGTAGTGGCTTGACGACTTCCCCACTAAGGTTCATCCATGACAACGGCAAAACCAGAGCAACTGAGGAATTATCTACCCGACCCTGGCCTGCTTGTCCAAATGGAGAAGGGGATAAACGAATGGCCCATTGAGAGGCCGCACGGGCCACAGCATTCCAGCCTATATTATGCCTGGTGGCAGAATATTTGGAACCGGGGTTTCCCAGACCGACAATGAGGTGCAAAGGCTACTTTTTCGTTTCAGGTGATTTAGCAGAAGCCGCGTCAGCCTTAGTTTTATCTCCACCAGCGACATCTACGGAAGCAGCAGCCACTTCGCCACCTTCGCCCGTCAACATCGCGGCCAATTTCGCATCAGAAATTTGCGCCGTTACGTTCACCACCATACTATGAGGGTCGTCAAGAATTTTTATGCCCTCGCCTGGCTGAAGATCCCGCACGTGAACTCCATCCCCAAGCCCCAACTCAGAGGCATCAACATCAATTTGATCCGGCATTGCCCCCGGTAAACATTCGATGTGCAATTCCCGCATGAGATGATGCATGACCCCCTTATCCACCTTCACTCCCACTGGCACGCTACCCGTAATATGGACTTGGACTTTGACACGAATTGGCTTATTCATATCGACTTCAAGCAAATCCACATGCAGCAAAGAAGAGGTAATAGGATCAAGCTGGTAATCCTGAATCACCGCCGTCTTCTGGACTTCCTGCTCTCCATCCAAGATGCGAAGTGAAATTAACCCGGTACTACCTGCTTGAGCCATGAGTATTTTACGAACCGCAGCTGGATCCATATCCAACATATGCGATTCCCCATGGCCATACATGACCCCTGGAATTCTTCCATTCAGGCGGATCTGGCGGGCGACACCCTTCCCCGACTCTTTTCGTGCAACAGCTTCAGTGGCAAACTTCATACAATTCCCTCATGCTTAAATATACACTCTTCATCCTCAAGGAGGATGATGGCTCGATCATCATTCAAAGGAAGTCCAACCGTATTGGTCGAGACACGAACCTTCTATTCTACAGAAGTGTAGGCGGAATAAAAAGGGGAATTATTCGAATAAGGAAGTCACGGACTGTTCTTGATGGATACGTTGAATGGCTTCCGCCAAGAGTGGGGCAACTGAGATCACATGTATTTTAGGACATTGCTGGTCTTTTCCCTTAATAGGAATGGAATTCGTGGCCACGACCTGTGTAAGGCAGGACTTCTCAATTCGCTCGATAGCCGGCCCAGAAAGGACAGGATGCGTGCACACGGCTCGGACACTCGAAGCACCATTGTCATCACAAGTCTTGGCGGTTTCAACAATAGTTCCCGCTGTATCAATCATGTCATCCAGAAGCAAAACATGGCGATCTTTCACATCCCCAATAATATTCATGACCTTCGCTTGATTGGGGCCCTCACGACGTTTATCGATGATGGCCAAATTTGCTTCTAACCGTTTGGCAAATCCTCGGGCACGCTCAACTCCACCAGCATCAGGTGACACCACCACCAAATCTCCAAAGTCACTGTTGGTGACATAGTCCAACAAGACCGGTCTCGCATATAAATGATCGACGGGAATATCGAAAAACCCTTGAATAGGACCGGCGTGGAGATCCATTGTCAGCACCCGATGGGCTCCTGCCACTGTAATCAAGTCTGCCATCAACTTGGCGCTAATCGGAACACGAGGCTGGTCTTTCCGATCCTGTCGAGCATAGCCAAAATAGGGAATCACTGCCGTAATCCGAAAAGCGGATGACCGCTTCAGCGCATCAAGCATAATCAATAATTCCATGACCGAGGTATTGACTGGGTCGCAACAAGATTGGATTACAAAAACATCACAGCCTCGGACATTTTCTTCAATCTTGACCCGTGTTTCACCATCACTAAATGTAGAAACCGTGGCTTTTGCCAAAGGAACGTTTTGGTGGAGGCAAATCTCTTCGGCAAGTGCCAAATTCGCATTACCAGAAAATATCTTTAATGTAGGTGCCATAAGAATAACCTAGAAAATCGTGAAATTGTGGGGTTGGAAGTAACGATAACTTCTCGGAAGAATTTCGCGGAGTATTTAGGGTATCCTTGGGACTTTGTCAACAAAAGAAAAATTTATTGCCATAGATATTCTTTCCTTAACATTTGCTCTACTACATCAATCCTCACCATAGAGCCCGGTTTTTTTGACAGGCACTACAAAGACGCGCCAGTGAGATGAAGCAGACAAGGTCGTTTCTGCTTGCCGAGCCTTTGATTCATTGGAAAATATTCCAAACATGGTAGCACCACTCCCAGATACCAGCGCGGCTTCAGCTCCAGCCTGAACAAGGACCGATTTCAGATGAGCTAGCTCTGAGTAATCTTCTAATAGGACATCTTCAAAATCATTCTGAATGCAGGGCATCACATCATCCCAGGACATGGAATTTTCCCCATTAAAATCATAGCACCAAGAATCTGGCTGAATGTTGCCCCCCCTTACTTCATCCAACCGCTGGTAGGCCAATTTTGTGTGAATGGGAAATCCCGGATTAACCAAAACAATCCATCGATCTCCAGATAATGTGATCGGAGATATCTGTTCACCCAGGCCTTGAACCACTGCTGTCGGCGCGGAGAAAAAAAATGGTACATCACTACCGAGCTCCTGGCCGAGCGGAATCATATCAGCCAAGGACCAACCACATTCCAATAAGCGGTTTAATCCCATAATCGTGGCAGCAGCATCACTGCTCCCGCCTCCTAACCCAGCAGCAACTGGAATCTGCTTTCGTAAAGAAATTTCCACTCCGACAGCAGCCCCTGTCTTCTGCAACACCAAATCAGCGGCTCGATACACGAGGTTGTCAGTAGGGTCTTCCAAAGCCAGTCCCACACATTCAAACCGAACCCCCGAATACGACGCATCAATGCGGATCGTCAATTCATCCGTCAAGCCCACCGTCTGCATGAGCGACCACAAATTGTGATAGCCATTAGACAAACGGTTCCCCACCCGGAGAATAAGGTTCACTTTAGCTGGAGGATAGAGACAAAGCTGTTGTTGAATAGTGGTCACATGAAGACTTTCAACATGCCTAGATTGAGGCTATCCGACGACCGACGCCATATTAAAAATCGGAAGATACATGGCCACCACAATAAAACCAATACCAATTCCCAAAACCACAATAATGAGAGGTTCAATTAATGCCGTCAATGACAGAATATCCCGATTCACTTCTTGCTCATACAAATCTGCGACTTTCTCTAA
>JAJDBO010000262.1 GCA_029261305.1 Nitrospirales bacterium
GACATTGCCATCCATCCTGGGGGTCTCACCCAATTGGGTCAGTACCTCAAGGACCTCGGTTTCTCTGGGAAAGTTGGGATTGTCACCAATCCGGTGTTGCAAGGGCTCTATGGTCGAACCGTCGAACAATCTTTAAAGCGTGCGGGCTTTCAAAGCCATATGATCTCCATTCCCGATGGCGAGCGTGCCAAGACCCTTCGCTGGGTCGCTCATATTCTTGATCATTTGATGGAACAACGGTTTGAACGGCAGTCGGTACTTGTTGCGTTGGGCGGTGGGGTGATTGGCGATCTCACGGGGTTTGTGGCCTCAGTCTATCTCCGGGGTATTCCGTTTGTTCAAGTGGCGACGACATTGGTGGCTCAAGTTGACTCGAGTGTTGGCGGAAAAACCGGAGTGAATCATCCCTTAGGAAAAAATATGATCGGCGCGTTTTATCAGCCCTCGCTTGTCCTGCTCGATACCCAGACGCTAGGAACCTTGCCAAAACGCGAATGGATTGCTGGCCTCGCCGAAGTCATAAAATATGGCATGATCGCCGATCGAAAGTTTTTTTCTTTTCTCGAAGCCCGAATGGATGACATCCTTGCTATGGAGCAAACGGCAGTACATCATGTGGTGAAACGGTCCTGTGAAATCAAAGCTTCGGTGGTGGCCAAAGATGAACGCGAATCAGGGTTGCGACGCATTTTAAATTATGGGCATACGATCGGTCATGCGTTTGAATCATGGGGGAAGTATAAAAAGTATATCCACGGTGAAGCCGTTGGGATTGGAATGTTGTGTGAGGCAGATCTTGCCAAGACCCTCGGGTTGTGTTCCAAACAGGTCGTGACAAGGCAATATGATTTGGTGAAGCGAGCAGGGCTTTCCACCGCATTGCCGACATTGACGTTTCGAGATTTATGGGCCGCGATGCTTCATGATAAAAAAGTGGCGCATGGACGGGTGTATTGTGTGCTTCCGAAAGCTATTGGCAAAGTGATCGTCGATCCTTTAGATCAGAAGGCTGTGAAGTCCTGGTTCAAGGAATTTGGAAAGAGTCGAACATGATGTTGGGTCAAGGTGCTAAAACACCAAACGTGTTCGTGAAGGGGACCAGGAATTTATGACTGTGGTCAAGGCCAAACCCAAACCACGTAAACCAGCCAAGGATGTCAAAGTCGTCCTTCGAGAACGTACGCGTGAGATCGAGGTGCTCCATCGGATTAGCGAGTCTATAAGTAGTACGCTGGACTTGGAATCGGTGCTCAAGCATATCGTCGAGGTCGTTGTGGAAGTCACCAAATCTGACTCGTGTTTGTTGTACTTGGTGTCGACCAATCGGGATGAATTGGTGTTGAGAGCCTCAAAGAACCCTCATCCTAAATTGATAGGCCGAACCTCTCTTGGGCTTGGAGAGGGGATCACAGGATGGGTGGCACAAGAAAAAGTTCGAGTAGTCATTCCACGTAATGCCAGTGACGACCCTCGTTTTCGGTTTTTTCATAATTTGCCTGAAGACCGGTATCAATCCTTTGTGTCACTGCCCATTGTCACCAAAGGTAATGTGGTGGGGGTTATTAATGTTCAGCATAAGCGAACCAAACGGTATCAAGACGCCGAACTGGCTTTGCTGTCCACGATTGCCAACCAAGTGGGTGGGGCGATTGAAAATGCCCGGTTATATGAAGAAATGCAGCGTCAGGCGCTCCAATTGGACACGCTGTCTCAAGTGTCGGAAACAGTGGCCTCAAATCGGCTCATTGATGATGTTTTAGAATTAATTGTGACCATGACCGCGGAAATGATGAATTCAAAAATTTGTTCGCTTATGTTGGTGGATGAGCAAACAAGTGAACTTCGCATTGCGGCGACACAAAGTCTCAGTGCGGCGTATCGGCGGAAACCTTCGCTGAAGATGGGCCAGAGTATCAGTGGTCGAGTGGTCAAGGAGCAGAGGCCGATATCTGTGCCAGATGTCACGAAAGAAAATGAATTTTTTTATCGTGATTTGGCCAAGAAAGAAGGATTGCGTTCGCTGCTATCAGTGCCAATGATGAATAAAGACAAGGTCATTGGTGTCATCAATGTCTATACTTCCACGATCCATGTGTTTGAGGCTAAAGAGATTAAAATTATTCAGGCTATTGCCAATCAAGCGGCAGTGGCTATCGAGCATACGCGACTGGTTGAGAAATCGTTTGAAATGCAGGAAGCATTGACTGTTCGAAAGGTTGTGGAGCGAGCCAAAGGCTATCTTATGCAATCGAGAAAAATGTCTGAAGGCGAGGCTTTCCGATTAATTCAACGACAAAGTATGAATATGCGAAAATCTATGAGAGAGATTGCTGAGGCCATCATCCTTGCTGGGGAATTGGAAGGACGGGTTGAACATTAATCTTGGCCATGCACGTTGCTTGACAGTGTTGCTCCGACTTGTTACAAGCGGGTGTAAACGAAGGGGATAGGAACGTCCCCATGACAAAATAGTATTGATGGACAAAGGCGTCCTACATTCCTGACTAGGGATGAGGGCGTTTTTTTTTGCTATGAAAACTTGTCGAATTGCTATGGTTCAGATGAATCCCACGGTTGGGGATTTACGTGGGAATGTCCGCGCGATGACCAAATGGCTTAAGGAAGCCCGTCGTGCACAAGCGGATATTGTCGTCTTCCCAGAATTAGTAATTACTGGTTATCCGCCAGAAGACCTTGTTCTCCGCCAGAGTTTTCTTCGAGATGCACGATTGGCGTTGGATCAATTCATGAAACAATGCCGAGACATTACGACTGTGGTTGGATTTATTGAAGAAGGAAAAGGTGGGAGCGTCAAATATACCACCTCGTTGGTTGTACCCTCAGGACCACGACAAATATTCAATGCAGCAGCGGTGATTCAAAACTGTCAGGTTGTGGCGACCTGCCATAAAACATTGTTGCCGAACTATGGGGTCTTTGATGAGAGTCGATATTTTCATCCTGGTCGTCACGCATTGGTATGTGTGATCAATGGGGTCAGAGTGGGCGTCAATATTTGTGAGGATATTTGGTATGCGGATGGGCCAACCCGAGACCAAGTCAGCCGTGGTCACGCTGAATTGATCATTAATATCAATGCCTCGCCCTTTCACAAGGGGAAACATGTGATTCGTGAACGGATGCTGACGCAACGAGCCAGGGAAAATGGCGTGATACTGAGCTATACCAATATGGTGGGGGGGCAAGACGAAATTGTTTTTGATGGCCATAGTATGCTCGTCGATAGCCAAGGGAAGATCATGGCTCGGGGAAAAGCCTTTGAAGAAGATCTTGTTCTTGCAGATCTTCAATTTGATTCTCACCCTTCTCCAAAAAACGTTGCAGGGAAAAATTTGAAAGGACGAGTGTTTGTCCATTATCCCATCAAAAAAGCTGTGGCTAATTTGAGGAGTGAGCGCAAGAAAAAAATGCCCATAATACAAAAGCCTTTATTGGAACTGACTTCGGTCGAAGAAGTCTATCTTGCTTTGGTCACGGGAGTGCGAGATTATGTCAGGAAAAACCATTTCTCCTCTGTGGTGATTGGGATTAGCGGAGGCATTGATTCGGCGCTTACGGCGGTGATTGCAGCCGATGCGTTAGGCCCAGAGGCAGTCACCGGTGTGTTCATGCCCTCAAAGTTTACGTCTCGAGCAAGTCGAACAGATTCTCGATCATTGATGCGCAGGCTGAAATGCCCATTGCTCACGATCCCGATTGCAGGGTTGTGGAAAGAATATTTAGCACTCATGGACACTGCTTTCGAAAACAGGCCTCACGATGCTACGGAAGAAAATTTACAAGCCCGCATTCGTGGAACGATTTTAATGGCATTGTCGAATAAGTTTGGGCATTTGGTTCTGACAACAGGAAATAAAAGTGAGATGAGTGTGGGCTATGCCACCCTCTATGGTGACATGGCTGGTGGGTTTGCCGTCATTAAGGATGTTCCCAAAATGTTGGTGTATGAGTTGGCTCGATATCGTAATCGTCGGGCTTGCGATACTCAGGGCAAGGAGGTGATTCCCGTTCGAATTATTGAACGCCCACCTTCGGCTGAATTGAAAGCTGATCAAATGGACCAAGACACCCTGCCGCCCTATGAGGTTCTGGACCGGATATTAGAAGCCTATGTGGAAGAGGATCGTTCTCTTGAAGAAATCGTGCAGTTAGGAATCAAGCCACAGACAGTTCGGCAAGTCCTCGCCATGGTAGATCGAAGTGAATATAAGCGGCGACAGTCACCAATTGGCATCAAGATTACCCCGCGTGCATTAGGGAAGGACCGTCGCATGCCGATCACCAATCGATACATTAAGCACTAACAGAGAGAAAGACGATATGGAGTATCCCAGTCGATCAGAACTCAGTGAGCCTCTTACCGGGGATGATGATTTCACATCCACCCAAGCCGTATTACAAGAGCGTCGTGATGGTCTTGCTCAGCGTTTGCGTGATGGCGTTTCCGGGGCCGAAGTTGTTGCGGGTTTTACGGACTTGGTGGATTCTGTCTTGATTGCTCGGTATCGAAATGTGATTCGTCAGCATGTCGATGAATCTGCGGTCGGGATGCAGCAATGTTGTCTGGTTGCGGTGGGAGGGTATGGACGTCGGGAGTTGTCACCGTATTCGGATATCGATGTGATGGTGTTATATCACGCGGGTGGAGAAAAGGTGGTCAAAACTTTGTCTGCCCAAGTGTTGCATCACCTTTGGGATTTAGGGTTTCAGGTTGGCCATAGTGTTCGATCGATTCAAGATTGCCTGGTATTGGCAGAAGAAGACTTGTCAGTGAAAACGGCATTGATGGAATCGCGCTTTCTAACAGGAGGCGCGGCAGTCTATCAAGAGTTTCAACAACGCTTTTCTCGACGTGTATTAGGTCGTCGCGTAGATCGATTCATTTTTGAAAAGATCGAAGAACGAAAGCGTGATTATGAGAAATTTGGCGAGACGATTTATTTACTTGAGCCGAATATTAAAAAAACCAAAGGGGGATTGCGCGATTTGCATATGCTGCAGTGGGTGGGGATGGCCAAATATCAAGCCGCTACGCTTCAGGACCTGGCAAATCGAGGGATCTTGGCTCATCAGGATTATATGGACCTGATTGAGGCCAGAGAATTTTTATGGAAGGTTCGAGCCCTCCTGCATCTTGAGGCTGGACGTGCCCAAGATATTCTTTCGTTTGAGGAACAGGTGCGATTAGCGAAAGAATTTGGTTTCCATGATCAATCACACATGTTGGCTGTTGAGCAATTTATGCAACTGTATTACAGGCATACCACGGGTATCTATGATCGGTGTGCTCGGTTTGTCAATCGTTCCCAAGATCAATCCTGGTGGGATCGAGTGCGGGGGTGGTGGCCACGGCCTTTAATTCATGGGTGTTTCTCATTGTCAGGGTCGAACCTTTCGGTGCCCCAAGAGAAGCTTCTTGACGTACTTCACAATCCAGGGACCTTGCTTGATTTGTTCAAACTGTCCCAGGAGCGTGCTCTCTCTATAGATGGCCTCACGCTCGAAGAAATTCATCGACACATGGAGGGTGTATCAGATGAAGTCTTTTGTTCCCCGTCTGCGAGTCAGGCATTTCGGGATATTCTTTCCGGACCTGGGTTGGTGGGGAAGACTTTGGCCCTCATGCATCAAGCCAGAGTCTTGGAAAAACTTGTGCCTGCGTTTGGGCGTGTTCGCGGGCTTATGCAGTTTAATCAATACCATAAGTATACTGTTGATGAGCATAGCCTATTTACTGTCAGGGAAGTTGAGCGATTAGGAAGTCAAGCAGGGATATTTCATGACGTCTACCAAGAGATTCATAGAAAGGATCTTCTCCACCTGGCTGCGTTGTTACATGATATTGGTAAAGGGCTTCCTGAAGATCATAGTGAGGTTGGACGAAAAATTGCTCTAGAAGTCTCGGTTCGGTTGCAGTTGAACCAACAGGAAACCCAAACCTTAGAGTTTCTGGTGTATCAACATTTGCTCATGGCCAACACCGCGTTTCGGCGCGATCCCTATGATGATAAGGTGCTACTCAAGTTTGCTCGAGCTGTCGGTACACCAGCGCTATTAAAAAAATTACTAATATTGACGGCTGCGGATATTGCCGCTGTGGGACCGGGTACTTTGACTAAATGGAAAGAGTCCCTGTTGATGGAGTTATATTTACGGGCCCTGCCAGAAGTCTCGGGGGGACGTGAAGATGTTGAAGTGGAGCAGAATTGCAAAGACATGGCGAAAGAAGTTTTCAACCTATGGAATTTTGGAGACCTGGCAGTTGAGAATTCTGAACAATCTCAAGTATCTCCAGATTCCCACTTGGATTGGGTTGAAGCCCAGTTAGGGAAGTTCCCACTAAGGTATTTGACTGGAACCCCACGAGATCGGATGACCGCTCACCTGCAAGCCTTAGAACGACTTTCGAACACGAATCCCCTTGTCGAGTCGGCGTATCATGCAGACTTGCGAGTCTGTGAATATACGTTGATTGCTCGCGATCATATGACGCCTGGAATTTTTATGAACGTGACTGGGGTGTTGGCCGCATTGGGGCTCCACGTCCTGGATGCACAAATCATGACGAGAAGTGATGGGATTGTGTTCGATTCCTTTTTTGTGGAGGATCCGGATTTTGATGGACCGCCCACTGAGGTGAAGCGTCAAAAAGTAGGAAAGGCGATCATTGAGGTCTTGTCAGGACAAGAATCGATTGAGCTTTTACTGAAACGAGGCCAACGCCTTTCTTTTGAACGGCCATTTCCAGTTTCTCCCAAACCTGCAGATGTTCAGATCGATAATGAAACCTCGGACCAATTTACCATTCTTGATGTGTTTGCTGATGACCGGCAGGGTTTGTTGTCGGTGATAGCCAGGACCTTATTTGAATTAGAGTTGTCCATTCATGCGGCAAGGATTGCGACCAAGCTTGATCAGGTGGTGGATGTGTTTTACGTCACGAGCGCTCAAGGGGGGAAAATTGAAGATAGTGGTGTCTGTGAAAAAGTCAGAAAAACCCTTGAGCAAGCTGTTGATAGGTTTTTAGAATAGGTTTTCTCTCTGGTCAATGTTCCAGCGAGAAAGTTTTTTTGCCAAAATCTACCCCTTATCAGCTAAGCATTGTTCTAGGGCTACAGAAGTCGTTCCGAGTGTGGGGTCGAGACCGAACACTCCCTTCCCGCCTTTTCCTCCGATAGGTAATCCCAATGCCTTTTGGCATGCCACAGTATCCCGTTCAAATTTTCCTGGCTGAGCATTGGGTTTCGCCCAATATAATGGGTCTGAACATCCAAAGAATAATAATGCAAGAACTGCAAAAATATGCCAGTTGGTCGAATGAAATAAATAGGAAGTAAACCATCTCGGAGTTTTTATAAATCCTTCTTGTCTTGTTCTGAATAACGATTGTGCATGAGAACCCGCAGGTCAGGGAAGATCTCTTCTAACTTTTTTCTTGGAACTGCCAAAATTTTTATCGGGGGAATGTGTGGATTTGGTACTCGAGGAGATATCGATGTAGGGGGGGGATCCGCGTTATACGGTTGTAGAATTATATAAGCATAGAGATTCCAGTCGAGACTAAGATAACTAATAGGCCCACTTTTAAAATTTTCCCAGAAATGACTTTGGTTAACATCGAGCCGATGAGCACGCCGGGTAAGGACCCAACCACCAGCCAGCCCACTAAGTTTAAATCTACCGTTCCCAATTTCATGTGGGCGAGTCCCGTGACACCTGTCAGCATGACAGCATGAACAATATCTGTTCCGATCATTATTTTTGGAGTGAGTCGATAAAAAAGGAGCAGGAAGAGAATAATCATGCTCCCAGCGCCTACTGAGGTAAGTCCGACGAGTAACCCTCCCTCAATGCCGATAAAAAATGCACCATTGTACCGGTTGAGATAGCCAGGGAGGCGTTCTCGCAAAGTGAGACCACCTTTTCGTTCAAGATAGCCCTGGAACAGTAACAGGAAGGGGATAGTGATTAATAAGACCCCAATCAGGGTGGTCAGAATCCCGTTAATCGATTCTCCATAATGAGATTGCAGATAGGCAAGAAGCGCAACGCCAATTAAGGCTCCCGGAATACTACCAACGGCCATGGCCCCAGCAAGTTTCCAATCGACATTACCGTGACGCCAATGGACAATGGCTGCGCCAACTTTTGTCAGTGTAGCAAATGTGGCGCCTGATCCCACAGCGATGATTGGAGGGGTCTGTAACCCGAAAATTAGGAGGGGTAGTAAGAGTACGCCCCCCCCTAAGCCAGTAAGCCCGACCAAGGCCCCAACTAATAGACCGATTGAAGTCGTACATGAAATACATTCCACAATGAAGATCTCAGTGAAACTATTTTTCTCTTATCACTGGAGGGCCAGCGATCAATCTTTGTCCGATCCAACGTATCCGGTCTTTTCCAAGTACAAGAGAATTTCCTGGGCTGCGGCTTCTGGTGTTCTCTCGGTTGTCTGCACCACGACTTCTGCATCCGTAGGAGCTTCGTAGGGATCGGAAATGCCAGTAAATTGTTTAAGCACGCCAGCACGGGCTTTGGCATAAAGGCCTTTACGATCCCGTTCTTCGCATACCTCAAGAGAGGTACTGACATGAACAAGGACAAAGCCACCCCCATTGCTTTCCACCATACTGCGGACTTCTTTTCTGACAGATTCGTATGGGGCAATTGGTGCACAGATTGCCACTCCGCCGTTTTTGGAAATTTCCGAAGCCACATATCCAATTCGACGAATATTTATATCGCGATGTTCACGGGAAAACCCTAGTTCTGATGACAGGTTTTTCCTGACCAGGTCACCATCTAAGAGGGTGACCGGTCTCCCACCCATCTCCATGAGTTTCACCAAAAGCACGTTGGCCAACGTCGATTTCCCAGATCCCGATAGTCCGGTAAAAAAGATTGTGAACCCCTGATGGTGTCGTGGTGGGTGAGTGCGCCGCACTTCTTTGGCCACTTCGGGGAAGGTGAACCATTGGGGAATGGATCTTCCCTCAGCCAATCGTCGACGAAGTTCGGTGCCAGATATATTTAAGATCCGGGAGTCATCAGGAACTTCGTTATGAGGTACGTATTCATCTCGCTCTTCTAAATAGACCATCTCCTGGAATGGGACCATCTTAATGCCCAATTCCTCTTCATATTTCACCATGAGTTCCTGCGCTGCATAAGCATCATAGAAAGGGGCCCCTTTCGAATCCTTTCCAGGACCGGCATGATCGCGGCCAACAATGAAGTGGGTACACCCATAGTTTTTCCGGATAATGGCATGCCAGACAGCCTCACGTGGACCACCCATTCTCATGGCCAGAGGCAATAAGGCCAAGCGCACGCTCTGGCCTGGATATCGTTGGAGGAGTGCTTGGTAGCACCGAACCCGTGTGTAGTGATCCACATCCCCAGGTTTCGTGAGCCCAACAACTGGATGCACCAGCAGATTGGCTTCAACACTTTTGGCCGCTTTGAGCGTTAACGCATAGTGGGCGCGGTGCATCACGTTACGAGTTTGGAAGGCTACCACACGTCTCCACCCCATTCGGCTAAAATCTTTTCTTAAATCCTGGGGCGTGATGCGGGATCCGACAAAATCATAATGAAGGGGAGCCTGAACCCCTTCCAGTTTTCCGCTGATGTAGTAAGGATGTGTGTTATTTAAGAGATGGGCAACGCCAGCATGTTCGGTATTGTCTGTTCCATACACTTTTAATGCCTCACGTTGACGGTCTGGTTGCCAAATTTCCTCAATGGTGAGTCCAGCCAGCATTACCCCTTCAGCGTCTCGCAGACAGAGGAGGGTGCCTGGGCTGAGGCTTTTGGCCATATCTTCAGGGACATCGAGGACAATGGGCATGGGCCAGATGTTGCCATCGGTTAGACGCATGGAATCGCAGACTGAATCGTAGTCGGCTTTGCCCATGAATCCTTTAAGGGGGGAGAAGCCACCGCACAAGAGCAATTCAAGATCACACAGTTGTCTGGGGGTCAGATCCCACGAAGGGCTTGTTTTGGCCTGTCCGTGTAAGGTCGCAGCCCGATCTTCATCAACGAGTAAATTTACAAGATGTCCACCGTGAGGGGATACCAGATTGTCATTCATGCCTGCCTCCTGAACAAAAATTGCGTGATCTGAAACAACCATACCTAACGTTGAACAACGGCACAGGTATGTCAGTGTTTTAACTAGACTTAACAATTTTCGGTTTAACTGTTCAGATTCTTTATGGGGTAAAGTACGTAAATTCATATTAGGCTGGAGTTTGGGTAATCATTGAAAAAATTAGTGATTGGTCCGTTGGACCCCCTCCATCTGGGATAAAGGTCAGCGAGGAAATTTCCGACTTAACCCCATAAGAAAAAGCCATAAAAATGCCGAGATATCCTCATTGTGAGGAACGCGGTCGTAGGTTAAAAAATCAATTTAGAAGAATGTACAAAATTCTACGCCATCAATTTTTCAAGCTTTTGAGAAAAATGAGCCAAGCGACTGACGCGAAAAGTATTGCGGCAGAGACGTTGAATGGCCTGCTCCATAGTTCAGCTCGCTCCTTCTTGCAGGGAGGAAGCGGGCAATTCGCGCCGTATCCAGATCTGGGTGAATGGTGTTCTCGTATGCCAACAGCTCATCGATCCGATATCGTGTTTATCACAGGTCGATTTCGAAGTGGGTCGACCTTACTCTGGAATCTTTTTCGGCATGTGGAAAACTGTACGGCCTACTATGAGCCATTTAATGAACGACGGTGGTTTGATTCTTCAGCACGGGGCAATAGGATGGATACGTCTCATAGGGGCGTGACTGATTATTGGAAAGAATATGATGGGTTAGAAGAACTTGGCCGGTATTTTTCCGACGATTGGCCAGCCAAAAATTTATTGATGGATGCCCAATCCTGGAATCCTGATATGAAGCGGTTTATAGAGATTATGGCTGAACGGGCCAAAGGTCGTCCTGTCCTTCAATTCAATCGCCTGGATTTCCGATTGCCTTGGGTTCGTCACTATTTTCCTCATGCGAAAATTATTCACTTGTTTCGGCATCCGAGAGATGAGTGGTTCTCCTGCCTTTTTCACGATCGTTGTAAGGACAAGGGGTGCACTCTCCAAGAGTTTTTTGAAAATGAAGGGTTTTACTTGCAGGCTTGGAGCCAAGACTTGCGGTATCATTTCCCATTTTTGGATTCGAAATTTATCCAACATCCTTATCATTTATTCTATCTGATTTGGCGTCTTTCGTATCTCTTTGGAACACAGTTTGCTCATCACTCTGTATCATATGAACAACTGACGGAATCTCCCCGTATGGTGCTCGAAGATTTGTTTCGTGTGGTGGATATTCAGCGCTACGATTTAGATATCTTAGCCTCGTTCATTGACCCCAGGAAGACCGGTCGTTGGAAACGCTATGCAGACGAAGAATGGTTCCGTGAACAAGAAGCCTTGTGTGAAATGATCCTTGCTGAATACCTTGGACAAGATTGCATGTACCCCAATCCCGTCATCGTGTAAATATTCATTCTAATCCTCCACAGACGTATCTTCCGCAATTCAGATTTCTTATCCGCCCGAAACAAAGAGCCTACATGGGAATAGCCAAAAGCCTCGTGGCTTTGACGCGAGCTTGTTCTTCAAAATGTTTGGGGGGATAGCAGGTATTATGAAACCCAAGGTGCTGGTCTGTAGCAGAAGTCGGGTACTTACTTCCACGGGAGGGTGAAAAAGAAACGTACGATCGTCTTATCCTAGGTCGTATCATCTTCACGAGTTTTTACCGATTTTCTGGCCACCCCGGTTTCCTGTGCGGCTGTTGCCACGGCCTTGGCGACAGCAGGAACCACGAGTTTATTAAAGACGCTAGGAATAATGTACTCCTCGCTGAGAGATGAAACAGGAATGACATCGGCTAAGGCTCCTGCGGCTGCTAGCTGCATGACCTCATTGATGGTGGTGGCCTGAACGTCTAGCGCCCCCCGAAAGATTCCAGGAAAGGCCAGAAGGTTATTGCTTTGATTGGGATAGTCAGATCGGCCACTGGCATAAATTCGGCAATGATTCTGAGCGGCTTCTGGGGCTATTTCTGGATCGGGATTCGCAAGGGCAAAGACAATGGGATCTGGAGCCATGAGGTCCAGATCTTGTGGCTGTAAAATATTTCCGGCAGAAAGCCCAATAAAGACATCCGCACCACGGAGCGCATCACGAAGAGTGCCAATTGGTTTTTGATATTGAATGATCGATGGTAGGGCATCTCGTTTATTGAATAATTCGCGTGCCTCACCTTGGAGTA
>JAJDBO010000263.1 GCA_029261305.1 Nitrospirales bacterium
GGAACGAGAAGACATAAACGCCTCTCATGAGGAAGTTCATCATGACTTTATTGGACAACGAAGTTTGGAAATTTAGGACGGAAGTTTACGTCTTTGCGCCAAATCTTTCCAGTGCTGTGCGCTTTAGGGCTCTCAGGTCCAATTTTCCTGTTCCCAGCACTGGGATTTGGTCGACTTTGATGAAGGCGTCTTTTCGGGGAATGAATAAATTTGGCAGGCCGCTTTCAGACAACTTGGCTAACACGTCAGGAATCGCTGATTCCTCCAAGGTATGAAGGACAACCAGTTGCTCCCCCTTTTTTTCCTCAGGAATCGATGTAACAGCCAAGACTTGGGTTTCGGCATTAATGGCTTGATGCAGAGCCTCCTCCACTTTTCCATGCGGCACCATTTCGCCACCGATCTTCGCAAATCGTGAGAGTCGATCGGTAATGGTGATGAAGCCGTCTTCATCCAGCATCGCAATGTCTCCCGTGATATACCATCCCTCATGAATCGCTTTCTGTGTGAGATCGTGACGGCCAAGATATCCATGCATCACGTTCGGCCCTTTGACAAGCAACATACCCGCCGTTCCAATGGGCAATGGGTCAAACGAATCGGAATCAACAATGCGCACCGATACGCCTGGTAATGGACACCCTACGGTTCCACGGCGAGAAGCCGGTTGATAAAACCCTGCGGCACGGAAGTCCGGACAATTCACGGCGATCACCGGAGCACATTCCGTGACCCCATAGCCTTCAATAGGACGAATACCAAACTTGTCTTCGAATGCCTGCGCGAGGCGATCGGACAGCTTCTCCGCACCGGTCAAGATAATGCGAACCGATCCAAATTGATTTGGCACACATCGACGCAAATAGAGTTGCAGAAAGGTCGGCGTGGCAATGAGAATGGTCACCTTCTGCTTATCAATGAGTTCCCCGATGGCTCCGGCATCAAGTGGAGACGGATGATAGACCACACCTACACCATGATTCACCGCTAGCCAAATAGTCGCGAGATAGCCGAAGGAATGAAAGAAGGGCAGGATACCAAGGAGTCGATCATGTTCATCTAAATGAAAGACCTGCGCAACGCCCTCCACATTCGAATCCACATTGAAATGACTCAACATCACGCCCTTGGGTTCCCCTGTACTCCCGCTGCTGAAAATAATGGTTGCAAGATCATCGACCTGCGGACGAATAGTTACTCCTGCAGCCCGTTCTAACACCGAGATAGGGGCGAAAAGTGCAAATAACAACGCCGTGATTCGCTCGAGCGTGCCAATGGTTTTTCTCACTTCATCGATCCAAATAATCTTGATCCCCTCAGGTATTTCAAGGCCCGCCTTCTCAATAAACAACTGGCTTGTAACAATGGTTTCCAACTGGGCTTGTTTCGCTGCGGCTTCCATACCACTTTTGCCTGCAGTGTAATTCAAATTGACGGTCGTTCGGCCAGCCAGAGTCGCGGCCAAATTCACCAACACTCCCCCGACGCTGGGAGGAAGTAAAATGCCCACCGTCTGTTGGTGAGTCCAATGCGGACGAAAGGCGCGGGCCAGAGCTATGGCGCCGATCAACGATTCAAGGCAACTCACCTTCGGACGAGTTAGATCGGAAAATGCAAAACGAAACGGATGACGCCGCACGGCTCGAATAAATGAATGATGCAACGGACGCCGCTGGTCTTTACGATGAGCCCAGGCCTGTTCGCCTAGCTCTTGCACGACATTTCGCACTTCAGCAGCGGTGCTGGTTGATGGTAAGGGTGCGCCATAAGAAATCGTGACGGGATAAGGAATGCGTTCTGGACGCTTGGTCAGAAATTTTCCACCAATAAAACTAAAGATGCTGCCCCACACTCGATCAAGATGGACGGGAATCACCGGCGTCTCCCGGCCTTTGAGAATTCGCTCGAATCCTTGATGAAACGGGAGCAGGTTACCCGTTCGTGTTATTTGGCCTTCGGGAAAAATACACACGAGTTCCCCTTCGTCCAAAAACCGACCGGCTTCTCGTAGTGCAGATAAGATTTCTCGTGGGGTCCCGGTTGAAGATATTGGAATGGCGCCCATGGTTTGAGCCACACAATTCAACAGAGGATGCTCATAGTACTGTCGATCGACAATAAATCGAATAGGGCGATCCACACTCGCTAACAGAAGTAACCCATCCACAAATGAGACATGGTTGGGAACCAACAACGCGCCCCCATGATCCGGCACATGATCACGCCCAATAATATGGAGACGATACAAGGTATGCGTCACCAAAAATAACACCATGCGAATAAACGCTTCCGGCATAATTCTCACCGCCCAAATCGTTAATCCGGCAGTTGCCACGCCTGCGGCCAATATAATACTACTTGCACTCAGCCCAAGAAATGCCAAGAACCCTGTGCCTAATGATCCGGCCAACACCCCACCAAACACGAAAATATTATTGAACGCGATGACCGCACCACGTCGATCTTCCGGCGCACGCCATTGGATGAGTGAATTGATCGGGACCACGATAAATCCGCTCGATAATCCCAACCAAGCCATCCCGATTAAGGTCCCCGCAATTCCAGGACTGAGTGTTCCAATCACAAATAATCCAAAGGTCAACCCAATAGCCCCCAGAGGTATATGCCCCACCTCAACCTTTGAGTGCGACAGTTTTCCCGCCAAGACCGCTCCGACACCGACGCCGATACCAAAGGTCGCCAACGGCAATCCCGCCTTCGCGTCCGTTAATTGCAACACGGTCTTGCTGTACACCAGGATATCCTGTCCAACCAAACTGGCCACCATCCAATACCCAATATTACCGAGAATGCCTAAACGTAAGACGTGATCGGCCTTGACCGCATCCCACGCTCCTTGAAGCGTATCTCGCACTCCACCCTCATCACGCGCACGAGGAACAGAAGGAATCGACAGCGAATACACGAATCCCACTATGGAAAATACCAATAACACAGCCCCGCCCAACCATGGTGAGGCACCAGACACTTGCAATAACATTCCTCCCAAAGCTGTACCACCAATGATGGCGAGAAACGTCCAGAGTTCCAGTTGCCCATTGCCTGCAGCTAATCGTTCATGCGGAAGCAACTCCGGCAAGATGCCATATTTGGCCGGACTAAACAGCGCGCTTTGCACGGCCATAGCTCCCAAAACGATTAAGGGCAACAACCCTCCCTCCGGGTTCAGAAAGAGCGCCAGGGTGCCTAAGCCCATCAACACCACTTCTAGGGCCTTCATCACCACAATAACCGAGCGCTTGCTGAACCGATCCGAAAAGACGCCTGCAAAAATCGACACCACCACCAGTGGCAAAGTGAAGACGACAAAGGTGATCGTCGTTTGAGTTTGGGCCGCCGATTCATACGCCAATCCAGTGCCCATTTGCGAAGCCAATTGTTTGATAGCCAGCAACGCCACCATCAACTTCCACGCATTATCATTAAACGCCCCAAAGAACTGGGCAATCAAAAGACCACGGAGGGGATTGGGGGAAGAAGTATTCATAGATTTTGATTCATATTTCCATGGGGCATTATGCACATCAGGGAGAACTCACTCTCAAATAGAGAGCCATTCTGGATAATTTCTACGGGAGCATACAGGATTGCGCTGAGGATTAAAAAGAAGACAATAGATAAGATCAAAAACTCAGTCAGGAAAATACAGACTCCCATGATTGAGCAGATCTAATAAGAGAGAAAGGTCTTCATCGGCTTTCGATAATTGTTCGGGACCAATTTCTCTTTGAGCGCATAACGTGTTCACTAAGTCCGTTTGAGTATGCGAACGACGGAAGCAACGACCATCCACGAACAGCCAGATTTCTATTCCCTGCTCTTGGAAGGCAAAACGCGAACCTTCATTTCTGACGAGTACCCCACCACCAGAAAGATGTGCTTGAAGATCATTGAGACTATAAGTCTCCTGAGTCGGTTCCTCTTCACGATATTTGGGAATCGTCACCGAACGCCCGAACCATTCGGCTACCCGATCTTTGTCTTCGACGTATTGACGTAAAATTGCATGGGCTTTATCCAAAGCCCCTGGAGTGATGTGCCCCGGATGGCCTTGAGGGACAAGGTCAGGATCGGCATAGCGAATTTCTTCACTGAGATCATTTGCAATAAAATGAGAATACTCCCGCAACATGTCGCCTTGAGACGGTGCACGGAATCCCACTGAACACGTCATGCAATCCTTGCCAACCGCAATCCCGCTATGCCCAACCCGAGGAGGGACATACAGCAGATCCCCAGGTTCCAGGATCCAACTCTCTTCTGGTTTCCAGTCAGACAAAATCATCACCGGAGTATCAGTCCGGCGCGGTGACTGTTCATTAAACATCCCACCCACTCCCCATTGACGACGCCCACTCACCTGCACTAAAAACACATCATAATTATCAAAGTGTGGGCCGACCCCACCACCATCACCGGCCAAGCTAATCATCAAATCATCCACACGCCAGCTCGGAATAAAATTAAACTGATCAAGAAATTTCGCAGCCTCTGGCACCCAAAAGTCCACAGCCTGTACCAGCAACGTCCAATGCGTCTCGGGTAAAGTACGAAACGTCTCATCCGTAAACGGCCCATGCTTGAGATCCCACTTCTCGCTACTCCCGTCATGAATAATCAACCGAGACTCTACCTG
>JAJDBO010000264.1 GCA_029261305.1 Nitrospirales bacterium
GTTGATTGGCTCGGTTCAAGTCTTCGATGGAGCGAGTCTTTTCCCATCATACGGCGAATCAATCCAATGGGAGTAAATACCAAAAAGTAGCCTATGGCCAAAATGATCCGCGTGTTGATGAACCCGAGGACATGGCCCACTTTCATCCAGCCATGGAATAGTGGTCGCAACCAGAGAGGTGTGATCAAGGCGCCAAGGATTAACAGACTGCCTATGATTAATGCCCACATGCGAAGTGGCTCTTGACGAATAACTACTGGCCAAAGCGCAATGAGCGTGAACACTCCACCCACTAACAGGCCGAATGAACGAAGTTGTGTTGGCTGAACTTCTGGAGTTTCTGAGTCCAAGTTTTGAGTTTCCATATAGGTGGTTCGGTTTAATTAGTCTAGCGCAAATTCTGTCTTCCAATCGGTCTCTTCTTCCCAAGCTTTTTGATCAGTTTTAAAGAGCACACAATTTTCCAACACCAGCAAATCCATTTCGGTTCTCATGAAGCAACGATACGCATCTTCGGGCGAACACACAATAGGTTCGCCGCGGACATTAAAGGAGGTGTTGACCAAAACCGCGCATCCCGTTTGCTGTTCAAAGTTTTGGAGGAGCCGATAGTAGCGCGGGTTTGTATCCTCGTGGACTGTTTGGACTCTGGCTGAATAGTCTAGATGCGTGACTGCCGGGATATCTGAACGAGCTTGATTCAAAAGGTCGATGCCCCACAGGTTATCAGGGTTGGGGGCTTGGGGAATTCGTCGGTTTTTTACCACCGGGGCCACGATGAGCATGTAGGGGCTGTCGGTGTCGAGTTCAAAATAATCTGCCACCCGTTCTCGTAAGACCGCCGGGGCAAATGGGCGGAAGGATTCTCGGTATTTAATTTTGAGATTCATGGCTGATTGCATTGCAGGATTTCGGGGGTCGCCTAATATACTTCGTCCGCCCAGCGCGCGAGGCCCAAATTCCATTCGTCCTTGAAACCAGCCTACGATTTTACCTTCGGCTAATGCCTTCCCTACGGTTTCGTAAAAGTCCTGGTCTGAATATCGTGTGTATTTTGCATCTACCTTGTGCAAGTACTGTTCGATGTCTTCATTCGAACAGGCTGGCCCGAGATAGGAGCCTTGCATGGCATCGTGCTCAGGGTTGCAGGATCGTGGATGGCCGAGCATGTGATGATAGGTTTGTAATGCCGCGCCGATGGCTCCACCCGCATCTCCAGCCGCGGGTTGTATCCAGATCCCTTTGAAGGGGCCTTCACGTAGGAGTCGTCCATTTCCCACACAATTCAGCGCCACCCCTCCAGCCATGCATAAATAGTTCATGCCGGTCTCACGATGAACTGATTCGCCAAGTTGTAGCATGACTTCTTCGGTGACTTCTTGGACTGATCGGGCGAGATCCATTTCTCTTTGAGTGAGTGTTGATTCGGGAGTACGAGGTGGGCCACCAAACAATTTGTCGAATTTGTGGTTGGTCATGGTCAGACCAGTACAGAAATTGAAGTATTCCATGTTGAGTCGGAAGGTGCCATCGGGTTTGATGTCAATCAAATGGTCCTTAATCAATTTCGTGTAGGTCGGTTGGCCATAGGGCGCCAATCCCATGACTTTATATTCGCCGGAGTTCACCTTAAATCCGGTGTAATAGGTGAACGCCGAGTACAAAAGGCCGAGAGAATGCGGAAAGGGGATTTCCCACAAGGGTGTTATGGAATTATTGTTTCCTGCCCAGACCGATGTGGTGGCCCATTCGCCGACGCCATCCATGCAAAGAATCGCGGCCTTTTCATAGGGGGAGGGATAAAATGCGGAGGCGGCATGGGACTCATGATGTTCAGGAAAGGACAGGGGCGGTAAGGGGCCTGAACCCTTCAACGATCCAAATTTTTCCAATTGTTTGGTGAGCCGACTTTTAAGAAATAGTTTTTCTTTTAACCATACGGGCATGGCTTGCCAAAAGGACACTAGGCCCTTGGGCGCATACGAGAGATAGGTTTCAAGGAGTCGTTCAAATTTGAGAAAGGGTTTTTCATAAAAGGCGATGGTCTCTAAATCACTCAAGGTGATGTTGGCTTCTTGAAGACAATACGTGATGGCATGAATTGGAAATCGAGCATCGTGTTTTTTTCTGGAAAAGCGTTCTTCTTGAGCGGCGGCGATAATGTGACCGTCTTTGATAATGCAGGCCGCGCTATCGTGATAGTAGCCTGAGATGCCGAGAATCCAAATGTTCTTCATGTTTTCTTGACCGAAGTTGATGGTTTGATGGTTGATCGAGTCGTCACAAAAAAATCGCCATTTTCTCGGAAGCTACTTATTTGTAATGTAAAAACTGACGATTTGCACTCACCCCTTCGATTTGCCTTCAATTTATTTATGGCATTTCTCGAATTTTGGGCCAATGAGATAGCATCAATTGGGCTGCGTTGGGTTTCGGATAAAGTATTCTTGGCAGTGGAGTAGGTCATAAAGAGCAAATCACTTCTTGTTCCCCACTGCTCCATTCTTATAAATCATCTCTTATATCTTTATATAACTGTTCTGCAATGATGCGATTCCCATTTCCAGAGACGTGGACGGCACCCGTATAAATATATTCATTACGTGAAAATGCCTCTGTATAATCAAATATCCAGTTATGTCCACGCTTTCGAATAAGTCTCTTAATGATTGGATAGACCGCTTTAAGTTGTTTCCCAAGCTCCCTTTGGTGATCGGAAGAAAGATACCCTTGGATGTGGTCTACATTTGGATTTCCTAAATGAGCCGTGGGTTGGAGAATGGCAAAGAACTTTATTTTTCGGGTACTTGCAATATCGTGAAGAATTTCCCAGTTGTTCACAAGTGCTGTTGCAACTCCCTGAGCTCGTTTTTCTGATTCATCACAAATTAAGGCCCTATCTATATCATGTGATTTGTTTGAAGAAAATAGCTTAGAGTAGACTTTGGTGACTAAACTACGTGTGCCAGAGAGGAAAACCGAGTCTAGGTATTCAGCCCTTGGATTTGGTCGGTGGGCCAATTTTTTTCTAATTGATTGTGTTCTTGAATGTTCATTGGGTTTAAGCTCAGTGCGGCAACCAATAACAACATCATTGAAACCGTCATAAAAAACCACGGCATCCATTCTTTTTTCTTGGGCTAATAGACTTATAAAACTTGCCACTCCTTGACGACTAATATGACCGCTTTTTCCCTTATTTAATGAGGGTATTCCTGAGATTGAATTAAATATGGCAGGGATCGTCTCATTATCCGGAGCACCTGTACCAAACATTGTAGACCCTCCGAAAAAATAAACAGATCTACTGTTGTGTTGATGCCGATCGATGATGGTGTGCACGCGGTCGCCTTCAGAATCTATATTAATTGCCTCACCCTTATATGGCTTGGGTCCCCAACCTAAAAATGCCTCAAATTGATATTGGGTTTCTTCCGATTCCTGATAGTGAATTTTCGCTATATTTCTATTGTCAGAGTAATTTGGTAGATACGAGCGATCTTTTTTGTGGTTTGACCCTTCTTGGACATTCCTGAAACTTGTATAAGCAAATAAAAAGACATTGCTTGCAAGATTAATGCAGAAAAAAATGCTAACGGTTAAAAATATATTTATTGAGATAATTTTTGCTATTTTTTTTATGGATGACATGGAGATGTCGAGGACCCAAGATCCATCCTTAGTTTTATTAGGTGGGTCAGATGGAGAATCATGGGATTGTGTAAGGCTCATGGTTCAGAAATCCACGATCGAGGAATCCTTATAGAATAGGGCCTCATTGCCTCACAATTTTAAGTAAGTCGAGGATATACTGAAATACGTCATTTTCCTCATGCCTGGCATTTAAATATAATTACAACTTAAGGGATGTATGTGAGGGGTTCTTGAAAAGTGGATGCTGGGTTAGGTTTTCAACTTGGTCACAAATTGTTTGCGAAATTTGGCGATTTTAGGGCCAATGAGATAGGAGCAATAGGGTTGCATGGGATTTCGCACGAAATATTCTTGGTGGTAGTCCTCTCCGATGTAGAACGGTGGTGCAGGTGAGACTTCCGTCACGATAGGGGCATCAAAGAGTGTATCAGCGGTGAGAGTCGCGATGACTTCTTTGGCTGTGGCCTCCTGTTCGGAGGAATGAAAGAAAATGACCGAACGATATTGTGTGCCAGTGTCATTTCCCTGGCGATTTAATGTCGTTGGATCATGAAGGAAAAAGAATACCTGAAGAATATCTCGAAACGAAATCACTGACGGGTCGAACGTGACCTGAACGACTTCGGCATGGCCTGTTGCTCCCGTGCAAATGGCTTCGTATGTCGGGTTGGGCTGTGCCCCACCCATGTAACCGGATTCCACGGCTTCAACGCCCTGCAACATATCAAACGCCGCTTCGACACACCAAAAGCATCCGGCTCCCAATGTGGCAATTTCTTTCCCTTGGGGTGGAGTGGATTGGGATTCTGACATAATGACTCCTCATCTGTGTGATCCTGAATTCTCAACCTCATCGAGGAACGAGTTATACCACTTCGCCTATTCTGTGTCACACATCTAATAATGGAGAGCTTTGCGTTTTATTGGAATGTTGGATGATTGGAAAGTGTCAGATATCCGGATGCTCGGATGCTCTTGATTGCCTATGATTTTCCTGTGGTGGCATGGTTTCAATTAGGGTAAAGTGTGTTCAATCTCATGGAGAGCCTTCATCTGATAAATCCAGTTTTCTGGTAAGGGAACGACCGATTCCATGAACAGTTTCTCTCACAAATCCTGGTATGACGTGATTGTGGTTGGTATGGGGCCTGCTGGTGCCTCAACGGCGTATGAACTGAGCAAAGCGGGGTTTTCGGTGCTGGGCTTGGAAAAGCAAACTCATCCTCGATACAAAGTCTGTGGCGGCGCATTATCTGCTCGAATCGATCATATCTTGCCTCCTGAATATAAAGAGGTCGTCGAGGAGACGGTTCATCGCCTGCAGTTTAGCTACGGACCGGAGGAATCGTTCTTTGTTGAGTCCCCCGAACCGTTTGCGTTTATGGTCATGCGGTCCAGATTCGATCAATGGCTTATGACCCGAGCGCAACAGAGTGGTACGGAGGTGCATGAAGACGAAGCCGTCAAACAGTTGGAGGCGCTTCCTGATGGCGTACAAGTGACAACGACCAAAGGGCAATACTGCGGACGAGTCGTGGTAGGAGCCGATGGGGCCATGAGCGTGGTCGCCCAACAGTTGTTTCCTGGACGAGGGTTGCGAAATATTCCTGCCTTGGAGAGCGAGATCTTTGGCGTGTCTGAAATCCGA
>JAJDBO010000265.1 GCA_029261305.1 Nitrospirales bacterium
ATTTGATCGAGATCAAATAGCTGGACTTCTAAACTTTCTTCCCCTGCCCCAAATTTCTTCTCTTTCATTTTTCCACGAAAGACCATGTAGACCTGACTGACGTGTGGAATGCTAAAGACCGTGTAGAGGCCGGTGAGAGCAACAGGAGTCTCGGCTTCTTCCTCGGTTTCACGGAGGGCAGCATCTTCAATGGTTTCATTATTTTCCATGAACCCGGCGGGGAAGGTCCATAATCCATATTGAGGCTCAATGGCTCGTTTGCACAGCAAAATCTGGTCTTGCCATTCCGGGATACACCCCACCACAACTTTTGGGTTTTGATAGTGGATGGTTTCGCAATGTTGGCACACGTATCGAGGCAACGTGTCGCCTTGAGGAATTTTAAGGGAGGTCAATGCTCCACATTCGCCGCAATATTTCATTATGATCGTCCGATACTAAGCACAGGCTAGAGGGTGCCAGGAATAATAACGCTTTAGATGGTAGTCTCTGGTGTACCTGGGTGACTTGCTCCTAAATATTCGGTGTGATTCAATACCCCTTCCTTTTTTTGCAGACTATGATACAACAAGCTCTGAGTTCAGTCGAATAATCCACCCACAATTGTTGGATGATGATTGTGGTCGTTCGAAAGATTGTTTTACCCATCGTAGCAGGAGTATAGGCATCCGTGAAGGTCCCAATATTAGATTTAAAAGCGCAGTTTAAAGATATTCGTTCCGAGGTGCTTTCAGCCATAGAAGGCGTCTGCGAGGACCAGAGTTTTATTTTGGGGCAACGAGTCGCGGACCTTGAAGCGGATGTTGCCAACTATCTCGGGTGCAAATATGCCGTGGGTGTGGCTTCGGGTAGTGATGCGCTATTGCTATCCTTGATGGCCTTGGACCTTCAACCTGGCGATGAGGTCATCACCGTTCCCTTTACCTTCTTTTCGACCGCCGGGGTTGTCTCTCGGCTTCAGGCAACCCCAGTCTTTGTCGATATTCAGGCAGAAACGTTTAATATTGATCCTGAGCAGATTGAACAGAAAATTACTTCCAGGACTAAGGCGATCATTCCCGTCCACCTCTTTGGGCAATGCGCGGATATGACAAAGATTTTGGAAGTGGCGAATCGGCATGGGGTGAAAGTTATCGAAGATGCCTGCCAAGCCATTGGAGCCGGACAAAATGGTCAGAAGGCTGGGACGTTTGGATATACCGGATGCTTTAGTTTCTTCCCGTCAAAAAACCTTGGCGGAGTCGGCGATGGTGGGCTTATTGCCACGAACGATGAGGCACTCCGAGAGTTGTTGTTGGCGTTACGTGTGCATGGTAGTCGTTCGGATTATCATCATGACCATATTGGTCTCAATAGTCGGCTTGATGCACTAGAGGCTGCGGTGTTGCGCGTGAAGTTGCAACGCCTGAATGGCTGGAATGAAAAACGGGCCCAAAACGCGGCGTACTATGAAACGCTGTTTGCCGATGCTGGTTTATTGGACCGCGTGACCTTGCCGCATACCGTTCCAGGAAATGTGCATGTGTTTAATCAGTATACGATCCGTGCACCGAAGCGTGATCAGCTTATCGGCTACCTCAAAGAACAAGAGATTGGGCACAAAGTGTATTATCCGGTGCCCCTCCACCTTCAAGAATGCTATCAACCCTTGGGCTATCAAAAAGGCGATTTGCCTGTCTCAGAGCAAATGGCTGCTGAGGTCCTTTCCTTACCGGTTTATCCTGAGCTGCCCCATTCACACATGGAATTGGTGGTGGGAGCTATCAAGGACTTCTACGAGAGTCATTAATCTTCAGTGTAGTTCTATTTAAATCTTGCGGTACACAATATTAGTTCGGGAGTGCGAAATTTGTATCGATCTAAGGGTGCTAAGGTTATTTCCGGTACTTGGCCTGAATGGTGCTGTTCAACCCGCCGCGCGCGGTGAAAATCCCTGTGACGACAGCCCATTTGGGTTTGCAGGATTTGACGAGATCTTGAAGTATCCGATTGACTGCGTTCTCGTAAAAAATACCGAGGTTGCGGTAGGCATGAATGTAGACTTTTAACGATTTGAGTTCCACGCAAGACTTGTTCGGCATATAGTGGATGTTGATGGTTCCAAAGTCTGGAAGCTCAGTTTTTGGACAGATGGCAGTATATTCTGGGATCTCGATCGTAATTTCATACCCAGAGAATTGGTTAGGCCAGGTTTCCAACTCGGGAAGTGGCGCGTTGATTCCGCTAGCCGCATGGACGTCTGTGTAGGCTTTGGCCGATGGTTTTCTGGATTTCATGCCGTCAGAACTCCTCCATAATAATATCCAATGACTGTCGCTGGTCGATGAAGTGAGCGAGTGTACACCGCAGGAATTCAGCCTGCAATCTCCCAAAGGCCTCCACACGGGCATTCTTTGTCAATTTGTTGAGAACCTGAGAACCCGTTCGTTATAATCCCATTCGTTAGGCGGCTGGCCGGCCCGCGTGCTGGCCGTTTCCCTTTTTTACTGCTGGTGCGACCTTCACCACTAAGGGCCCTTCGAGTTCATGAACCCAAAAGAATTGAGAATAGACCGTTGAGGTATGCACTGGCATGATTGAAAGTGATGACGTCGTTCGGGGCCTAGAAGGTATCGGGTGTGATTTCTTTACGGGCGTGCCTGACACAATTTTGGCCGGAATCATTGATGTGTTAGGAGAGCGTCATCTCTTTACCTCCGCGGTTCGTGAAGATGAAGCTCTGACCATGGCCGCTGGGGCCTTCCTTGGTGGAAAAATTCCGGTGGTGCTCATGGAAAATTCTGGGTTGGGGAAGGCGATGAATGTGCTGATGTCCCTCAACCTGATCTATACGATTCCGTGCGTGATGCTTATTTCTTGGAGAGGCTTTGAAGGAAAAGATACGTCGGAGCATCTCGTGATGGGGCAGACGATGCCTCAATTGCTGGATATGATTCGAATTCCTCATCGAACCCTTTCCGAGCCCTCTTTGAATGATGACCTACAATGGACCGCCAAAACCTTCATGGAACAACGCATTCCAGTGGCATTGTTTGTGAAGAAGGGCGTGGTCAAAACGCTTCAACCGTGATGCCAAAGGCGTTAAGAGCTTGGAGGGTGCGATTTAATTCTAATCGGAGAAACGCAACGACATGAGACCAGAAGAAGGCGTTATGCAAAGTCGAGCTCAAGCCTTACAGGCCTTGTTTGAGCAAGTGACTGACCAACCCATTATTTTCTGCAATGGGTTTCTGTCGCGTGAGGCCTATAAGCTGAATGATCGGCCACAAAATTTTTACATGATAGGGTCAGCAGGTGGTGCAGCCTCTATCGGGCTTGGATTGGCGCTCGCGCAACCAGAGAAAAAGATCATTGTCTTTGACGGTGATGGCAATGTGCTCATGGGGATGAGTTCGTTAGCCACGATTGGCGCTCTAAAGCCCAAAAATTTAATTCATGTGGTGTTTGATAATGAAGTGTATGGGAGTACCGGCAACCAACCCACTTACTCTCGAATGGTTCGATTAGATCACGTCGCCAAAGGAACGGGATATGTGAATATCGAGCGTGTGTGGGAACGTGAAGATATTATCTACGAGTTTAAAGATATGTTGACCCAAGAAGGTCCCAGTTTTCTGTTGATCAAAGTCAATGAGCAAATTGAAGATGTTGATCGTGTCGCGATGGAGCCTGCCGATATGACCAAGCGGTTTCGAGCTGCACTCGGATAATGTGTTGATGAAGCTTCGGGAATGATTTCCCGTGCGGCCCTGTTAAAGAAGGGAAAAAGGATTAACTATGATTTTGCTTAACCCAGGACCGGTAAATGTCTCAGACCGGGTCAGAAATGCTCTGTCCATTCCGGATATGTGCCATCGAGAATCGGAATGTGATGAACTTCTCCAGAATATCCAACAGAAATTGCTGAAAGCCTTTGTCCCTGGGGCAGAGTCCGAATATGTGGCCATCCTGTTGACCGGGTCGGGGACGGCCGCCGTCGAAGCGTCAATTCTTTCTTCCGTGCCGGTGGGAAAGCGTGTCTTTGTCGTGAATAATGGCGTGTATGGGCAACGGATGTCTGATATCGTGGCCAGCCAACGTCTGGGAATCCCTGAGCTAAAATTAGATTGGGATACACCGCCGGATCTAGAAAAAATTCGTACAGCCCTCAAGCATCACCCCGAGGTGTCAACCCTGGCGGTCGTGCATCATGAAACGACCGTGGGCCTGGTGAATCCGGTCAATGAAATTGCAAAAATTGCAGATGAACTGAATCGGGTGTGCGTGGTGGATTCGGTGAGTGGATTGGGAGGGGAGTCCATCGACGTGGCTGGGTCGCACATGTATGTGGTCGCGGGCACCGCCGGAAAATGTATTCAAGGATTTCCTGGAGTCTCCTTTGTGCTCATTCGGAAGGGCTTTATTGAGCGATCGGTGAAGTTTCCGAAGCGTTCGATGTATCTCAATCTCGCTAATTATTATGTTGCGATGGAGCAGGGACGTCTCCCATATACCCCAGCCGTCCAGGTCTGTTCGGCCTTAGACGAGGCGCTGAATGAATTGTTGGAAGAAGGGGTCGATAATCGTATTCAACGATATGCGAGTTGTGCAGCGTTGATTCGCGAAGGGCTGAGTGCGTTAGGGGTGAAAATGTTCCTGCCTGTTGAAAGACAGTCAAATTCATTAACGACGTTTTACCTGCCCGAGGGGATGGCCTATCAAGACTTGCATGATCGGTTAAAAGAACGTGGGTTTGTTATTTATGCGGGACAAGGTCATTTGAGCGAGAAGATCTTCCGCGTCGCGAATATGGGGGCTCTGAAGCAAGCAGATTTTGAATCCTTCGTGAAGGCGTTTAAGGAAATCGTGTAATAGGCATGAGACTCAAACATCATGGGAATGCATAACTTATGAACGCTGTCATACTGGCTGCGGGGGTCGGGCGGCGTCTTCATACGCTCACGCAACACCATCCGAAATGCCTGATTCCCATTGGAGAAAAGACGCTTCTCGTTCGGTACCTAGATTCGCTCCAAAATCTTGGCCTATCTCTGGCCACGATCGTGGTTGGCTATAAACAGGAATTGATTCGAGAGGCTGTGGCTGCATGGTCGGGATCAATGCCGGTCAAATTTTTGGTGAACGAAGATTTTGAACGTGGGAGCATTCTTTCCTTATGGGTCGCACGGCCAGCGTTGGATGACGACACGATCATTATGGATGCGGATGTGTTATTTCACCCAACTATCCTTGAACGACTGGTGAAATCATCTCATCCCAATGCCTTGCTGATGGATGAAACCGTGGTGCAAGATCCCGAAACACGCGAGGAATGTATGGTGGTGATTCGGCAAGGCCGTGTGATTGCGCTGACCAAGCAAATGCCGGACATCTATGATGAAGCTGGTGAAGGCGTCGGGTTTTTGAAGCTGAGCCGACAAGATGCCCCAAGTTTATTGAAATCAGTTGAACAGCGTATTAGTCAAGGCTTACTCGATATAGAATATGAAGATGCTCTGCGAGATTTTTTTCAGGCAATTCCTATGGGTATAGAGCACATTGGTGACCTGCCGTGGATTGAAATTGATTTTCCTGCAGATGTACTACGTGCGCAAAATGACGTGTTGATGAAGTTGCCTGAACATGGTAGGGATTAATACATCAAAATCACAATCCTTATGAGAAATATTATCTAGGTCGAACTGATGGATGGCACGCTCAATAAACCCGAAATTAGCACGGTAGACACCGCAATTCTTTTGGCATCGTCCGGCGTGTTTGATTTAACGCTGGCCTCCGGTCCAACCAAAGTTCATGCGATGACCCGTATCGGTGGACTGACCCTATTTCAACGGACGGTGTTTACCCTGCAACGTGCTGGCATTTCGCAAATATTAGCTTTAGTGGGGGAGGATGAACCCCATCTTCGCTCATTGATTCATCAAGATGATCGAGTGCAGGCGGCCATTCGTTGGCTCCCCGTAAGAGAATTTCCCCCTACCGATCCTCAGACCTGGGAGACCCTTGCGAATGAAGTGAAGGGTTCCTGTCTCATCCTGGGATGTCATATGGTCTTTGCGCCTTCCTTGGTGGAATCGCTCCGGGAAGGGGTTAAGGATGGTCGGGTCATGGTGGCTATTGGACGTCCAGGAGATGAGGGTTGGAAGGCCAACCCTGGTGTGGTGATGCGGGCGGATCCTCATCCAAGTGGGATGACCCATCGCGTCGTGTTTCAAGATCAAACTACAGAATCCCCGACAGAAACTGAAGATGGCGAATTTCGTATTGCTCCCGCGGCTGACCTTGTTGTGTTGCCTTCGCGATTGCTGGGCATTTCAGGCGCGTGGAAAACTCCGGCAGTCGGACCTATTCGGTTGGCCCTGGAACAAGCCGCTGCCGAAGGCATTGTGAAAACGGTGTCGACCACGTCGCAGGATTTTCTTGATGCGCGTGGCCCCAAGGGGCTGGTCAGAGCCGAGCAAATGTTGTTTCGCTCGTTACAGACCGTCAAAGGGAGTTTAGATGGGTTTGTCGATCGGTATGTGAATCGAAAACTTTCTGGTGTGTTGACCCGGATGTTTATAAAACTGGGAATATCGCCCAATGCGATTACCATTATTTCCATGCTCATTGGTTTGCTTGGAGCCGCATGTTTTGCCTTCGGGTCTTACCAGTTAGGCATTATCGGGGCGTTGCTCTTTCAGTTTTCTGTGATTGTGGATTGCTGTGATGGTGAAGTCGCGCGGATGACCTTCGCGGAGTCACCCTTTGGCCAAGAGTTAGATATCATTGCTGACAATGTCGTGCACATGGCGATATTTGCAGGCATTGCCTGTGGTGCCTATCTCGCAGGACCTTGGCAACTGAGTCTCTTGCCAATAGTGTTGGGGGCGATTGCCATTGTGGCGAATGTCTTTTCCTTTGTTTTTGTGAATCGTGTTCGGCATCTTAGGTCTCACCCCGCGGCTTGGCGGAAAATCAGCCCGGCACAACGAACACGGCTAGAGTTTATTTTGGGGAATGTGGCCAATCGCGATTTTTCCGTGGTGGTCTTACTCTTTGCTTGTCTCGGGTTCCTACCATGGTTTTTATGGATGAGTGCTTTGGGTGGGACATTTTTTAGCCTGATGATGGGTTGGACCCTCCGCCGAGCGCTTCTTCCGCAATCTTCCTAGCCTAATTGTTTTCCAATCCTTTTCTAAGTAAAGCCCTATAAAGCGTAGCCAGTAAAGCGTGAAGTGATAAGATCTTTTCACGTATGACGCATTCCCATACAATCAATTTTATGCTCTCTGAGCTCATCACATGATTCGACTCATCTTTCTTGCCATTGGATTGGTTGCTTTGGGTGCCCTGGTGTGGCATGTCGGGCCTTCTCAGATTGCGGAGACGATCGAACATCTTGGTGTGGGGTCGATCAGCATTATCTTACTTCCCTTGATGGCTGTGTATCTTCTTGAAGCCTATGGATGGAAACTTACCTTGGGGCGTTGGGCAGATCGGGTAGGGTTTCTTCGCATATTTTTTATCCGTACGGCAGGGGAGGCCATTAATGCCTCCACACCGACTGGTATGATAGGCGGCGAACCCATGAAAGCCTATTTGCTCAAACAATATGATGTGCCGATGGTTGAGGGATTGGCTTCCCTGGTGACAGCCAAGACGGCCATGGTGTTGGCGCAGATCCTTTTTATGCTGTTGGGGATATGCCTAATGGTGGGAATCCTAGGTGGGTCTGACCACAACGTGATGGCTGCAGCTGTTGGCGTGGGAATGCTGGCGTTCGGACTGATCATGTTGTTCATGATTCAACGCCATGGTATCGGGATAGGGCTTCTAACTATTTTTCGAAAGATCCGTGTGCCCGTAAGGTTTTTGGAGTCTCGGCAAGCCGAGTTGCTGAACTTGGACAATACCATCAGAGAGTTTTATCGCGAACGCGGAGGAGTCTTCCAATTCACGGTCTTGATCTATTTTGTGGCTTGGGCGATTGAGACATTTGAGGTGTATGCCATTTTGTATTTTCTTGGAATGGACGTCACCTGGTTGTCGGCATTTTCCATTGCCGCCATTTCAGTTCTCATTAAAGGCGCAGGGTTTTTCATCCCAGGCAGTCTGGGAGCTCAGGAGGGCGGGTACTTGGTATTACTTCTGACCTTTGGATATGACGAAGTTACCGGCATTACCTTTGCCTTAATCCGCCGAATGCGAGAAATTTTGTGGATTGTCATCGGCCTACTGGTGCTCGCGCTCCTGAAAGAAAAAACTCCCCTGCCCGCGATCCCCCCAGCATCCTAAGAAATTCCCATTTTTCTCTTTTGGCCGATTACCGCAATTGAAGCTGCATTTTGTGAAAGGAAAATGTAGGAAGCGAGAAAGCGTATTACCGGTCGCGATTGACCATATAGTCGGCGACAACGGTGAGGGCACGCTTGGCTGAGGAATCTTCGAAGGAGGTAAGTTTTAAGAGTGCGGCATCAATATATTCTTGAGACCGTTTAGTGGTGTATTCCAGGGAACCATAGTGTTCCATCATGGTGGTGATTTTCCGGAGGTCATTGTCTCCAATAGTTTTGGCTTCAATTTTCTGCACCAAGTCTTGACGTTCATCAATGGAACATGCCTGCAAGAGGTGGAGGAGAGGCATGGTGATCATCCCTTGCATCAAATCTTGCCCTAAGGTTTTGCCTAAGTCATCGCCATTGGCGGTGTAATCCAGGAGATCATCAGCCAGTTGAAACGCAATGCCCAAGTAGAGGCCAAATTGATAGAGGCCTTCTTGCTGTGCCGGCGAGGTGTTACCAATGATTGCTCCAACCTTGCAAGAAGAGGCGACTAGGGCTCCAGTCTTATATTCAACGATGCGAAGGTAGTCCGTTTCGTTCAGTAATGGCTGGCGATTCGCACATAACTGCAGAATCTCACCTTCCGCCATTTTCCGGCAGGCCACGGCCATGACATCATTCACATCATGGTTTTGGAACGCGGCGATTTGTTGCATGGCTCGAGAGTAGAGGTAATCCCCCACCAAAATACTGGCGTGGTTTCCCCAGATGCGTCGAGCTGTTTGTTGCCCGCGACGAAGGTCGGCTTCGTCGAGTACATCGTCATGAAGGAGCGTCGCCGTGTGAATAAACTCGATCAGGCTGCCGAGCATTAAATCTTCTTTTGGAACATAGCCGCTAAGGCGAGCACAGAGGCTCAACAGGAGGGGGCGAATGCGCTTGCCACCACTGCTCAAAATATGGGCAGCAATCTCGTTTATCAGGGGAGCTTCGGAGTCGAGATTCCGACGAATGTGGCCTTCGATTTCTTCAAGGTCCTCACGATAAACCTCGAAGACGTCCTCCATGGATAGGGACGATGAAACAACTTGAGGGGGCCCATTAGCCATCCAGCGATAGTATGGTGAGGCTCTGGGGATTGTCAAGGCAGGGAGCTGTGTTGCTTTTTGTGTAATGCAGCGGGAAACATTTCGACTCTGGTTGAACAGTGAAGCCTATCGAAGTGATGATGTGGGGGGGAATGTGAACATTTTGGAGGATGTTCTTGACAAAGAAACACTTTCCCCAACAAAGTCATTCTTATTGCTACAGTTGGAACAAGTATGAGCATTCAAGCTGAAGACATCTTGCGTTCAGGCAGGAAACTCTATTCCCAAGGAAAGGAAGAGCTTATTATTCGCTCATTTTTCCGGGATCGAAAAAATGGGTTTTTTCTGGATATTGGGTGTGCCTCACCTGACGTGTTTAGTACGACCTATTATCTTGAAAAGCATCTCGAATGGTCGGGTATCGCCGTTGATGCCAATCTTACAGACTGGGATGGCTGGAAACGCCTTCGACCAAATACTCAGATGTTCAATTTTATTATGACTGATCATTTCGACACAATCGAAACGTTTTATAAGGCTGGATGGTTAGGCTCTACCCAAAAAGTCCGTATCATTGGAGATACGGTCATTGAGGGCACCGCGAGTCGTGTGCCAACGATGACGCTTACAAAGTTACTCGATGATCAGAGAATTCAAAAAGTACATTTCCTGTCCATGGACATCGAAGGGGCTGAGCCTCAAGCGTTGGCCGGATTTGATATTGCCCGTTTTCAGCCTGAGTTGGTGTGTATAGAGCAACAGCCTGTCCTCTCTGCGAAGGCGGAGGTGTTTACGTATTTTCAAAAACACGGCTACGAGTTAATTGATGAGTATCTCTCCTATGACAAAATAAACTGGTATTTTCGAGAAAAAGTGGAACCATCATCACTCTTGCATGCGGAAGCCACTTTTGTGTTTTAGGTGCCGGAATTGAATCAGACAGATGCGAACTCATAACTGATCGTGCAGCTGTTCTACTTTTTAGCCCCACTTTCATATTTACATAACGGTTAGGATAGAGGTGTCGAAAGGGTTGGCTGTTGTGAAGCCTAAGAGGGACGGTGAGTAAATGAGGGTGAATTTACGTAGGCGCGCTGTCTATCAGTTTGATTTCGACGTATTCCTACTTTTTGTGGTCTCAACAATGATTAAGGCGATGGCTCTTCCAATCCGCGAGTCCAAGAGATTCTCTCCCGTATAATTTTGGCAGGAACCCCGACGGCCATGCAGTGTTCGGGAATGTCGTGGGTCACAGTCGCGCCTGCACCAATAACGGAGCCTTGCCCAATATGCACTCCTTTTAAGACTATACTGCGAAATCCTAGCCATATGTGATCGTCAATGATGACATCACCCCCGGGATTCAATCGCTCCCCGGTATCCACATCACGTATGGCATGCATATCACTGACAACGATCCATACACCTGCGGAAATCATACAATCCCTGCCTATAATCAGCTTGTAAGGTTCCTGCAGGGAAAAGAATCCTTCAATGACGCTGGTGTGTTCTCCCAATTGGAAGGTCGCTCCATTCGTTTGAATGTGAAGATGAATATTTCCGCAGACGGAAGCAGCAATTGAAATCTGATTCTGGTTGCCTTCGATCTTTAAGATGGTTGATTCCAAAAAAGATACCTGAGACCCGATCCGAACATGGTTATGGTTCCCGTGGATCACCCATTTACAATTGTTTTGGACTTCAAAGCCTGGTTCAATTGAAATCGTGTTGTGGTTCCCTTTAATGACCAGAGGGAAGTGCTCATGAAATGTAAATGGCCCACCTTTAACTACATTTTTGTTTCCGTGATCCTGGATTTCTAATCCCATACCTCTATCCTTTTTCAATTGAAGTGTCGCCCCTGACACTAGCCGTTCTCTTGTTGCCACGTGATGGACACTTTCTGAAAACCGTTTCCAGAATGTGCGAGATTTTCCAAAGGTTTCGAGAAACAAGGGAATTTCATTCCGTAATCTCTGGACAACATGGTCTAGGCCTTCGTCATCCCATTCCAATGGTGTATTAGTAAATCGTTTCCGAACCCCGAGTTTTTCTAGAAATTGATCCTGGATATCTAAGTCGAGTTTTTTCAATGCCTGCCCAGTTTCCGGGGACCAGATACAATTTCGCATATCTCGCAATTGAAGGGTGTCATAGAGCTTCAGGCTACCCGGATTAAGTTGTCGTTGTGAATTTGAAATTCGGATTGCTGGATCTACACCAAGAAACGTAAAACATTGCTTAAGAACCATATCGGGTTTGGACTTCAGATCCTCCAAAAAAACGACCAGAATTTGATCGGAAGGCAGATGGTCTCGATAATTGCTAATACGAGTGAGAAAACAAGCGTCTTCAAGGAGTTGGGGTGCGGCTTCTATTGCCTTACCAAGTCCGAAGGGGGCTGACGTTCCATACTTTGGGCCACTGTGGTGAAACTCTCTATAAGATGACTCAATGCGAGCAATAGGATCTCTCGCGATAAAAATCAATTTGATTTGGGGATAGAGCTTGATAATGCGCTTGCTAGCTTCCACGCCTCCGAGTACTTCAGAATAATTAGGACTTCCCTCCCCGAGCAAAGCGCCTGGATGAGCCGCTGAAAAGTGTTCTGCATAGTCGGACCATCGTTGGTCAAAATCGGATTTGTCGAAAAAACGAGGTTCTTTGCTTTTTCCTGTGGGCATGAAGAGCTGAGGGTGCTCAGCTAACAGATCGCACAGCGTTGTGGTCCCGCATTTGCTGAAGCCGGGAACCAGAAAGTGGAGAGGAATAGGGGGAGTTGATGGTTTCATGTTGACGTATAGTCTAGCGAAATTGCTGCCAACGAAGTCAATTCGCGGATTGACGGTGTGGTTGGATTCCCACAAGGAAAGTTTAGTCTACCTGATGTAACTTAAATGTAATTTTTTTCTGGCCGTTTTTCCTATTTCCGGCATTCCAAGCAAAGCGAGGAATCTTTGCCCGAGCTTATGCCAAACGCGAGAGGATTATAACCATAGGCCAAAATTTCTCACGGAGCCTGCCCTGAGCGGAGTCGAAGGGTTCGAAATGACAAGGCTGAGTTGGACATAACGACCGTTGGCCGAAAATTCTTTCCCTCGGGCTTCTGGAAAAAGGTGGCTGTGGTTTTTTACGAACAGGATCATTTTCATCTTGTCTAAGATGTGGGCTGCATAGATTCACTAGGTAATCTACCCAATTGAAATTGAAAAGCAAAATCTGGCACCCTGCGCCCTACACCATTATGGTTGAACACAATTCTGAGAGCCAAATATGATTTCCAAACTTTTCGGTTACCGCCACAAAATGTTGTCTCTCACCCGCATCGCATTTGTGTGCTCCTTGGCCTTTGCGTTTGTGGGCACCACGGTTATTCCCGCCGATGCTGGCTGGTATAAGAAGAAGCATAAGATATCAAAATCCTTCTCAGCCGGTGCAGAATTTGAAATCGGAAAACGCTGTTTTGCACCAATCAATAATGAATTTGATGACGTCATCAGTGACATGATTAATAAGGGGTATGAAGTCGAAATAGGGGAAATTGGGCTCTATAACGAAGAAACCTCGAATATTTACATTCCCTTTGCCTACGACAACACAGATTATCTTCATACTTATTTCCCCGCCACTGACGAGTCTTCTAGGAGAATGGCCGGTGCAGATATTTTATTTTTTGAAATATGTACGCCTTCAGCCAATTGGTATTTTGGCTTTGAACACTATAATGCGGTTAGGGTTCTTGATCAGGACAATCCCAACACGATCACGGATTCCACAGTCCTACAGGCGAGCCTGGGGGATCCTCTCAATCCAGCTAAATATAACACGCACAATGGGCCGAACGACCCTTTTACTGGCTCGTCATTGATTGCGGTCACTGGAGATGAAGTGTCCTGGAATGACCTGCAATCTTCACTTGCCGTGGCAGGTTTGGGTGACAAACCCATTAATCTTCAGGTTATCCCCCAAGCGTTGTTTATGAATGCTGAGAGTGAAAGTACGGTTCCGCGAGACAGGTTGTCGTATCTCATGCGATTCATGCAAACACGTATGCCTCACCCTGATGGAGTGGAGATTGGTAGAGAAAATTTCTTTAATCTCACTCACCCATTATTCGTATTCCGCAAATTGGGCGTTGGTGTTGAACCGCGGCAACCTCTCTTTCAAGACGTCCTCGATCCTACCCCGCCATTTTCTCAGGTGCTGATCAAGAAAATCTTTCGACACAAATTTGATCGATTGGTTCGCACAGTCGTTCGTGAGTTTGAGCGAAAGTATGACTTAGAATTTATTGGGAGTACACCGTTTGTTCCCGAAGGGGGCACGGTTGACGATGGAACGGTCGACGGGCAGGCTGCTAACATCTTTGACCATGGTGAGTTCTGTATTGAGAATCAAGTCGACTGCCAATTTGATAAGCGGGACTCCCACTATTCTTGGGATCAAGAATCGCATACCCTTGGAGATGATGACTATTACCTGCTTATCGGGGTCGACCACACCAAATTAGGTATGGCTGAAGTGAGTCAGGCATCCACATGGTTTGTGAAAGATCCTGACAATGGAAACGTATTTAAAATCATTGATTCGCTTTCGGATAAAGAGCTTGAGGAGTATTCAATCTCGGATGTCGTCAAGATCAGACGATGGTTCGAGAGATTTACCGCTCGGAAATCCTTTATGGTTCAAGTAACACGCCCATCTAATTGTATTGAGAATGTTGCATCCTTTGGCGGAACCAATTGCCTTGATACAGATACTCTCGCGAATAATGATCATTTTGTTTTCACTGGTGAATTGACGTTGAATCCCAAAACTGGGACCCGACCGGATGACGACCAAGTGATTCCATGGAGATTATTACATTTTAAGGTTTCGAACCCATGACACCGATACAGAACCCCAACACGCCAGGATTAAGCCGAAGAAAGATGCTCAAAACCTTGACCTTAGGAGGCTTGGTGTTGGCAGCAGCCGGACCCCTCTCTCTGGCGAAGGCATGGGGTTGGCTGACCACAAGTCCTCAACAGGCCTTCACGGCGAATGCCTCAGGGCACGTGAATTTGAAACCAGGACGGTTTAGGAAAGGTCCGGGTATGGGCAAGGGGAAAGGAAAATTGGGTATGAATATGCGTCGTAATGCAGTTGCGAACAACCTGGGCCAACATCGAAAGGCAAGCGTGTAATCATGGCAGGCGTTCCTTTTAATGTGAGTTATACGCAGGATGATGATGGCCAACCTGGCCGTATTACGTTGAATGCTATCATCAAATCCGCCAGTGGTCGTTTAGATAAACAAGGTGATTTCGTGTTTGCCGATGGTTTTTCTGCGGAAGGATTTAATGTCACCGTGGAATGTGTCCGGACATCCAAGAAGACCATGCAAATTCGTATTATATTTGTCTCTGGTTCGAATAATGCTCTGGAAGACGGCCAATGTTATGAAATTCCTTGCACGGTTGTTGAAAAAGTTCTTGATGACGTGAAGATTGATTTTGATAATAGCCATAAATATTAGCCTTTCCTTTACCCTCCTTTATTTCTTCCGTATTTCCTAAACCGAGCTTCAATACTTTCACCATAGGTGAGTCTATTCTCCTCTGGCTTTTGCCCCATTGTCATTTTGACCAGCGGGAGAAATCTTTGCCTGAGCTTATAGCCACCGCGCTTTAATTGAATGGAGACTTAGGATTTCTTACATTCGTTCGAAATGATAGAGAGGAAGTTAGAAATGACACAATTAGAATGGTATAAAGGTGTCGCATTAAGAATTGCACCACATCAGTTCTTCTAATTCCTAAGGCACCCCTTCATGCTTCACTCAACTGCTTCCGGCTACATGGAGCTCCCCGAACCCTCCATCTGGTCTTTTTATGGGCTATACCGTTCGGATGTCCAGGTGCAGTTTTACGGAATGTTTCGGCGATGCGCCTCAATTGACAATGTGTGCACTCAGTTGGCTCATCAGCTTATAGCCCACTTGGATCACGTGGCTCTCCACAGTTATACCGGCCGACCCTTTTTTGACCATTCGCTCACTTCTTACGCCTATCTCAATAAAACCGCGCCTATTGCCATTTTTTACGGGACTCCGGACTTTGCTCCCCCGTTCTTTTTTGACCATGAGATCACCATTGGCGGGTTTGTGTGTGAGACCGATGAAATCCCGGAACGTTGGGTTCGAACATGCAATCGGTTCGATCTGATCTTGGTACCGTCACGGTTCTGCAAACAAGCCTTCGAGAGTTCAGGCGTGACCACTCCTATTGGTATTACGCCGCATGGGTTGGAGCCCGACTATCATCCCGTATCTGACAGAACGCGCAGTGATCCGTTTATTTTCTTTAATACCGTCAATTCCCATGTGCCTGCGCGAAAAGGATTGAAAGAACTCTTACGGTGTTTCATCCGCGCATTTCCCAACCGGTCTGATGTGCAATTGCGCCTCCGGGTGAAGCGGAGTACCCCAGTAGATGAGATTCTTGAGGCTTACGATCTTTGTCCCCAAATTTGGATTGATGAGGTGGATAATTCATCGACGGCTGAATTCGCCGCGATTTATTCAAGCGTCCATTGCACCGTGCATCCCTCCAAAGGCGAAGGTTTTGGATTGATCCCATTTCAATCCATCGCCTGCGAAACTCCAGTGATTGCCCCACAGAGCACAGGAATGGCTGATTATTTACATAAAGACAATGCCATGCTGTTACGAACAAAAGGTTTTACCGATGAGGCAGATGTGTACTATAAGTGTGGATCATATGCGGTGATTGATGAGGACCACCTTGTGGAGCTTTTGCAATATGTGGAAGCGAATTGGGAAACAGAATGCGAAAAAGTCAGACGCATTGCTCCGGCTTTCCGGGAAAAGTACCAATGGGACAAGGTGCTCCACAACACTGTCACACTCATAAAAGATCTTGCTGAATTAAAGAATCCCGTCGATCGGAAAGACCTCATTCGCCATCGCGTCCACGACCTGACTTCAGTAGAATAGTCAGCATGTAAGCTTACACATCTTCCGAATCAACTTCAGGCGTGAGCTCCTGCACCCTCGCTTCTAGGAAGTGTTGGAGTTTCCCTTCAAGCACTTCTCGAGAGCAAAACTTCCGAAGACTTTCGGTTGCGCATTTTGACATCTCTTGGTATTCGGCAGGATCTTCTTTTACGACACGAAAGCTTTGTTTATAGGCTTCGAGCAAAGAATAGGCGTCAATACGATGTCGAGTCGTTCGTAATTTTTGACGGGGATCATGGGGCCATGCGGCTGGCTCTAAACTCGTCTGTACCAAAAATGCGTTCGATTCATCCAGGTAGTCTTCCATGCCGGTATGCTTTGGAGCGATCGCTGGAGTTCCGGCAGACATATATTCCATGAGTGGAATACATTGGCCTTCCGCGAGCGAGGCATTGACGACAAAGTTCGAATGTCGAGCCAGCGCTTGGTACGCTTCATCCGATAAAAAACTTTCGATGAGGACTACCTGACAGGAGAAGGGGGAGAGCTTGCCTAGCTCACTGTGGAACGTTCTTCGAAACAAGGGCATGTGACGATGGACTAATTTCACTACGAGAATAGCCTCGGGTTCTTCACGAAAGGCAAGACAGAACATTCTTAGAATATCGAGCCAATTTTTCCTCCCATCGTCCGGGTTGAAAATGGTGGTGTACACCACACCATTCAGCTCAAGGGCCGTGGAAGAATTTTCCGCGAAAACTTTTGGACTGACTTCGCCAATCGGGGTGAGCTCCAAATCAAATGTGACTGATGAGGAATGGGATTCAGTGGACTCTCCCTTTTGTTCTTTCCCTACCCCCGGGCCATTGAAATGGATGGGGTTTCCTTCAACACTCAGTTCGAATGGCGATTGTGCCGGCGTTTGGTCTTTTACTTGGCTTAAGAGGAAGAACCGGTCCCATACCGGGGCCGGAATAGACACAATGGGGAAATTACCTCCCATGGTTTTCTTGACGGCATTGACAGAGAAGTCTGAATGAGTGATGGCCGCACCAAGTTTTTTTAAGGTATAGCGCCAATCGTCTCTCGGGGTTTTTCCCCAGGACTCGTCAGGTATGTCGTAGAACTCCCAGGCAAAGACCGAGAGGGTTGGACACTGAAAGTGTATCGGGGTGAGGTGCGGTGGCGAAAACGAGAGAAAGATGCATGGCTCGCCAAGATGCTGGCAAATCTGAAAGATGGCATCGACTTCGGGGTCTGGATTCTGGATCCGGACCACAATTCCGATATGGTCCAACATTGGCAAAAATTCTTTCAGGACAAAATAATAGGAATATTCTGATTGCCCTAGATGCGCTTGAATCGTGGCGTCGTTAATGTCTGCGTGTACAATGATGACCATGTGCAACCAATGGAGTTCAAGATATTTTCAAAAATATATTGCTGTGTTATTGCATTTCAAATGAACCACAGGCCTCAAAGTTTTCTAGCCTTGGAGATCTGTTGACTCAAGAAGTTCTGGAGCCCAGGTCGTACTTTCTCGAACGACTTTTGTGGGATTCCCTGCTGCCAAACATTGTGGGGGGAATGTTTTTGGTGACAACGGATCCCGTTGCAATGACAGACCCTCGATCGATGGTGACGCCATTCAACACCGTTGTTTTCACACCTATCCACCCGTGGTCTTGGATCGTAATGTTAGCTCCTGGATTGAGTCGTTTCCTGGTTGGGCCACCGATCGCATTATGGGCATCGCTCACCATCATGTCATTATGTTGCCCAGGCTAATCTGATTTATCCGTCTACCATAACATATTTTTTTTTAGGAACTTCTATATCCCGATTTAATACGTCATTTGACGAGGCTGTGTTTTCTGATTGAAAATATGCCTTCCTACGAATATGCATGTATTGAGTTTTTGTTGTTCTGAGGCCTTGAGGAGCCAATGAAAAAAGGATCTGTTGTTTGGTTTACAGGGTTACCGTGTTCTGGAAAGAGCACCTTGGCTCATTTGCTCCATGAAAGTTTAGAAGGCCAAGGTGTGTCCTCTGAGATTTTTGACGGGGATATTGTTCGTCAACGTTTGACTAAGGGCCTAGGATTTTCAAAAAAAGATCGCTTGGAAAATGTTCGAAGGATTGCGTTTGTGGCACATCTCTTGGCTCGGTATGGAGTGATTTCTATCGTCGCGGCCATTTCTCCTTATCAAGAAGCCCGTGCCGAGATCAGAAAAGAGTTTGAAACGTATATCGAGATCTTCGTGGATTGTCCCTTGGAGGTTTGTCAAGAACGAGATGTCAAAGGTATGTATAAAAAAGCCCGCGATGGAGAAATCCAACATTTCACCGGTGTGTCCGATCCCTACGAAATCCCAACCCACCCCGATTTGGTATTGAAAACTTCCCTCGAACCCCAGACCGAGAGCTTGGCTCGAATCCTCAGCTTTTTAGCCGAGAATGGCCATATCACTCGATCAGTGACCGCCAGGTAGCCAGGAATCGAAAATCAACTCCTCAAAATTTGGTTGTGCGAGCCAGTTTGGGTTTTTGGTGATCGACGACTGGCCTTTCTTCCAGGACTGCTTTTCTGAAGATTTTTTGGATTTTCGGAACGTTCTCCTGTTGCCTTGACACCCTCCAAAGCCTTCAAGTAAATTTCGTTTTTACGTGTTTTTCTCGCCGTTTTCCTTTTCTTTGAATAAGTTAGGGTGAATGCGTTTGCAGAGGACTTCTTTAAATTCTTTTCGAATGAGAAGGGTCTTCAGGAATTGCTGACGGATTTATATGGTGCAAGGACTTATGACGAATCAATCAAATTTTTATGGGATGCCGCCCAAACAAGGGCTCTACGATCCTCGTAATGAAAAGGACGGGTGTGGCATTGGGTTTGTGGCCAATATTAAAGGACACAAATCCCACGATATTGTTCAGCAAGGCCTTGAGGTTCTTAAGAATCTTCATCATCGAGGGGCTCAAGGCTGCGATCCGTGTACTGGGGATGGAGCGGGCATTCTCATGCAAATTTCGCATGAGTTTTTCAGCCGAGCGACCAAGGATATTGGGATTAGCCTTCCCGAGGCGGGTGGCTATGGCGTGGGAATGGTGTTTCTCCCTCAGGATGAGCCGTTACGTCATCAATGCGAAGGGTTGTTCGAAACCATTATTCGTGAAGAAGGGGCAAGGTTTTTAGGGTGGCGTGATGTGCCGGTGAAGTTAGAGCACGTTGGAGATCAAGCCAAGCAGACTCTTCCGTATATTCGGCAGTTTTTCATTGCTCGCGATATTCTCAATGAAGCCCAATTTGAGCGGAAGCTCTATGTTGTGCGGAAACGCATTGCGCGTGCCATTCGGGAGTCAGCTTTGGTCGAGCGTGGACGAGTGTATATCTGCAGTCTTTCGGCCAATACGATTGTGTTCAAAGGCATGCTCTTGCCTGAACAACTCGGACATTTTTTCTCTGACCTGGAAGATACCAGCATGGTGTCAGCGCTTGCCTTGGTCCATTCGAGGTTTAGCACAAACACGTTTCCGACCTGGACACTGGCACATCCCTACCGCTATACCGTTCACAATGGCGAGATCAATACGCTTCGTGGAAATGTGAATTGGATGCGGGCCAGGCAGGGTCGATTGGAATCTGACCTGTTTGGAGAGGATCTCGAAAAGCTGTATCCCATCGTCTATGAGAATCAAAGTGATTCCGCGTGCTTAGACAATGCCGTTGAATTTTTAGTCATGGCTGGACGTTCTCTCCCTCATGCCATGATGATGCTGATTCCCGAACCTTGGGTCGGGAATCCGAGCATGAACCTAGACCGTCGCGGGTTTTATGAATACCACGCGTCGATGATGGAACCGTGGGACGGCCCCGCTGCCGTAGCATTTACCGATGGCAAGCTGATTGGGGCGACGCTTGATCGTAATGGATTACGACCCTGTCGGTATCAAGTGACGACTGATGATCTTGTTGTTCTGGCCTCTGAAGCGGGGGTTCTTCCAACCGATGCGAAAAATATTCGCGAAAAGGGCCGACTCCAACCAGGCCGGATGTTTGTCGTCGATACAGTGCAAGGTCGAATCATCGACGACGAAGAAATCAAAGCCGATATTGCAGGACGGAAACCTTACCGGAACTGGCTGACGCAGCATCGTGTGTCCTTAGACGAACTTCCTGAACCATTGAGTGTTCCACAGCCGGACCATCCTACGCTTCGGCAGCGTCAACAAGCCTTTGGTGTCACGATTGAAGAACTCAAAATGGTGCTCTCGCCTATGGGAATTAATGGCGAGGAACCGACCTCTTCCATGGGGACGGATACGCCGTTGGCTGTGCTTTCAAATAGGCCACAACTTCTTCCCAAGTACTTTAAGCAATTATTTGCCCAAGTCACTAATCCACCGATTGATCCGATTCGTGAGCAGCTGGTCATGTCGTTGGTGACGAATATTGGTCCCAAGCCCAATCTTATTGCAGAAACGCCAGAAGCCTGTCGTCGTATTAAAATCCGACAGCCGATCTTGACGAATGCCGAGTTGCAGAAACTCCGTGAATTCGAAGACCCGCATTTTGTGAGTAAGACCCTCCCGATGTTGTTCCGTGTAAGCGACGGGCCTGATGGGTTAGGGGCCGCCGTAGATCAGTTATGCCTGGATGCGTCTAAAGCCATCAAAGAGGGCTACAAGTTTTTAATTTTAAGCGATCGTGAAATCAATGAAGAATGGGCGCCTATTCCCAGCCTATTGGGAATAGCCGCGGTTCACCACCATTTAGTGCGTGAATCCACACGGACCGAGGTTGGCTTGATCCTTGAAACTGGTGAACCGCGCGATGTGCATCATTTTGCGTGCCTCATTGGCTATGGTGCTGGCGTGATCAATCCTTATTTGGTGTTTGAAACCTATGTAGACTTGCAACGTGAGGGGTATTTGCCAGAAGGCGTTGATGCGGATACTGCTTCTGACAAATTTATTAAGGCAATCAATAAAGGACTGCTAAAGATTTTTTCCAAGATGGGGATTTCCACGGTGCAGTCCTATTGTGGCGCACAAATTTTTGAGGCCATCGGCCTTTCACAGGAACTCGTAGATCGGTATTTCACCGGGACCCCTTCTCGGGTAGAAGGTATCGGCATGCGAGAGATTGGTGACGAAACCTTACGGCGGCATTCTGTGGCCTACGAACCTGCAGCGATCCGGCAACTCGATTTCGGGAGCGAGATTCACTATCGCATCCAGGGGGAACATCATAATTGGAATCCTGAATCGATCTATAAGTTACAGCATGCCACCAAGACGAACGACCCGAAGACCTTTCAAGAATTTTCAGCCTTAATCAATGACGAGAGCAAACGTCGTTCAAATCTACGTGGCCTATTTGATTTTAAATTCGCCCCAGAGCCTGTGCCTATTGATGAGGTCGAGTCGGTGAAAGATATCGTCAAGCGGTTCACCACTGGGGCGATGTCCTATGGCGCGATTTCCAAGGAATCGCATGAAACGTTGGCGATTGCGATGAACCGCATTGGTGGAAAAAGCAATACCGGTGAAGGCGGGGAAGCCGCCGAGCGATTCGTACCACTACCGAATGGGGATTCAAAAAATTCGTATATCAAGCAAGTGGCCTCTGGGCGATTTGGAGTAACGGCGAATTACTTGGTCCATGCAAAGGAATTGCAAATCAAAATGGCGCAAGGCGCCAAGCCCGGTGAGGGTGGACAACTTCCTGGGCATAAGGTTGACGAGACGATTGCGGGCATGCGGTTTTCCACCCCTGGTGTCGGGCTGATCTCGCCGCCTCCGCATCATGATATTTATTCCATCGAAGATCTGGCCCAGCTGATTTTTGATCTCAAGAATTCAAACCCCCAGGCAGATGTGTCGGTGAAGTTGGTATCTGAAATTGGTGTAGGCACGGTGGCGGCTGGGGTTTCTAAAGCTCATGCGGACAAGGTGTTGATTAGCGGCGATTCTGGTGGGACTGGAGCGTCACCGCTTTCGTCCATTAAATATGCAGGCATTCCCTGGGAACTTGGATTAGCTGAAACGCATCAGACCCTCGTGCTCAATGATTTACGTGGCCGGATTCGTGTCGAGACGGATGGGCAATTAAAAACAGGACGAGATGTCGTAGTTGCTACGCTGCTGGGAGCGGAGGAGTTTGGCTTCTCCACGGCACCGCTCATTGTGGAAGGGTGCATCATGATGCGGAAGTGTCATTTGAACACCTGCCCGGTTGGTGTCGCGACACAAGATCCTGAATTGCGCAAACGATTTACTGGCCAACCCGATCACGTCGTGAACTTCTTCTTCTTTGTTGCCGAAGAAGTGCGCCAGCTCATGGCTCAACTTGGCTTTAGAAAATTCACCGACATGATTGGGCGAGTGGATAAACTTAAAGTGCAAAAAGCCATGGATCATTGGAAAGCCAAAGGTTTAGATCTTTCTCCCTTGCTGTGGAAACCCGAAGTGGAATCTCATGTCAAAACCCATTGGGTTGATCTTCAAGACCATGGCCTTGAGCATGTGCTTGATAACAAGTTGGTTGATTTGTGCCAATCGGCCATTGATAGAGGTGAGAAGGTGGTCTGTGATTTGCCGATTCGAAACACGAATCGCACGACCGGGACGATCTTATCTAGTCACATCGCCCGCAAATATGGTGAAGAAGGGCTACCGTCAGATACTATTACGATTAATTTCAACGGGTCGGCTGGGCAATCATTTGGGGCGTTTGTTTCCCGTGGCATTACCTTAACGCTTGAAGGCGAGTCGAACGATTATCTTGGCAAAGGCTTGTCCGGCGGGAAGATTATCGTTACGCCGCCGAAGGGATGTACCTTTAAGCCCGAAGACACTATTTTAATTGGCAACACGTCACTCTATGGTGCGACCAAAGGTGAATGTTATGTCTATGGCACCGCTGGCGAGCGTTTTGCGGTACGAAATAGTGGGGTCCGTACGGTTATTGAAGGCACTGGCGATCATTGCTGTGAATATATGACCGGAGGCGTTGTGGTGGTACTTGGAAGAACCGGAAGAAATTTTGCAGCAGGGATGTCTGGCGGGGAAGCCTATGTGCTGAACGAGGACGGAAAATTTGAAACACGATGCAATCTCGGGATGGTGGAATTAGAAAAGGTTAGGGATCCCGAAGATATGAACACCTTGAAAACATTGATCGAGGCGCACGCTAAATATACTGAAAGCCGAAAGGCGAAGATGATTATGGATTCTTGGCCAGCCATGGTGTCGAAATTCGTGAAAGTGATGCCGATGGATTATAAACGCGTGTTGGCCGAGCGGAAGGCTGCCGCCAAAAAAAGTGGACGGGAAAAACAGGGGGTTGGCCGTGGGTGATCCTCGAGGATTTCTCAAGTTTGCTCGTGAAGGTCCAAAGCGTCGAAATGTCGAACTGCGCGTGCTGGATTGGAATGAGGTCTACGAGCCATTTCCTGAAGATAAGCTTCGCAATCAGGGTGGGCGATGCATGGATTGCGGCGTGCCATTTTGTCAGTCCACCAATGGTTGTCCTGTCGTCAATTTGATTCCTGAATGGAATGATATGGTGCATCGTGGTCGATGGAAAGATGCACTCAAAGCGCTTCATTCGACGAATAACTTTCCGGAGTTTACGGGGCGCCTGTGTCCAGCTCCGTGTGAATCTTCATGCGTGCTGGGGATCAATGCCGATCCTGTGTCTATCCGAGTAGTCGAGTGGAATATTATCGACCGTGGTTTTGATGAAGGCTGGATCGAGCCGGTTCTGCCAGTAGTAAAAACAGGCAAGACCGTGGCAGTGGTGGGATCAGGACCTGCTGGCCTAGCGGCAGCTCAGCAATTAACTCGTGCTGGACATACTGTGACCGTTTACGAAAAGGCCGACAGGATCGGTGGCCTGCTTCGCTATGGCATTCCAGATTTTAAAATGGAGAAGTGGGTACTTGATCGACGGTTGGACCAAATGGTGGCTGAAGGGGTAAAGTTTGAAACGAGCGTGAACGTTGGGGTCGATGTCACAAGCGAAGCGTTGGCACAGAAGTTTGATGCTGTCTGCTTGACCCTTGGCGCTGAACAGGCCCGTGATTTGCCGGTGCCTGGGCGTGACTTAGATGGGGTCCACTTTGCGATGGAATATCTCACTCAACAAAATAAAACGAATGCCGGCGATAGCCTCGTTGGAAAAATTAGTGCAAAAGATAAACGCGTCGTGATTATTGGTGGCGGCGATACCGGGTCCGATTGTTTAGGAACTGCTCATCGTCAAGGGTGCAAGGAAGTTCACCAATTTGAATTGTTGCCGCAGCCTCCTTCGGATCGTGCCGAGTCCACACCATGGCCAATGTGGCCCATGCAGTTGCGCACATCTCATGCCCATGAAGAAGGGTGTGATCGTCAATGGAGTGTGTCTACCACAAAGTTCACTGGTGAAAATGGACATGTCACCAAATTGCACGGGCACCAAGTTTCGTTTGACGCAGGAAAATTTGCACCGGTCCCGGGCACCGAGTTTGATATGGATGTAGATTTGGTATTGTTGGCCATGGGATTTACCGGTCCAGTGAAAAATGGTTTGCTAGATAATATTGGCGTGGACTATGGCCCACGAGGCAGTGTCTCGGTGGACGAGAATTTCATGACCAATAAAGACGGAATTTTTGCTGCAGGGGACACTAAACGAGGTGCCTCGCTTATTGTTTGGGCCATTGCTGAAGGCCGTAAAGCTGCCTCAGGAGTTGAGGTTTATCTTAAAGCCGGACATAGTATGTCCAGTTCATCTCGGTAATTCTTTCGACTGCATCTTTCTTCCTATATTTATTCAGCGCCATCGCTTTCCTTTTGTCACGGAAACTACTTCGTACTTCCTCTCACCTTTTTATCCTGAGCTATGGCTGGATTTGACCAAGAGTTTCTTCGGCGGGTCTCTCAAATTTCCCATCATGGGTTAGGTTTGTCGGTTGATGTGTATACACCCAACGTATTCGAACTGTTGGATGCATTTAACTTCAATAGCCTTACCTGCGGGTACTTAGAGATTTTTCAATCGCCAGAGCAGGTGCTTCAGGCTTTGAGGTCGCATATCCCTCAAGCATTACTCGAATGCCATGCGGAAGGATTGTGGGTCACTCAACCCGATTGGTGTCAAACCTATCCTGTCGAAACATCAATCAATGAGACGGCGACTCATCTGCGTGCCTTGGGATGTTCGTGGTTTAACCAAGAATGTGCCAGCAAGCAAATAGCCGGGTATTCATTTGGGACGTATTTACCGCCCTTGTTTACCAAGCCAAGTGCTGGCGTGACGGCTAGCAATGCCATCCATCTTCAACGAGAGATGGATGCAAGGTTTTCGGATTCTTCTCAGGCTCCTCCACTGTTGTTATTAGAGACTCCGCCGCTCACGTATTTTGGTGTTGGCGATGTGGCTTATTCGGACTTTTTTGCCGAAATTACGAAACAAGCGCCGTGCGGCTTGGTCTTGGACATTGGGCATGTGTGGACCGTGTATCGATATTCAGGTCGAGGGCGTATCCAAACGGTACAGGAGTTTTTGGAAGAGGTTCTAGCGAGCTTTCCTTTATTTCGCGTGGTGCAGATTCATATAGCTGGGTTAGCGAATCATCCAAATGATTGGGAGGGGAGCGATGACGTTGGCACCATCTTGCCTCTCTGGATTGATGATCATGGGGCAAAAATTCCGCAAGTGCTTTTTGACATGTTGGACCAAGTGTTAGCCCATCCTGGTTTAACCAATCTCAAAGGGGTGGCTATGGAAGTCGATACAAAACAAATTCCCTTGATTGTCGATGAATACCGGCGATTCCTAGAGAGGTATGGGTGGTGGGAGAGCCAGGAGAGGCGTGAAGTGAGGTTGGCTGTGGTAGAAAATCCTTCTTTGGCCAAAGAACGTTCTTCGGCGGGAATGGCTGCTAAGCCCTATCAGGTTTACGCGCAAGTGGCGAGTGGGAAGATTGATCGTCAAGCGTTGTCCTTGGTTGGGCAGCTGACAGATGATGAGGGAGGGTTGGAGCGCTATCAGAAACGATACCTTCCTGAAGAAATTTTTGTATGGGGCGGAGATCTTCGTAAGATGTTTCCCGAGACATGTGAACGTCTGGGTGATGTCGAGAAGGCATTTTCAGAATTTTTCACGTTTTGGTTCAACGAGCCACGAATCAATAAAATGCCTTTTGACTATTTCTTGATAAAGATTCATTTGTTCGTCGAATTTATTGAAAGCCAATACCCAGAATTTCAGGATACGGTGCATCAAGAAGCCGATGTTCTTCGTGAAGGATATCAACTCGCGAATAGGCTGTGACACTCTGTAAGGAGAGGATGGGGGGCACTAAGGCTTATTGTTCCGCAGGGGGGCTCAATAACGTTTGAAGCATTTCCTCGACGGCTCGAATCATTCTCAGCTCTAGGTCAGCTTTCTCATTGTCGCTTACCCCAAGAATCTTCCCGTCTTGCGAAATTTTTTCATACGTTGCGTTGACCCGTAAGGTGGTGGCATCTTGCCCGACTCCATTTAGCACGAGTAGATATTGGTTGCGAAAACCTGGTAATTCAAGGGAGGCCGAGGCCGAGGTTTTTCGGTCGGTGACGAACACGGCTTTTTGGTCAGTGGCCATTTTCGCTAAGATCGAATATCCATGTTGAAGCAAGGCCTGTTTGGTGGCTTCGATCATTGGAGAAAGACCGACGGAGAAGGTTTGGGCATTGGCTCCGGAGGTTTGACCGGAAATTGATTGACGAAAAAGATCACGTTGGCGGCGTAACCATTGGCTGTCATTGGTGAGTTTTCGATTTTCCCTGGCAAGTTCAGTCATTTGCTGAGTGAGGGCTTGTCGTTCAGTAGCCAACCCTTGTCCGGTTTCTTGAGCGGATTTGAGTTTTTGATCTTGCTCCTTCTGTTCTTCCCGCAACTCTTGATTGAGTCGATCAATTTGCCCTTGTAAGACCCGATTGCCTTCTTGAAGGGTAATAATCATTGATTCCTGTTTAGCCGCAAGCTTTTTAAGTTCCCCATTTTCTTCTTCCAAAAGAGGGGTCCTGTCTTGAGGGCAGCCTTGGAGAATGGGGAACAGGCACACAAAGATCATCAACAGCAGAGATTGGGCTAAGCAATCTGTTCGAAAAGGGTTGTGCGCGGATAGAGGTGTAGCGGGGATGAGATTCTTGTTTTTATCCACAGGAGGCAATTAAAAAGAATGTTTAAGAATGAGGAGAGGTTGAAAATACCGTCTACTGTAGAATTGTAGGCTGGTTCGTCTTTTTATGCAAATGGGAATTCTCAATTAGAGATGGGTTGACCCTCTCACCGAGGAGAGCTACGCTCTGATTTTCCGATTTTTAGAAAGGGAAATTCATGGCTGAAATGATTCGAAAAACCTTTGCCGTTCCACCACTCGGATGCAATTGTTCGATCCTTGGGGATCCAGAAACCAAGCAAGCGATTGTCGTTGATCCTGGCGGTGATGCCTCACGGATTTTAGATGAGGTCGCGCGACTGGGTCTGACGATCGTTGGGGTATACCATACGCACGCGCATTTTGATCACTTTTTGGCTTCAGGAGAAATCCGAGCAGCGACACAGGCTCCCTTAGGCATACATGAGGCTGATCTCGAACTCTGGAAAATTCTAGAAGTGCAATGTCGCATGTTTGGAGTCCCGTATGTGCAAGCTCCAGATCCCGATCATTGTATGAGGGATGAAGAGGTGCTGTCGTTTGGTTCCATCAAGGGGCAAGTGCTTCATACGCCAGGTCATACCCCTGGATCGATGTGCTTCCATTTCCCTCAAGACCAATTGCTCCTATCGGGGGATACTCTTTTTCGAGGTGGAGTTGGTCGAACCGATTTATGGGGTGGTGATCCTCAGGCTATCCAAGAGTCGATTCGTGAACGGTTGTATTCCCTCGATGAAATGACAATCGTCATTACCGGTCATGGATCAGAGACGCAAATAGGGTTTGAACAGCAGTGCAATCCATTTGTATCGGCTTGAGTGCCTCTATATTCCTCAGGAGAAATGAAATGCCGGCGGCGGGCCTTTTTTTCTTGCCTATGGCGTCACAATGATATCTTGGTAGGCGGGTTGGCTATCTGCTCCTTGGGCATCGGTTACGCGTAGTTTAAATCTAAATAGCTGTTCTTTGTGAACGAACGGTGCTAGAAATCTTGCTTTTCCTGAGTACGGGTCGAGGAGAGAGATTTTACTGCCTCGGACTTGAGACCACCGGTATTGGAGCGATTCGCCCTCGGGATCGTAGCTTGAAAGCCCGTTGAGAAGAACCGGGTCGCTTGAATAAACCCATTGCATTTTTCCTGGATTTGACACAGGAGGCCTATTGGTTTTACTACGCACTTCCACTTGAATATCTAGAGTGGCTTCTTGAACTCTATTTTTCACGGTCAAGGTGGTATGGCCATTGCCTACTAGGCGTAACATCCCTTCCTCATCAATACTCGCAACGCTTTCATCTTTGATTATATAGGTTGTTCCGGTGCTTTTCCTCCGTAAGGATCGAGTCGTACCATCTGAGAATCGTCCAATGATGGACAGTGGGATAATTTTCCCTAGAAAATCCACTTGCTCATATACTCGTGCCGAAGCCGCGCTTCCAAATCGAAGAGGCTTTTCATTCTCAAAGTCTATTTCTTGTAGCAGAGCATTTGGTTCAACTTGGATAAGGATTTCATCAAAAACCGCCCACTTTTCAGTATCCACTTGCCCTGCCTCTAATTGTGCCACAGCTAAGAGGCGATAAGTACCTACAGCAGATCTTGGAACCCGAATGATCCCACCAAATGGCGGTTGATGGTTTGGGCCTGATGTCAGCGCGAGTTTTTCCGCAATTAACTCTTCAAGCATGTCCTCATCTTCGCCATACCAGAAATAATGGACCGCAGTGACTCCGGCGACTTCGCCAATATCGAGATGAATGGAAATTTTTTCACCAGATTCATAGGTGCGAGCAGGTAGGGGTTCCACTAGAGAAAAGGAAAATGCCGTGCTGGTGAAAATCCAGAAGTTGCAAATGGCAGATAACCATAAAATATTGGAAAAACTTGAATATTTTTTCATCAGAAATGCCTTTAACTCTGGATGATCTAAGGAATTCTGATACTACTCGTGCCCTCAGACCCTCTGCAACATGAATACTCGATGAACAGAAAGGCCAAAAAGCGGCTCCCATCACATTTCATTGAAATTCTTGATAGAGAAGTTTGAGAAACCATCTTGCGTCATGGAGTCGCTTGTGCTATAACGGACCTTCCCTATGGCAAGCCTTGTCGTAGGCGGGCTTTGTGAATTATGAAATGGCCTTGAGGTTCTTTAACAGTTGCTCTTTTATTACTAACGTTCCTTTTATGGGGAGGTAGGCAATGCACAAGGTGCTTCTATCCGTCCTTTTAAGTTTCATCATTGTTGCGGCAGGGTCCTCTGTCGCGTTTGCGTTGCAGTCCGGTGGTGTCGAAATCGGTGATTTGGCAACCGGATCTGTCGTGGGTCAACCATTTAAAACCCTGGATGTTGACCTGACTTTTACCGCTATGTTGATTGGTGGCAAAAAGGTTTGGTATCCACCGACCGCCATTCTGAGTTTGGTTAATACGGGGACTGGAGGGCGACCTTTAAGCCCAGTTCTCTTAAAGGTAACCAATAATTTGGATGGCGAGCATGGCTTTGATCTTAATGCAGATTCGGCCTTTGCTGCCCCGACTTCCATGCATGTGAAGATTACCTTGAAGCCAGGCGAAACCAAGTACATTGGGATTCCTATTAGTGATCTCACGTATGTGACTGCCAATGCTTTGCTAAACTATAAATGCCAGTTGCACGCTGCGCATTTAGGTGGTCAAATGTTGGTTCTTACGAAGTAAATAGTCTGAATTCGAATAAAAAAGCCCCATTTCCTGTCAGAGGGAAATGGGGCTTTTTTTATATGAATTTGGTTGTAATGCTCTTAGATTTCAGTATCTTTACCGCAATCAACAGTGGAACCCAGGGGGATTTTCTGGGCAGCCATCACTTCACCGTTCAGGATAAGAAGTAAAAAACGATTTTCAATCTGGTTGTCGCCGCGGCCTTTTTTTGTCACAAAGGTATTAATGTCTATGATCATTTCATCGGCAGCTTCTTTTTGGGCATTGTTTACGACCCAATGATAGTGGCTGTTTGGAAATATTTTTGCCACAAATTGGTTGATGGCCGAGGGAATGCTTGGAGGTGCAGCTTGAATTGGGCTGGCCAGGAGGGTGGTCAAAGTCAGAAAAGAAAGTGCGGAGAATAATCGGTGTTTCATGATGGAGCCTCCTGTCCTCTAATGAGGGATGAGATGGTAAGGGGCTATGTGTTGACACCTAAGATGCTTATCGGCCACTCTCTGACGAAATTTGAGTCTTTATCTTACCATGAAAGATAGAAAAAGGGGCAGGAAAACCAGTAGGAATGGTGCGTAGTGGAACAATTTCTCTCGGAAAAATTTAGGAGAAATTGGTTGTTGCTGTGACGAGAATCTATTTTCTATTGGCATATACAATTTTATGCGTGCCAAACGAGAGAAACCCCTCAATAAAAAACGGATTATTTTTCTTGCATTGATGGCTTTGATGTTGATTTCTGGGGCAATGTTATTTAATACCCCCAAGCAATCGGAGGTCATTGAGGTGCGTTTTCCCTCTGGAGCCAAGCTTCAGGCAGAGGTGGCCGATACCCCAGAAAAATTACTCTTTGGGTTGGCCTTCAGGGAAAGTCTCCCCGAGGATGGGGGCATGATATTTTTGTTTGAAAAGTCAGGCCTTCATAAAGTCTGGACCAAGGGATTTCAGTTTCCGGTGGATGTGATTTGGGTTGATGAAAGCAAGCAAATCATCCATGTAAAAGAAGCGGCTCAGCCTTGCATTACAGATCCGTGTGTGTGGCATGGACCTCCACCAGAAAATGCTCGATATGTCATTGAGGCAAACGTGGGCTTTGCTGAAAGGGCTGAGGCTATAGTAGGCACAGAATTAATCTTTGCCCTACGCATGTAATGGGGTACAGTATAAATGGCGTGTAGGCTGGTGATCTGTGGAGTATAGACTGCTTAAAAAGGTGTAGGCGTTTCTCATGAATTCAAAATCCTTAGAAGACTTTATCGCCGTTGGCAAGGTGGAAGATATTCCTGATGGTACTTCGCGTTTGGTAAAAGCCGGGGGGAAAAATATTGCCTTATTTAATGTATCTGGGAAGTTTTTTGCGATCAATAATATCTGTCCCCATGAAGGTGGCCCTTTGGTGAAAGGGAAACTCAAAGGGTTTGTGGTCGGATGTCCGTGGCATGATCTCAAATTCGATGTTCGAAGTGGTTTTGGTACCGACGGCGGTGGGTATTGTGTGGCCAGTTACGATGTGCAAATTAAAGATGACGAGGTCTTTGTCAGTTCGCGATGCCGTGATTTTTGATGTCGGTGGCATGACAAATGATTGCATGGACAAGCAATCATTGTTTTATTGCCTAAGCGAAATAATCTCACTTCCCACAAAGGCAATATCTCATACTCAAATGTAGGACATAACTAATGGTTGAAGAAGGATCTGATCTCAAAACAATCGTCGCCAAGCAAGGACATCCCTTTACCATTAATTTGTGGGAAGATCGGACACGGGGAGAACAATGGGTCCCGTCGTATGATTCATCTGAGTTTGTCATGACCGGAGACGATTTTCTGCGCACGACAAGCAATAATGCGGTGGATTCCGGTAGGCGACAGTTTGAATTTGAGGCGCTGCAATCAGGGCCTCATCGTTTGGAGTTTCATAAGCGAATGGCATGGAAATTTACGGCTGAAGCCCGACGAATATTTCTTGTTGAGGTTCAAGAGGCCCAATCTTAGCTTGTCCTATTGCTATGCCGAATATCGCCTATGTGAACGGACGCTTCCTTCCTCTTGACGAAGCCACGGTTTCGATTGAAGATCGCGGTTTCCAGTTTGGCGATGGGGTCTATGAAGTTGTTCGCGTCTATGGCGGAAGCCCCTTTCAACTTACTGAACATCTTTCCCGCCTTTTTCAAAGTATGGAGGCCGTATCTATCTCCCCTGCCCTAGCTCGTTCAGAGTGGGATGCGATTATTGGTGAAGGGCTTCAGCGGAGTGGTTATTCTGAAGGTAAGGTTTATATCCAAGTAACCCGTGGAGTGGCTCCGCGAGACCATCTGTTCCCAGACGTTTCACGTCCTACCATTGTAATGACATTCCGAGAGATGGCGGATCTCCCCCTGCATCTCGTGCAGGAAGGTGTTGCCGTTGTCACCCTCCCTGACCTTCGTTGGGCACGATGTTCGATTAAAAGTTTAAATCTCCTTCCCAATCTCTTAGCCAAGCAAGAGGCGAATCAGGCTGGGGCCTTTGAAGCCATTTTGATTAAGGATGGATTGGTGACGGAGGGCACTTCGAGTAATGTGGTCTTGGTTAAGGGAGGCGCATTATTGACTCCACCCCTCAGTGATCAATTATTGGCCGGAGTGACGAGGAAAGCCGTGCTTGAGTTAGCCAAGAGCAATGGAATAGTGGTGGAAGAAAGAACAGTTCGTGAAGAAGAATTAGAGCAGGCTGATGAATTGTTTTTGATTGGAACAACCATTGAGGTTTTGCCAGTTTCTACCCTCAATGGAAAATGTGTCGGAGTGAAAGCCCCAGGGGAACGGACGATCTGGCTCCGTGAAAAATTTCATGATTTGGTTCATCGCAAGGACTAATTTGAGCTCAGTATGAGGAGAAAATCCACAAATTCTTTGGTTTGTCCAATGAATTCTCTTAAAGGTCAATTCTAGGGCCAAGAACTCTTGACACTTCCAGGTAGTTTTCAGTAATTTTTCGATCTCCCAATTTACGGGTGTTGTACGGCTATGTTCTGTTGATGACTCTACAATATATCTTCGTCTGCGTAGATTGTGTTTATTTTTAAGGAGGCCGGTCCATGTTTCAATTCAAACGTCATTCTATGAAGCGACGTGCGTCCCTTACTTTGGGAAGCATGCTTGCCCTGTCGTTCCTCTTTCTTCCCTTAACTGGAGTTTTTGCGGAAACCCCAGAGTCCGAGGGTATGGTTCACAAAACGGGTATGAATCATCAAACTCCTGAATGGGCCGAGCGCCTCAAAGGGCAAACGATTGTCGAAAATTTCCATGAAGGTCGGGCTGAACGTTCTGCGCTTGTTGAAAAACAGCATGAACGTTTGATGGAGCAAATGAAAAAAGAATCTTCTGGGTCAGATGACGGTGGTTTTAACAGTATGTCCATGATGCATCAATATGGAGCGGGCAAAGGAAATTACCTGCTTCAATCTGATGGTGACATCGAACCGGTTTCAATGGGCGGTGGTGGAAAATGTCCAGCGACGGCTTCGGTGAAACATTACGACGTATCTGCCATCAATGTGGAAATTACATTGAACCAATGGCTGGATTACTATCCCGGCTACATGTATGTGCTCACCGACAATATTGAAAAGGTCCGTGAGGAAGAAGCCAAGAACGCGGACGCCCGAGAAGTGGAAGGTCACAATGATCCAGGTGGTGTAAAAAACGGGATTCAAGGCCAATACATCCAACCATTAGTGATTCGCGCCAACCAAGGGGATTGCGTGAAAGTGACTCTTCGCAATGCATTGGAGTTTGGTGAAGATGTCAGTCTGCACATCAATGGTTCTAGCATGGTGGTGAGCAATACCGGCCAACCAGCGACCACCACCAATCCTGATGCCATTGCCTATGGAGCTGACGAAGAATGTGAAGAAAATTGTGAAACCAAACCTATTGAATTGGAATGGTATATTCACCCTTCCACACAAGAAGGTGGACGCCAATTCCACAGCTATAGTAATGACCGTGAGTTGACGGTCATGGGGTTATTTGGGGTGTTTGTGGTGGAACCTGCTGGTTCCAACTATCTTGATCCTTTAGGACTTGGTCCCGCCACAGATATGCCTAGTGGTTGGCAAGCCATGATTCAAAATGGCATGGGCCCAGATTTTCGTGAGTTTGTTCTGATTTATCACGAAGTCGGTGATGAAGCCTTCCGTCCGGTGAACAAGCACGGAGACTTCCTTCCACAACGTGATCCATTGACAGACGCCTATCGACCAGGTGCCAGGGCGCTAAACTACCGAAGCGAACCATTCGGCATCAACAATATGCACGTGCAACATGAGTACTTTGGATTCGAGGACGAATCCATGGCCTATAGCTCGTACACCTTCGGTGATGCGGGTCCAACCATTCCCCGAAGTTATTTAGGTGATCCAGCCAAGTTCCGTTTGGTGCATGGTGGTTCCGAGGTGTTCCATTCTCATCATCCACATGGTGGTTCGATTCGGTGGACTCGAAGCCCGCGGGCGGTTGATGAAATGCCTATGTGGCATAAAGGGCAAAATGGTCCTTTAAAGTACCCATTGATTCGTGCAAAAACGGACCGCGTTGACGTTGAAGTCATTGGCCCGTCAGAGGCCTTGGACCTTGAAACGGAATGTGGTTCTGGTCTGTGTCAATATCTCGCTGGAGACTTCCTTTTCCATTGTCATGTCGCGCATCATTATGTGGCAGGGATGTGGGGATATTGGCGTGTGTACAACACAATCCAAGTTCCTGGAGTGGCCAATGATGTGATGGCTCCGCTCCGTGAGTTGCCAGATCGTTTAGGGCGTATCCCAAAACCTGTGACGTCTGATCAGTTAGTTGGAAAGACTGTCGATTGGTTTGGGAAAAAGTTCAACATTGTTCCAAAGGGAACGAAATCAGTGTGGGATACAAATCCTGCGACGATCAATATTCATGACTGGGTTGAAATGCAATTGCCGACTCGTGGTCTTCCTGGCCATACGGAAGATGAAATCGGTCAGTTGAAATCCTATGACGCAACCGTCGTGGATTGGACCTGGGATGGCAATCGTGCCATGAGTGAAAAAGAAGGCACGACTGATAATCCAAAATATCATCCTGAATGGCAGGGCTACGAAAAAGGAAAGCGGCGGTCCATTTGGTTTGAGCCAACAACTGGAAAAGTGGCTTGGCCGTGGTTGACCCCACATTTTGGAAAGAGAAATCCATTTGCTCCTGATCGCAATCCAGCTCCGTGGTTGGAAATGATTCATAGGGACGAAGATGGTGGTTCGTCTGTTGAACCAGCCAAACCTGGTGAAAACGGTCGTTGGAGCCTGTGCCCAGATCGTGCTGGTTCCGAAAAGTATAATATCCACTTCATTAAGCTTCCGATCGAGTTGTCCGCAGCCCAAGGTGATCAACCAGCGGTGGTTGACCCGAACGGATTGTTGTATGTCTCTCATGATGAAGAAGAAGCCATTCGAGCCAATAATGACTTGAGAGTGCCGTTGGTGTTTCGTTCGAATATTTATGATTGCATGGACTGGATTTTGACCAGCGAATGGCTTGACGATGACGTGACGAATTTTCAATCGTCAAAGATCAACACGCACTTCCACTTTGTGCAATTTGATAATCAAGCCTCTGATGGTGTGATTTCAGGTTTCTCCTATGACCAATCGATGCGGCCCTTTACACAATTTGATAAGAAATCTGACAAAGGGTTGCCAGTTCCTATGAATGCCAAGTTGACGAAGCCTTCCCGCAAGGGTGACCGAACCATTCATGTGACGAATTCCGGTCAATACCATGTCGGAACCGTTTTGTTGGTTGGTGCGGATAACGTCAAAGGCAACGAAGTGATGCGAATTGTGTCCATTGATGGTGCTGGAGATGCCGGGGGTGCCGCCGCTGCTGCTCCTTCTAGTGCCGGTGGAGATTATGTGGTTCGACCTGGAGACACTCTGGGAGAGATCGCGACTTCTCATGGAACGTCCGTGGAAGCCTTGCAATCAATCAACGGTCTTTCAAATGCTGATTTGATTCATGTTGGACAAAAACTCCAAATCCCTGGCTCCGGTGGCAGTGGCCATGGCGAACCCGTGGCAGCCGTTGGTGGCCCTGGAACGCTTACCTTTAAAAAACCATTGAAACATGACCATCCAGTTGGCGATATCGTCACGGTGGAATTTGTTCGCCAGCGTTTCTGGGTGGATGCAGACGTGGGGTCAGTCTTTTGTCATGACCATGCGTTTGGTGGAACCACGTGGCCACATGGTGCGGTGTGTTCCTTCTTGATCGAGCCCTTTGGTTCAACTTGGCATGATCCTATTACCGGTGAAGCCAAACGAACTGGTCCGGTGATGGATATTCATACGATTGAACCAGTTGGATATGGCGTGAGCGGAAGTTTCCGTGAATTGATGGTCCAAATCATGGATACCGTTCCTCATACGGTTAACGTGGTGACGGCCGGGAATCCTCCTGGTCAGCCAATTGAAGTGGCGTTGGAAGCCGGACGTACCGTGTCATTCCAAATGCCGCCGAACGAATCGATTAAAATGACGCCAATGCCGTTCCTTAACGGTGGTACACATACGACGGGTGGCGCCCTGAATTTCCGGGCCGAACCTTTCGCGCAACGGTTAGCCAATAATCCAGAGACTTCGCAGGTTTTCAGCAGCACAACTCATGGTGATCCGAGCACGATTACCCTGCGAGCATACCTGGGGGATTCAATTGTGTTCCGGCTGATTGATGTGACCATGAATGAAAGTAATGTCTTTACTGTTTCTGGTCATGCTTTCTTGACGGAACGATATGCGGGTGATGCCAATCGAAAGAATTCTATTCATATTGGTATCGCAGAACGATATGACCTGGTGGTGGCTCAGGCCGGCGGCCCGAGACTGCAACCTGGGGATTACATGTATTTCAATGGTCGGAGTTCAAAACTGTCCGAGGGTTCCTGGGGAGTTATTCGGGTGCTGGAAAATGAAGTGTCCGATTTAAAGCCATTACCGAATGCCGGTTATGGTGCCCAAGGAATTAAGAAGCCTTTGCCGGTGTGTCCATCCGATGCTCCTGTGAAGAACTTTAATGTGGTGTCTATCGACTTCCCGCAAATGGCCTTTAATCCAAACGTGGAAGAAGCCATTGAAGTAGACTTTGAACGAAAAATTGAAGTGAAGAATCCAGATGCCAAGATTTATATTCTTGAAGAAGAAGCAGCGAAGGTCTCTGGAGATTTCCAACCTATGCCATTAACCATTCGGGCCAATGTTGGTGATTGCCTTAAAGTGAAGCTGACCAACAAGATGAAGGAAAGCCGTGCTTCCTTCTCAGCCTTTAGTTTGGCGTTTGATCCCAAGGATTCCCAAGGCGTGAACCTCGGAAACAATCCTGGAGATCAGACGATTGCACCAGGTGAAAGCCGCACCTATACCTACTATGCGGATCCCTTCTTTGGTGAAACGCAATCGCTAGTGTGGGATTGGGGGAATGTGGCCATGAATCCGCGTAATGGGTTGTTTGGTGGTATTGTCATCGGTCCAAAGGGTTCACAATATCGTGATCCTAAGACCGGTGCTGATATTTCATTAAAGAATAGCTGGGTCGCGGATGTCATTGTGGATCGGACGGTACCTGGTCAAGCGCATCGTGCCAATTATCGTGATGTGGCCCTGTTCTTCCAGGACGAAGACAATATTATCGGGACCAGCTTTATGCCATATGTTCAAAATGTGGCCGGTCTCATTGGGGTGAATTACCGAAATGAACCCTACTTATATCGCGAAGAGCAAGGGTGCTCATTGGGTAAGATGTTCCAACCATGTAATGTGGATGACCCTGCTGACCCAGCGACGCCATTGATTGAGGCCCATGCCGGTGATCCTGTTCGGATCCATGTGTTTGGTGCCAGCAATGAACAAAATGGTATGTTTACTCTAGAAAAACATGAATGGCCGATTGAGCCATTTATGGGTGGGGCTGACCAAATCAGCGTTGTGGAATTTGCAGGGTCTGAGGGGATTGATATCTTTGTCTCTTCAGCGGGTGGTCCGTATGCCATGAAGGGTGATTATGTGTATAGCAATGCGCGCTTGCCATATTCCCAATCGGGGCAATGGGGCTATTTCCGAGTTCTGTCCAAGAACGACCAAAGAATTCTTCCGCTTGGTGGGGCTGCTCCTGGAGTAAAAGAAGCACAGGTGCCCCAGTCTTCAGAGGGTAGCGTTCGGCCCATTTCGTTTAAATAACGTTTGGTTCGATAGGTTATCATCGAAAGCGAATGACGGGGAAGCCGAGCTTCGGCTTCCCCGTTTTTTTTGAAGAGTATCTTTAGGCAATCGTTCCTCGTATATTCAATAAGAATATGGAATGAGAGACGAGCATCAAGCGACGAATTCGGAGAGGGAGGAATTCATGAAGCGTTGGACATTGGCGTTGGTGGCGGGCATGTGGGTGATTGGAATAGCCTTGCCAAGTTTTTCTTATGAGGAAGTGTCCGTCTCGAATGGAGGAACCATTCGTGGGAAAGTGACGATCACGGGAAACACGCCTAGGCCGATGGCATTCAATCTTGTGACGATTCCAGATGCGGTGTATTGCGGGAGAATCTCCACCGGCACTGGTTGGCGAATTGTAGAAGATTTTATTATTGGCAAGGATGGGAGTCTCAAGGATGTCGTGATTATGTTAGACGGCATTAAAAAAGGGAAGTCGTTTGATTTGCCTAAAGTCAGAGTTGATGCGATTGATTGTGACTTTCTTCCTTTCATCAATGTCTTAAAAGACAAAGAAGAAATCACTGTTATCAACATGGATCCTATTGAGCATGATATTCAAGGATATGAAACCGCTCGAGAACGGGGAGCCAGAATCTTGTTTAATCGGCCCTTACCGATGAACCCATTTCATAAGGTGCTTGGGATGATGAATAGTCATAAACATATGGCTGGAAAACCCATGGTGGAAAAGATTCGTCTTCGGAAAGGTCGAAATATTTTTGTGATGCAATGTGGATTTCATCCATATATGTTTTCCTGGGGAGTGGTGGTCAAAAATCCCTACTATGCGATTACCAAAGAAAATGGAGAGTTTGAAATATCTGATGTGCCTCCTGGACAATATATCTTAAAGGTCTGGCATGCGGGCATGAAACAATATCTTGAACGACCGGTTACTGTAACACCGAATGGAGCCCTTTCGGAAAATTTTGAATATGTCTCAAACTCTGGTCGTCGGAGCGTCCATGAAATCGCTGATAATCCACGGTTTGGGATGGAGTTGCTTGGTGAAGGGGTTGAAATTGTTCCATCGCTTCGGCATCAAAAATTCTAGGTCCTGAGTTGTTCACGGATCGATAATGCGTATTCTTGTATTCACTTTTCTTGTCAATTTCGTTCTGTTCCCTGGGCTGATCTTGGCCTATGAAGTGGTGGAGGTCAAAGATGGTGGATCCATTCAGGGAACGGTGACCCTTTCTGGTGAGGTGCCAGATCCCAAGGCCTATAATTTGGTGACGTTCCCCGATCCGGAATATTGCGGGCGTATTTCGAATGGAAACGGGTGGCGGCTACTCCACGATTTTTTTGTGAATGAGCAGCAGCAAGTAAAAAATGTGGTGGTGTTGTTAGAGGGTGTGAAGGCCGGAAAAGTGTTTTCTCTTTCGGTTCCGCGGATCGAAGCCCAGGACTGTCGATTCCTGCCATTCACGACTGTTGTGAGAAGCGGGCATGGCGTTGAAGTCGTCAACATGGACCCTGTCATGCATGATATTCAAGCCTACGAAACCTCCGTGGTCACTGGAACCAGAGTCCTTTTTAATTCGCCCTTGCCTTTTAATGAACGACATCATCGTGGGAATCTTCATGCCATGCATGATCACAATCCTGGCGAGTCCTTAGTTCGACAGTTTCAATTGAGTAAAAAACGTCGAACATTTGTGATGCAATGCGGGTTTCATGCCTACATGGAAAGTTGGGCCATTTCCGTGGAAAATCCTTATTACGTGATGACTGATGACCAAGGCCACTTTTCAATCGAGAATGTTCCCCCTGGAACGTATGACCTTCGTGCGTGGCATCCTGGCATTAAGCCAGTGATCAAGCAGCCGGTCACCATTGGACCAAGCAAAGAATTAGTCGTGAATTTTACGTTGCCCTCTCCAGGTCGTAAAAAGACGGCGCTGACGGTTCGAACTCCTCCTCGATTTACTCCTGCCGCATTGGGCCGTGAATTTACCATTGAACCAATTCTAGAGCGACAATAAGTGATGGGTCTTGTGTGCCCCCGTAGAAAAACGACGGGGGGGGTATCCGTCCAATTGCTCCTATGTTTGGGCATAGTGTTTCTTGGTGGACATGTTGGATCGAATCATGCTTTCGCCGAAGTGCCTTTGGTCTCTGGCCCTTCCTCAGACCTGGAGTTTTCAGCTCGACTGACGTGGCGGATGGGGAAACGTTCGTCGAAAGCCCAGTTATTTGTGAAGGGTGATCGTTATCGTATTGAACACCTTGCTGGAATAAAGACGGACCTGGGGTATGCCACCGTCACGATCGTCCGGCTAGATAAACAAAAGGTGTGGTATGTCCTCTCTCAGCGACGCTTAGTGGTGGCCGTTCCTCTGACTACAGATTATGTATTGCCCTTATCTGTTCGCCTTGATGGTGAAGTGTCTCGGTCGCTGATTGGCGATGCTAGAGTAGGCGAACAAGCGGCCACGTTGTATGATGTGGAGGTCAATCGCAATGGGCGCCAGGAACGGTATTATGAATGGGTCGATGAACCACGGCAGTTGTTGTTAAAATTAGTCAGTCAGGACCGAAATTGGTCAGTGGAATATGAACGGGTCGTCCAATCCAAGCAACCCGATTATTTTTTTGAAACCCCCTTGGGGTATAAAAAGTTTGAGACTACAGAGATTCAAGCGGAGAAAGGGTAAGTGCGAATGAAAGCTGTGAGGTTACTCGGCATAGTAGTGTTCTTCGCTCTTCAGACGACTTTTGGGGGCTGGCTTTCTCTAGCACAGGCTGAATTTACTCCGGCTCAATTATTAGAACAGGCGACCCTGGCCTTTACTCAAGGCGATTTCCCTAAAGCCCTGGAGTTGATGGAACCTCTGGTTGAGAAGTCGCCAGCCATGAGGGACGCCTCTCGTCTCAAAATGTTGAGCTTGGTTCGTATGGGGAAGACCAAAGAAGGGGTCGAGGCCTTTGATCAGTTTATCAAAACCGCTGGTCGCAATGATGAGCCTCTGCTTCGTGAGTTGGCCATTCAGAGCATATTGCTGTTCCGATCAGATATGCGTGAACAGGTCAGAGGGTCTGCGTATTCTGCCTTGAAAGAGATTCAATCTCCTGAAACCCTTCCCTATTTTAAGGATGGTTTGAGTGATGGATCGGGCATGATCCGCGTTTTGGTGGCTGAAGGCATGGGTAAATTTCCTGCTGGCCGAAAGATGGAAGCCTTTCGAGGGGCATTGAATGATCAAGCTGGATTAGTGCGTGTCACGGTGTTAAAAGCATTCGGGCGTTCGGGTGATACGTCCACCATTCCATTGATCACCCCATTTCTCACAGATAAACAAGAGGCGGTACAGGTTGCGGCAGCGGCAGCACTGTATCGCTTAGGACAAAAGGACCAATGGAAACGGGTGGAGCAGGCGACGAATGTGAAAGAAGGTTATGAGCGTGGATCAGCGCTGCGCATGGTTGGAGAGATCGGGGAGCCGAAAGGTTTGCCTCTCCTCGAGTTGGGGTTGCGCGATAAACAACCATCGATTCGAGCGGCTGCTGTGGCATCGCTTGGAAAACTAGGGATGCAGGAAGGTGTGCCATTGGTCATTCGAGCGTTATCGGAACCTGTCCCTGCTGTCCGGAGTGTGGCTGCTGTGACACTTGGTAAATTGAAGGCGGAGAAGGCTATTCCCGCGTTGACGATCGCGTTGCATGATAAAAACATGGGCGTCAAAGCTGCCGCGATTGCGGGTCTTCTCCAACTCAATAGTCCCTTTGGAATTGTGAGAGATACGGTTCGAGAATTAATTGGAGCGCAAAACCCTGGGGTCCGTTCATCGGCAGCCAAAGCTCTTTCACATGGACGAGTTCATGATGTGGGTGGGACGCTACGGTTGTTGCTGAATGATCCCGTGCCTAAGCCTCGGATCTCTGCCGCAAGATCTCTTGGCCGTGTAGCAGGGCGAGAAGTCATTCCTCATCTGAAAAATCTTTTAAAAGATCCAAACGAATCTCTCCGTGCTACCGCTGCTGGAGCGATCGCTCGAATTCTTTCAACTACGCCCCAGACGTAACTGCCTGCGAGAATCATGTGGCGATGACACTATCAACGCTGTCAGTCTTTGATCGTCAAAGATCGGTCTGTCTGGCCGTTTGGGTGTTCACCCTAACTCTTCAAATTTCCCCAAACCTTCTTTTGGCTCACGAGACGCAGTCAATTTCTGATGTGACCATCACAGATGCCACGATTCAGTGGGTGGCCTGGGACGAGCAAGCATTTGATCGTGCGAAGGACGAAGATAAATTAATCTTGTTGGATTTGACGGCGATTTGGTGCCATGCCTGCCATGTGATGGATGAGACGACCTATGTGAATACTCAAGTGGTGGAGTTATTGAATGCCGCGTTTATTCCCGTTCGAGTGGAAACCGACCAACGTCCGGATATCGAGGCTCGATATAAACAGGGGGGCTGGCCAACGACGAGTATTCTTTTGCCATCAGGGGAAATTTTGTTTCAAGCCAATTCCTTATCCCCTGATGAACTGCTCGTCGCCTTGCAAGAAACTGAAGTGCTGTATCGAGAGAACAAACATGATTTTCTTGAGAGGGCGGCAGCCGTCTGGGACAAGGTGAATGCCGCAAAAAAATCACAGATTCGTGCCGAAGACCCGATTCGTCAGGAACAGGCAGATCATATGCTGCTAGTGATGAAACAAAGTTTTGATCAAGTGTATGGCGGGTTTCACAATGCGCCGAAATTCTTTGAACCGGAAGCGATTACCTTTGCGTTGGAGATGAACTTTTGGAAACAAGATTCTGAGGCCAAGCACATGGCCTTGTTGACGTTGGATCAACAGGTAAAATTAATGGATCCCGTCTGGGGAGGATTCTATCGGTATGCGGAAGACGCCGATTGGACCTCTCCTCATTATGAGAAGATGCTGCCCGTGCAAGCTCAGAATTTGTTGAACTACCTTGAGGCCTACCAATTAACGAAGGCCCCGCGGTATCGAGAGTCGGCTCATCAGACCATTCAGTATGTGACTCGCTTTTTAGCTGACCGAGAACGAGGAGGATTTTTTGCCAGTCAAGATGCCGATGTCAGAGGAGAAGGCTCGCATGGCTTTGTTTCTGGAGAAAAATATTTTAAATTGCATGAAGCGCAACGTCTAGCGATTGGCCTTCCCTATCTCGATCGATCCATTTACACAGGATGGAATGGATTGATGGTTAAAAGTTTCTTGAAATCATCCCAAGTGTTTGGAATTCCTCAGCTTCGAGAATTTGCACTTAAAACCCTCATTCGGTTGTTTGATGAGCGGTATCGACCAGGGAAGGGCCTGGCTCACACGATGCAGGATGGAAGCCCCCAAGAATTCCTGCTCCTGGAAGATCAGGTCTGGTTTGCGGATGCGATGATTGAGGCGTACGTGACCACAGGATTGTCGGTGTACCGAGACAGAGCTGAGCGGATTATTCTTGATGTGATTGGCCAGCTTGAAGATCAGCAAGGTGGGGGATTTTTTGATCGATCCGAAAATTCTGCATCGCGTGGGCTATTAAAGTTTCCTTACAAGGACGTGAAAGCCAATGCGTCGCTAGCGCTGGTTTTATCTGATCTATTTTATGTCACGCAGAATGAGACATACCGGAACTTGGCAAAGCAGGTTTTGCAATATGTGTTGGGGCGATCGGGTTCATTACCTGTGGGGATTGTCGGCTTGGCGATCAATCGGCACCTCCAATATCCAGTGCATATTGTGGTGGTCGGAGAAAAAGGTGAACAGACAGCACTGAATCTTTTTCATCGAGCTCTCCAGCTCTATGCGCCTGGAAAGGTGGTCAGGTTTTTAGATCCACAGGTCGATCAACTGTCTATCGGTGAGGTGACTTTCCCGCGCACCAAGGTTTCTCAGGCCTATGTCTGCACTGATAGGCTCTGTTCAAGCCCAATTTCAAACCCTGAGG
>JAJDBO010000266.1 GCA_029261305.1 Nitrospirales bacterium
TATTCCTATTGGATGACCGTTAATTCCCGAGAGGCCTATAATCTGTTTGCCTGTAATGGGATCTTGTTTAATCACGAATCTCCACGGCGAGGTGAGACCTTTGTGACTAGAAAAATCACAAAGGCCGCGGCGCGGATCAAGTTAGGCTTTCAAAAAGAATTGTATCTAGGGAACCTTGATGCCAAGCGTGACTGGGGTTTCGCTGGAGATTATGTCCAGGCTATGTGGATGATGCTACAGCAGGAGGAACCCAAAGATTACGTGATTGCAACCGGTGAGACTCACACCGTCAGAGAATTGTTAGATGTGGCCTTTGAGTACCTGGCCCTTGATTGGAAGCAGTATGTCAAAACCGATCCAAGGTACTATCGTCCTACTGAAGTGGATCTATTGATTGGTGACGCCACCAAGGCAAAAAACGATTTTGGGTGGAAACCGAAAACTACATTCGGCGAGCTTATTAGGATGATGGTTGAGTCTGATCTTGGCGAAGAAATGCTGCTCTTAAGAAGTCCGGAACTAAATAAATAAAACCTGAAGAGGGATTTCCGGTTTCCTCAATTTCCTACCTAATCTGTATTCATTTATGAATGAAAATTCACCTATATTTATTGCTGGCCACTGTGGTGTGGTCGGAGCAGCTTTGGTGCGTGGATTTCGAAAGAATGGTTTTCGGAATTTAATACTTCGGACTCGGCAAGAAGTCGATTTAACTTCACGTGAAGCGGCCTTCGAATTATTTGGGAAAACTCGTCCTCAGTATGTGGTGATCGCTGCTGCAAAAGTAGGGGGTATCTCTGCGAATATGGCTGCCCCTGTTGAGTTTTTGCTTGATAACCTGAAAATTCAGAACAATGTCATGGAAGCCTGCCTGCACTACCGGGTGACAAAAACTATATTCCTAGGAAGCTCGTGTATCTATCCAAGAGACTCGCCACAGCCCATGCGCGAGGACTATTTTATGCACGGTCCTGTGGAGCCTACCAATGAGTCCTATGCTGTTGCCAAGATTGCAGGTATTCGTTTGGCGTGGGCACTGCATAAACAGTACGGTTTAAACATCGTGTGTCCCATGCCCTGTAATGTATATGGTCCAGGGGATCATTTTGAATACGAGCGATCTCATGTGGTTTCTGCCATGGTGCGTCGGTTTATGGAAGCAAGGTGTAGCAATATCCCAAAAGTTACTCTATGGGGAACAGGTACTGCCCGTCGTGAGCTTATGCACGTTGATGACTTGGCTGACGCTTGTTTATTCCTATTGAGGCACTTTGATCAACCGGACCTTGTGAATGTTGGCACGGGAATAGACTATACGATCGCTGAGCTGGCCTTGATGATTGCTAAGGTTGTTGGGTACCAAGGTGTGTTGGAATGGGATCTGACTAAACCTGACGGGATGCCTAGAAAGTTATTGGATGTATCCCGATTGCAAGAGATGGGATGGAGGCACAAGATTGAACTGGAAGAGGGACTGAAGACTGTGCTGGTAGATTACGAACAAAGATGTGATTTAGCCCCAGAGGTAGAGAGCCTATGAATGCGGACCTCACTCGTACTTTGCGCCAAGCACTAATGGCATTAATGGAAGATGAGAGGCGTTCAAATACCTTTAAGTCCCAGAAATATTGGTATCCCATCGCTCATGCGACATATGACATGGAAGAAATCATGACCACGGTGGAGAGCCTGTGTTCTTTTCAGACGACCATGTTGGAAAAAACCAGTCAGTTTGAATCGGATTTCTCTGGTTTACTCACGTGCAAAGAATCCATAATGGTAAATAGCGGCTCCTCAGCTGATCTTCTTATTGCCTTTGCCTTAGTCAACCCTCAAGTGAAGTTACTGGCTCCAGGAGATGAGATTCTGGTTCCTTCTGTTACATGGCCGACGCAGGTTTGGTCCGCTCTCATGGCAGGGCTCAAGGTGAAATTTGTGGATGCAGATCCCAATACCTTGAATATGGATTTGAATGATCTGGCTGAAAAAATTTCTTCTCGAACGAAAGCTATCTCCCTGGTGCACCTTCTGGGAAATCCGTGTGATATGGATATTATTCAGACGCTATGTAAAAAACACGAACTCCTGTTGATTGAGGATTGCTGTGAGGCACTCGGTGCCAAGTTCGGAGGTCAGGCCGTTGGAACCTTTGGGCTTGCCAGTAGTTTTTCGTTTTTTCTCTCCCACCATATAACCACTATGGAAGGGGGAATGATTTGCTGTCAGGATGAAACCTTATCGGATATATTTCGTGTTTTCCGCGCCCATGGTTGGGCTCGGGGTCTAAAATATTCAAAGCCGCCAGATATAAAGGGGTTTGATGACCGGTATCTTTTTTTGAACTGGGGGTTTAATGTAAGACCTACCGAACTGCAGGCAGGATTTGGACTGGAGCAATTGAAGCGGCTACCGGCTTTTGATGTGCATCGGAAGAGGAATGCTCAATACTTCGAAAATTATGTTCGGAGTCGTAGTGCTTTCATAAAAACCATGCAAGTGCATCCTAAGGCAGAATGTTCTTGGCTGGCGTTGCCTATTGTGCTTACAGACGAATGCCCTTTTACAAAGTATGAGTTGGTGACATACCTTGAAGGTAAAGGAGTGGAGACTCGACCGATTGTGGCAGGTAATCTAGCAAGGCAACCAGTCTGTGAGTGGTTTCCCGAAATGGAAACTGGGGAATTACCTGGGGCCGATATCATACACGACCGGGGGTTTTATCTTGGCCTCTACCCCCTTGATGCAAAAAAAGAACTTGAACAGCTCATGGAAATATTCGAAATATTTTTACGGAAATATGAATAGTTAGGATTACAAGAATACATTGATTTAGAGCAAAAACCGACTATGAGGCGAACCTGAAGATGATGGTTTAAGGTCATCAGGTCATGGGAGAGATTGATAATGACACCAGAGATTTCCATTATTTTGCCTGTTTATAACGAGGCAGAAACAGTTGAAAAAACATTAAGGGTGTTAAATTGTCTTGTAAATGTCCCCCATGAAGTTGTGATTGTCTACGACTCAGATAGCGATACGACCATTCCGGTTGTGAAAAACCTTCAAAAGGAAATTAAAACTTTACTTCTTCAGAAGAACCTTTACGGGGCTGGTGTCGTCAATGCAATAAAGACAGGGTTCAAAGTGACTAATACTCCCGTTGTTTGTATATATACTGCGGATTTTGCTGATCAACCTGATGCAATTGATTTGATGTACAAAAAGGTCCAACAGGGATTCGATATTGTAAGTGGATCTAGATATATTCCTGGGGGGCAAAAGTATGGCGGACCGTGGCTTCAAACGAAACTTTCGAGGGTGGGGAATTGTCTATTCAGAATCCTTACGCACTTTCCTCTTACGGATGTTACCTACTCGTTTAAAATGTACCGTCGAGATGTTATTGACAATATCTCAATTGAGTACGATGCAGGTTGGGTTATTTCCCTTGAAATTTGCTTAAAGGCATACTTGAAGGGGTTTAAGTTTGCCGAGATCCCAGCGGTTTGGATAGCACGACAACAGGGTGAATCCAAGTTTTCGCTAGGGAAATGGCTTCCCGTGTATTTACGCCTGTTCTTTTATGGTGTTTGGCATATCAATAAGGGAAGACTCTATGGGTGGCAACACCAAGAAATTCAGAACTGATGATTGGACTGATCGTGGACATTATTATGCGTGCTAATATGACGTCTTTACTTGGTGCTTTTCCCTCTGGACTGGGTAGGTAATGAAGGTGAATCTAGGATGAGCCGAGAAACTGGTCATGTAACCTCAAATGACTCGAATGACTCGAGTGTGTTCCATATTGATATCGATGAACATCGGCATGGCTCAGCTGGCATGCACGATCTTATAGATGTTCAAAATATCAACAGGACCTTAAAGAAAAATGAAATTTTATCAGAATTTAAATCCATCTATTTGACGCCACCCTCGACTTTTCAGCGAGGCCGGCAAAAAATGCTTTTGGTTCAAGGCCCACACGATGAACGGGCAGGCACTGCCATGTTTCCGCTTGGCCTTGGATACATTGCCAGAGTTCTTGTTGATATTGGGGTAGAAGTCGAGGTGCTCGATGCCCACGCGGAGAAGTTATCGCCAGAGGAGACCCTGGAGAGAGTAAAAAGTAAAGATTGTCAGATTATTGGAATAACGGCTCTCTCTACTCAATATGGATTTGTAAAATGGATTGTCAATGAGGTTAAGCAAGGTCGCCCTGACGTCAAGATCATTGTTGGTGGCCAGCTTGCGCACTATAACTCCCATACTCTTATAGAACATTCCCTGACAGATATCTGTGTTATCGGAGAAGGCGAGATCACTGTTCAGGACATTATTTACAATATGGAAGATCTTACCAAGGTCGCAGGCATCGCCTATAGAGATGGAGATGGGCAGTATCGGCGTAACCCAGATCGTCCACGGATCTTTAACCCAGACGCCATTCCATTCCCGTATTGGGATGCGTTTAATATGGATTATTATTTTACGACCGGTGTTTTCAGCAGAGCCCGTAGAGCTGTGAATATTCTTTCATCTAGGGGATGTCCGTATTCATGCACATTTTGTTCTCTCTCATTCCCGAATGTCACTTACAGAAGTGTGGACAATGTAGTTGAAGAAATTCAACTCCTAAAAGATCGTTATGATGTCAATGGAGTCATGTTCTGTGATGAACTGTTCGTTATTGATAAAAAGCAAGTGTATGAATTTTGTGAAAAGCTGAAGCCTCTAAACATTTCTTGGGGTGGGCAAGGACGTGCGAATATTGTTAACGATGATGAGAAATTACTCAGGGCGATGAAAGAAGCGGGGGCGGCGTATATCGGATATGGCCTCGAATCGTCCACTAATGAAATGCTCAAGAAAATGGAGAAAAAAGCCACGCTTCAGCATAATATAAATTGCGTGAAAACCGCTCAGAAAGTTGGCCTTGTGGTTGTGGCTCAATATCTGTTTGGGTTTCCTGGAGAAAACCTGGAGTCCGTCAAGGCTGGAATCGAATATTTTAAGGAAGTTAACTATTGTCCCCCTTTGGGATCCCAAGCTGCCTGCCATATTTCCTTGGTCACCCCGTTGCCTGGGTCAGAACTCTACGAAGAGTGTAAAAGGTCGGGCATGATTACGAATGAAGATGAATATTTGAGGAATATCTCCATTGGGTATTTTCATAATAAAGAGGTTGTGGTTAATCTCACTTCGTTTTCTGATGATGAATTACTAGATCTGAAATATGCGACGCAGGAAATTATGGCCCAAAACCACCTGGAGTGGCTAAGGTCACAAGGATGGTTGTTTGCCGCGAAGTCCGCAATTCGAAGTATTCGTGAGATTTATCAGTATGAAGGCTTGTTTCTGTTGGTAGTCCGTCTAGCACGCAGAACCAAGAGAACGATAGCCCAGCTTGTACGTGGGGGAGTGGGTAAGTTGCGTCTTTGGAATGCTCTCTATCCAGGGAGCGAGGTGAAAACGGATTATATTTATCGATCGTCTCGTTCTGCGGAATTCAAGAAGGCCATTAAAAGTTAGAATGGGGAAGGATTCAGTTCGTGTATGAGGGACAAGTAATCCTCGTCACTGGCACAAGTAGGGGTATTGGAGTCGGCCTTGTTGAGCATTTTCTTAAAGGTGGTGCTTTAGTTGAAGGATGTAGTCGTACCTCATCAAAAATTACCCACGACAACTATCACCATACAATCGCTGATGTTTCGAGTGAGACTGATATGGCTAGTATGATGCGAGATATCCAAGATCGGAGGAACCGATTGGATGCGATCATCAATAATGCTGCCATCACTCATCAAGGTTTTGTCATGACCTCAGGCAGGACTGCTCTCCAATCCTTATTTGAAATCAACGTTTTTGGTACCTATTTGGTTAGTCGAGAAGGGGCCAGGCTTATGCAGCGAAGAAAATATGGTCGGATTGTTAACATGGGTTCTATTGCGCTTAAAATGAAAATGGAAGGCAATGCCATTTATACTGCCTCTAAAGGCGCGGTGCTGGAGTTAACAAAGGTTCTTGCCAAAGAGTTGGGTCCCTTCAATATCACCTGCAACATGGTTGCCCCTGGGCTTTTTGATACCGAGATGTTTCAAAATTTGTCGAGTAAGATTCAGGAGAAATGCATGGATCAACTTGCGATTAAACGTATGTCGTCTATCTCTGATCTGACTAATGTTCTCGACTTCCTTCTCCGTAAAGAAAGCAATCTGATAACCGGACAAGAAATCTGTATCGGCACGACTTCCTAAAAAATAGCCGTATCTGATTATCCGAATATTGGTAGGGGGGCCTTTTTCGCCGTTGTATTGTTACCCCTATTTATTGACTATGTTGTTCATAGTTTTATAAAGCGAAATTAAGGATTTGCCGAAAGTGGAACCCCAAATATCAAGAAGTAATTATGAGGTGAAGCTTTTTAATGCATCAACGCCAATTCTAGAAGTCCAGACACAATCAGACGTTTTTTTTCCGACAGATACCAGCCTATTATTAATAGAAGCATGTCAAAAGTTGATTGAAAAGCCAGGGAAAACCCTTGACCTAGGTTGTGGGTGCGGCGTCACTGGGCTTGCACTTACAGCATTGAATCTTTGCTCTGTCCCACTTTATGCCTCTGATGTAAGTTCGGCCGCAGTTGGTCTGACGATAGAGAATGCAAAGGTCCAAAGAATCGAATGTATTGGTCGTGTTGGGAGTCTATTCGAGCCATGGAGTGCTGAAAAATTTGATTATATTATTGATGATGTCTCAGGCATCTCTGAGGAAATGGCAAAAATTTCTCCATGGTTTCCCCATGGAATATCGTGCGGAGCCGGGAGAGACGGTACTCGTTGGATTGTGCCATTATTAGAACAGGCTCCAAACTACTTGGCGCCACAAGGGGTGTTGGTATTTCCTGTTTTGAGTTTGTCTGATGAAAACAAAATTGCCAAAGTTGTTCATGAAGGGTTTTCTCACGTTGAACTACTTCTCAAGAAGGAATGGGTTCTGCCTGATTCGATG
>JAJDBO010000267.1 GCA_029261305.1 Nitrospirales bacterium
TCCTTCGCCCGCTAGATCAGGATAACAGAAAATCTTATGGAAGGTATGAATACGTATTGCCTAAGATTTAATGGATGCCTTCTAAAGAGTTGTGTTATAAAAGGCTATGGTTCCCAAGACCCCCATTGCGACGATTAAAAACGACTTCAAGCATGAATCGAAATTCCTGGAGACGTTTCAGGAAAACCAGGAGTATTATGCTTGGCAATTTCATCTTAAATTCATGAAACGTCAAGAATTTCTTCGCCGTTCCGTAGCCAAGTGGCGCCAATTTCCTGAACCACCTCATTCCAACTAAAGATTTGCTAGGGTTTCCCCTTTCTTCCTCTTTTCGTTTTACCTTTCGAGGCCTACAAAAAGTTTCATGGAACAGGTTTCTTCCCCAGAAAAAAACACTCGCTGGATTATCCACGTGGATATGGATGCGTTTTATGCGTCTGTGGAGCAGCGGGATCATCCTGAGTTTCGAGGGAAGCCGGTGATTGTCGGGGCTAATCCCAAGGAGGGCAAGGGGCGAGGCGTGGTCTCGGCTGCGTCGTATGAGGCGAGGGAGTTTGATGTGCATTCGGCTTTGCCTATTGGACAGGCGTATCAGCGATGTCCTGATGGCATTTTTCTTCCCGTGCGCATGCCGCGCTATCAAGAAATTTCCTCCCACATTTTTTCGATCTTTCGACGTTACACGGATTTGGTTGAGCCATTGAGTGTGGATGAAGCGTTTCTTGATGTGACGGGAAGCTTGCGATTGTTTGGGACTCCGCAAGCTATTGCATCTCAAATCCAGCGCGATGTTTGGGAAGAAGAACATTTGAATGCTTCGGTTGGGGTGGCGACCACAAAGTTTGTGGCCAAGGTGGCGTCGGATCTTCAAAAGCCGCAAGGGTTTGTCATGGTGCCGGATGGCACGGAGCGTACGTTTCTTCACGACCTGCCGATTGAACGGTTGTGGGGTGCTGGCCCGAAGACAGCCAAATTATTTCATGGGCGAGGTTACGAGACCATTGGGCAATTGGCCGCGGCATCCTGTGCGGACTTATCGGCTTGGTTGGGAAAACAGGGGAAACACTTTTGGCAATTGGCCAATGGGATCGATACTCGTGTGGTGGTGCCCGAGGAGCCGGCTAAATCAATTGGCGCAGAGACGACGTTTGATGTCGATACTTCTGATATCACCACAATCAAGCAGACCCTCTTAGAACTCACAAAAAAAGTCGGGAGTCGTTTGCGGACCGAGGGTGTTCAAGCAAAAACGCTGACCTTAAAGTTTCGTACGGCCAAGTTTGAAACATACACCAGGTCTACCACGCTTCAGGACCCCACAGATCAAGATTCCACCATGTACCACAAGGCCCTTATCCTTCTCGAACGCCTTCCCTGTGTGAATGCAAAATCCAGACTGTTGGGAGTTGCCGGGTCTAAACTGGTAAAGCCCGATGAATCTCCCCAATTATCCTTGTTTCCTTCAACCCGGGAAAGCAGTACCCAAGTCACGAAAGCTCTGGATGACATCCGTTCCCGCTTTGGTGACCAGGCCATTCAACCGGCGTCGCTCCTCTCAAAATCAAAGTCCTAAATAACACAGACCCATTTTACCTACACAGCAGTTAGCTTTGGAGAAATCCAAAAACGTACTCTCTATACTCTCTAAACGTATTATGGGTAATCATAATGATTGATGGTGTCGTTGCAATCCACTATTGAATGGTGTCATGCTACTGCTACTAGAGTTATATGCCATTATTAAAATTTAATGTGATGGTGGTTATTATGAAAAGGACATTATCAATTCTTATCGCTCTCCTCTTTGTAAGTAGCACGCTTTCCGCGCAAGCTGAGTTTTATGTTGGAGGGCAAGTCGGGCTCAATTCTCCTCTGGATTTGACGAATGTTCAGGGAACTGGCGCTGCCACGGGTATTACCCTGACGGACCTAGAGGTTGATAAGATGGTAGTGTTTGGTGCGAAGGTTGGTGGATATTTCCCAAAATCATTAAACTGGTTGGGCGGGGAAATCGAGGTCTATCACACGGATTCAGATATTAAGCAACAGCCTGTGACGATTAGTGCTCCAATTTTAGGACTCACTGCATCGGGTACCCTTAATGCGATAGATCTTGCTATTACCACGGTCGCATTCAATATTCTTGTTCGATACCCTCACGAAACGTGGCAACCATATGCTGGGGTAGGAGGGGGGCTCAACGTCGCGCGGCTCAGTGGGACCGGTACTGTCAGCGAGACCGCCTATTTACCAACATTGAACTTTTTAGCTGGGTTGAAATTTTTTGTCACAGAGCAGGTTGCAGTATTTGGAGAATACAAATTTAATTACGGATCGGGTTGGGAGTTTGAGGATAATTCAATAGAATTTGATTATAGTACCAACATGTTTTTGGGAGGAGTCTCCTACCACTTTGATACAAATTGATACAAACTTCCTCTAGTGTGTTGTGATAATTTTTATATAAAGTTCAAAACTTTCTTCTGCCTTTGGTTTCACCAGACCTAGTGCAACACACTCCCTCATTCCGCAAGAAGTTCCTGGATGTAACGTTCGGTTGTTGAATATCCGCCCTCTCCAATTTTGACATATTGAATGACGCCCTGCTTATCGATGAGATAAAGTGTCGGCCAGAAGCGATTCCGGTATTTCCTCCAGGTTTCAAAATCATTATCAATGGGAACAGCATACGAAATCTTGTTCTCGTCGATATATTCTTGAACGCTGTCCGTTGATCGTTCGTAGCTAAACTCTGGCGAATGGATGGCAATGACAACCAACCCTTTATCTGAGTACTTGGCGTGCCACTGTTTGACGTAGGGCTCGATGTTGCGGCAGTTGTAGCAGCCGAAGGTCCAAAACTCGACCATGACCACTTTGCCGCGTAATTCTTTCAATTGTTGTGGTTTTGAATTCAGCCAGACTTCGTTGGTGATGTCGG
>JAJDBO010000268.1 GCA_029261305.1 Nitrospirales bacterium
GAAACAGTAGTCAGAAATTCTCATGGTGGGTACAGCACGAGGCTGATGTCGCCATGCTTACAGTGGATTAAAAAAGAAGAACCGCTTAGCTAGGGCTCATCGGAAAATCTTTTTCCACGGAAGGAGGGAGATCCTATGGTGAAATGTTGCAAGCTAACAATATCTCTGCTTGTGTTATTGAGTGTGATGATCAGTGGCTGTTCGAGTCGGCTCTACACATCGCTGGTGAGCAGTGATGATGATTTGAATCGGGAATTCGCCGCCCTATCAGCCGCATTATCTGAGAATGGGACACTTTCCTCTCAATCTTCCAAATCGATCACGGACGAATCTTCGCAGGCAGGTGTGTCGAATCGAACTGTTGTATCAGACGCCTCAGGTGGTCTACCTCCACAGCCTAGACTCGGCGGTTCCGAGTCAGCCTCCGTGAATTCGCTACAAGAACAAGGAGAGGCCATGACTAAACGGCACCTCACCGATGGTGAACACTCCCAGGGCTCAATAATTGGGCGCAATGGTGAGAGTGTTGGCTCTGAAGGCCAAGAATTTCATGCCTCATTACAACCAGGCTCCAAGAACAATGGTGAATTTCCAACGGTAAGTGAGTCAAGATTTCATCCCAATGGAGATGAGGCTATAGCATCGAGCCTTTCCTCTTCTCCTTCTTCTTCTGAAGACATCACTCCCCTGAATGGCCATGACCTGTTAACAGAAATGGCCGCAGCCTCAGGAACAAGCCGCGGAACTAGTGCCGACTCGTCTTCTTCTGCCCCTCAGAGGGGAGCCGGGATGACCCCCTTAGGAGACGAACTCTTAGGCAAAGGAAGTATCGGTGATGTGTATTTTGACTTTGATGCTGCGACTCTTCGATCGGACGCTGAGACCACGCTTCAAGTGAATGCGCAAATTTTCAAAGCCAGCTTTGAGAATCGTGAGATCGTCATTGAAGGCCATGCCGATGAACGAGGTACTGCGGAATATAATTTGGTTCTTGGAGAGCGACGTGCGCAATCAACGAAACAATATCTTGTGGACTTGGGGGTGTCCCCCTCAACAATCCAGACGGTCAGTTATGGGAAAGAAAAACCCTTCTGCAATGCCTCCCAACCCGACTGCTGGAAAAAGAATCGACGCGGTCATTTTGTATTAGAATAACGTGTAATCTGTGGGCATACAATTGGCACAACAGTATTGAAAGACAAAAGTTCTCACTGCGAAAAAATCTCGGGCTTGGAGCATTCATGGAGGGTTTTGTGTGCTCCAGCCCTGGATGGACTCGTAGAGAAATATTTGCATTCTTTTGCATCGCTTGCATTTTATCTCGATGCCTGTCTCTAGTCGTTTTAATAGAAGTTGACCACATCGACATCGTGTCTCTGGGTTGGTAGTTTCGCCCTGAAAATTATTCATGGTGTGATATATGTCATGCTTTGGTTGCTTACCCAAAACTGGCCTGAAGCTGTTTAGTATTTTCTCTTAGACTAGAAAAAATCATTCGACCAGCACTGGTTTGAATGACGCTGGTCACCACCACCTCCACATGTTTCCCTATCCAATGTTTGGCGTGATCCACGACCACCATAGTTCCATCATCCAGGTGAGCCACACCCTGTCCGGCTTCCTTCCCTTCCCGTAACAGAAAGACTCGTAGCGATTCCCCAGGAATGGCCATTGGTCGAATGGCATTTGATAAGTCATTGGCGTTGAGCACTTGAATGCCTTGTAAGGTAGCGACTTTGTTCAAATTCATGTCAGTGGTTACGAGTTTTGCACGGAGTTGCTTGGCGAGCTCTACCAATTTCGAATCAACTGCCTGGATTTGAGGAAAATCATCATGAACAATATGGACATCGACAGACTCTATTTCTTGGATAGTTTGTAATACCTCTAGTCCGCGTTTGCCACGTATACGTTTGTGGCTATCCGACGAGTCGGAGATACGTTGAAGTTCAAGAAGGACACATTGTGGGACAATGACGGGTCCTTCAAGAAATCCCGTTTGGCACAAATCTGCAATACGTCCATCGATAATGGCGCTGGTGTCCAGAATTTTTGGTTTCTGTCCCTTTGTAGGTGAGGCCGATTCATGGCTATCCAGTGGAAGGAAGCAAGATTTACTGATTCGAAGCCCAAGGGTGGAGCCGAGGTAGCAAAAACCAATAAGTGTGGTGAATGTTAAAAGAGATGTTACCTCTGGCGAATGCGAAAAAATTTGTTCGCTTAAAAGGCTTGTGATGCCACTCAGGAACAGCCCGATGGAAAATCCAAGGAATCCTCCTAATGCTTCGACTGGTCGAAACGAAAATACTTTACGTTCAACCCAGATAAGGCTAAGGCTTATACTAAGCATCAGTCCTGCCCCAAAAAAACTATGGAAAAACGAGCTAGTTCCAAACTTTCTTCCAAGGATTATGCCAACTACCACACTTATGATGATGAAAAAACTTCGTATGATCATCAGGTGTTTCCTTTCTTATCTTGAGAGTGAGGTTTGGAGGGAATCGTATGATATAGGATTGGCTAATTCCGAAATATTTTGAAGGTGCAAGCTAATATCGGGCAGATTAGCTGGAGAATTTGGCCTAGATAAAAAATGGATTAGTGTGGTTGACCATTGTGGATCAGACAGAGATGTCAAACTTGTTTTTTGCATTGAGGGGGCGAGGGTCTCGATAAATACTTTTACCAACAGTGGGTCAAATCGAGTTCCAGACAAAGTGCGGAGTATACGAATCAGTGGTGAAATTTGGTCTGAAATAAGGTGGTTGTTTTGTGTCAGTAATTGATCCACAGTATCGGCTAGTGAAAGAATTCTTGCTCCAAGAGGAATGAGCGTGCCTCGCATTCCAAAAGGTTCCCCGTTGCCATCCCAGCGTTCGTGGTGGAGGGCGATAAGCTTCGAAATTTCCTGTAGTCCTGGCCAAGGGCGGAGGATGTCTGCTCCGGCCTGGGGGCTACATTCTGTCATGAGGTAGTCACCAATCATGGAAATCCCCTTTTGGTGAACGACCTTATTCGGGAGGGTGAGTTTGCCCAGGTCATGGAGAAGGGCTGCATCACATATGTCAGAAAGTTTATCGCTTGCTAAATGTAGGGCTTGACCAAGGAGCAGGGAGTACACGGCAGTTCGTTTTCCATGTTCAATGAGGGAAGGGTCATGGCGTCTCATGGCACCAAGAAAATGCCTGATCGTGTGCCTTGAGGGCCTTAAGAGGGGCGTGTTCTGTATTTGAGAAAAGGTGGACTGAGGGCGATTTTTCATTATTTGATCTCCTGTCAAAGTGTGTTCGGGAATTTTTACCGTCAAGATCATCTGCGAGAAATATTTGCAACTAGGGGTGTCGTAACGGTGTTTTTAAATGATATTGAATATGATTATCATTTACAATATAAATCTATTCTTGTCAAGCCCATCTTAGGAGGTATTCCAATTTTTTCAAATTATTTTGAGGGAATTATGTTTATTGAAAATAATTCAAAGGCAAATAGTTTGTCATCGTCGATAGGGAATGAACGTCAAGGTGGTGGGAGAATTGTTGTGAGTCTCTTTTTGCCGAATAATCAGAGCCCCAGGGCTATGCATATCCCTGGGGCTCTGAAAGGTTAGCTTCTGACCACCTTCCCTGGTTCAATGAGTTGGTATAGAAAAATTACTCGTAATCCTCATTCAGGGATTTCAAAAACGCATTTAATGGTTGAATGTCTTCTTGTCGAAGTTTGATGTTTTTCATCTCCCTGTCTCCGTTCCGGAGATTATGGGTGCGAGAGAGTTTCGAATTATTGATATAGCTCTGAATTACATCTTCGATTTCATTGGCTTGCCCTGTGTGGCTAAATGGAGCGGAATGATCTAAATCCCGTAGCCCAGGTGTTTTAAATAGTCCAATCGTCTTTGGCAATAATCTTTTTGGATGACAAGCCCGCTTGCTATTCAAAAATTTAAAGTAATGCCATGTTCTGTCTGCACACAGCATGCGGGTAATGGTTTCTTGTGACTTGGGGAAATCCGGGTTCGCGAAAATATTCCATAATCCGAGATCTGTTAAATATCGATTGTCCTCTTGAGGAATAGCTCTGAAGGGTTCCTGAGCGTTTGGATGCTGTCCAGTTGCTGGTAAATATTTATTGTGGTTGTGATTGCGCTTGTACAAGCTAGGAATTCGTAACTTTTTGAAGGCACCCTTTCCATGAATACTGTCGTATTCGGCTTGTGCAATCCCCGTATTATGAAATTTGAAGTCTGTGAAATGTGGTGCCGCATGGCAGGCTATGCAGTTGCCCACGCCAC
>JAJDBO010000269.1 GCA_029261305.1 Nitrospirales bacterium
TGGGGGAATTTTGAAGCATGGTCTCTAGGATATTGGCATGGATTTCCACACCAGGCATATCTCCGGTAGGAGCAAAGGGTGTTGGGTAGGAATCATGTAGTAATGGGGTGGTGGCACCGACCAGCACAATTTTCCCGCGAAAATAATCTGGTGAAATTTCTCCATTTAACACACGGTAATAGGGGACCGTTTCAAAGGTTCGGGGTCCGCCACGAAAATTGATGTAAAAATGGGTCTTTGTAAATGGCGTTTTGGAAAGACCTGCTTTTTGAGCTAGTTGGTACATGAGGGCATCAAACCCCGGGATCAGGGTGCCTTGATGTTTGATGTGTGTTTGGGCCCGTCGAACGAAGGCATCGTTATCTGTTGGGATATTGACCGGGCCATAGCCCGCCGCATGCTCACGAATAGAAGCCACTGGAGGATTTAAATCCTCTTTCCGATACATGCCACTTTCGACGACACTTTGCGCCGCCGCGAGAATCACGTTTCCGGCATATCCCACAGATTCCCCTAAGGCCGCATCATCTTCCGGGCCTAGGGCCGATGGTTCGATAAACAGGATATTCAGGCCAATCGCTGCGGGGTTTCCTTGCCGGAGTACGTCAACAAATTGTGCGTGGAATGATCGGGGCCACGGCCATGGGAATTCCAACTCATCGAAGGAATCTTCATCGATGGACACAATGACTATGGGGAATTTGGGAGGGATTTCTCCTCGAAGGGAAAACTGGGTGTTTAGCACCCACCCCTCGATCCTTTCGAATCCCCCAATCAAGAGAATGAGAGTCACGATGCCAGCGACGAAAAGCCCTTCGATGATAGTCCGAATGTTGGCTTTCCCCATGGAACGTGTTCCTCTGTGTCTGAAAAATGGTTGAAGGCCCGGATCTTAGAACGCCTTGGTTTTCGATTCCGCCTTGGAATAAGGCTACCCTAGGACTTTTGAGATGGGACTCTCAAGAGGATTTTGGCATGGTGCCCAATGAACCGAGGCCTCACCAATACCTAATAGGGAAAGATTGAAGAATGGGAAACCGTAAAACGAGATGTGAAAAATTGATTGCGTTCAATTCTGGTGGTGGAGGAAGTTAGTGGAATTGGCCTTTGATTAGGTGCCGAAGTTCATGGCCACAGGTTCGCAAGGACTCGACACTTTCGTCATTCGGGCACCAAATTTCATTCTGGTCCGGGTCATAAAACCCATTGACCCGTTGCCCAGCGTATCCACGGGCTTTGGCTGCTAAATTAATGACATCCGAATCTGCATAGACCACGGTGGCCGAAATAGTATGTTTCTCCATTGGCTTGGAAGCGGTGTGAGCGCACCCAAAGAAAAGAGAGAAAAGGCCAATTGTCCCAATGGCCAGGAATGTGTGGTTAATTCTCATATTGAATGAGGTGAAATTCAGCAAAAATGATCAGTGGATCGTTGATATAGAAAAGCTCGGATTTATCCTCCATCAACTTGAGACAACCTCTGACAAGGTGATCGCTTTTTTCCTCACTCGTGACCTGGAAAATGATTGAGAATTTCACTAGCGGGACTACCCCGCCTTTTGTTTGACCCCGTAAAAACGCCTATGCTATCGTCATTTTTCCGTTATTTTTCTCAACCTTAAACTAGTATTGAAATTGAGATCAGGCATGGCAAAAGATCTAAAAGAAATTCTCGGAAAACTGAAATATACCGACGATGCGAAGGTGATCCAACAAATTACCGTCCAGACCAAGCAAGTGCATGATCGCATGGCTGGGATCAAAAATAAGATCGTGGTGATGAGTGGCAAAGGTGGGGTCGGCAAGAGCATGACCACCGTCAACTTGGCCTTGGCTTTCGCCCGCATGGGGAATCGGGTAGGTATCGTTGATGTTGATCTCAATGGACCCTGTGTTCCTCAAATGTTGGGCATGCATGGACAGCAGGTGACGATGACTCCTGAGGGTGCTGTTCCTCCTGAAGGACCATATGGCGTGAAAGTCGTCTCCATGGATTTTCTTTTGAGCGAAGCCTCTCCTGTTCGATGGAAAGGCCCAATGGATCTGAGCCCAGTTTGGCTCGGTTTGATGGAAATGAATGTGATCCGAGAATTCTTAGCGGATATTTGTTGGGGCGAATTGGACTTTTTGTTAGCCGACCTTCCACCAGGAGCGGCAGCCGACAAACCACCGGTTATCGCGAGCTTCCTTCCAGATTTGGCCGGGGCGGTAGTGGTAACCACGCCCTCAGAAGTCGCGTCGAATGTCGTGCAGAAATCCATAGGCTATGCTAACGAACTGGGTATTCCCGTCCTAGGTGTCATAGAAAATATGAGTGAGTATCGATGCCCTGCTTGTGGTGTGGAAAGTGAATTATTTGAAGGAAACACCGAAGGCATGTGTGAAGCCCTCAACCTTCCATTGTTAGGCCGCATTCCGTTCGACCGGAATTTTGCCAAGACCTTTGATAAAGGCATGCCGTTGCTGGACGACCAATATCCAACAAACAAGCGGTTTCAAGAAATTGTCGGACGAATCCAATCGTTATTGGACTATAAGAAGGTTCTGGCTGAGAAGCTCTAATAAGCGGGTAGGCCAAGCTTCTCTCAATCCCAACTCTCCCGCGTGAGGATGTTATGAAATTTGTCTGTT
>JAJDBO010000270.1 GCA_029261305.1 Nitrospirales bacterium
AGAAATTCTAAGGCGGCCTCTTTGCGATCACTCATGAGTTGTCATTTCCCTTCCCAAAAATTTTGCTCCCTCAACCCTTCGGCTGGGAAATATCTCAATGCCTTGGCGTTAGTGCTAATGTAGGTCAAGATGTCGGCGGCAGTTCAGAGGCAAACACTTCTCCTGCTGGTAACAAGCGGCCTTGGAGAAACTGCTCCACGGTCATTCGCTTTTTGTTTGCTGGCTGGACTTCTGTTACTCGTAGCACCCCATTGCCAGTGTGCACCCTGATCTCGTTTTTCGTGCCCCCCAGAATGGTGCCAGGGACCAGTTTCGTCTGTTGCTCGCTACCCTTCGCCTCTTCCTTAGCCTTCCAAATCACCAATCGTTGGTCTTGGAGAAAAGTATAGCAGCCCGGCCATGGAGAAAGCCCGCGAATTCTGTTGACGATGTCTAGAGCCGGTTGCGTCCAATTGATCAATCCCGCGGCTTTGGTTAACAAGGGTGCATTCGTGGCCTTTTGGTGATCTTGCTCTTGAGGTAACACCGTCTTCTCAGCCAACCCCTTCAAGGTTTCGACCAACAGATCCCCTCCTATTTTTGCAAGACGATGTCCTAATTCGGCTGCCGTATCTTCCGGTTCAATCGGAATCACCCGCTGCAGTAACATCGCTCCGGTGTCCATACCTTCATCCATCAGCATGGTGGTAATGCCGGTCTCACGGTCTCCATTAATCAGCGCCCATTGAATTGGCGCAGCCCCTCGGTACCGAGGAAGCAAGGAACCATGCACGTTCACGCACCCACCCGGAGGCAGCTCTAGGATACTCTTAGGAAGTATCCTTCCGAAGGCTGTGACAGCTATCACGTCCGGACGCCACGCAGCAAGAGACTGAAACAATTCAGGGCTTTTCATTTTCTCAGGTTGGATGATGGGGATTCCCTGGGATTCCGCCAGCTGTTTGAGGGGCGACGCCACCACGGCTTGTCCTCGACCTTTCGGGCGATCCGGCTGAGTCACCACCCCGACAACTTCATGCCCACTGTGGAGCAACGATTCCAACGATGGCACGGCAAACTCCGGCGTTCCCATAAAAATTATGCGCATGAGATTTCCATACCACCCTCCTTCGATTGAAGCAACCAAACGAAGAGAAACTCCCACTCACCACTGCAAGCGAACCATCTCCTGCAGCGTTTATTTACCTAATTAATTTTACTCTATTCTCGTTGACACCCCTTTCGACTCTGTGTTACAAGCCGACCCCTAGAACCAAGGGAAATTGTCATTCATCAGACGTAGCCAAACTGAGGGACTAAGCAATGGGTGGACACAGTCATTGGTCAACAATTAAGCGGCATAAAGGTGCCGTTGATGCCAAACGAGGGAAAGTTTTCACCAAACTCATTCGTGAAATCACCATTGCGTCGAGGGGAGGCGGTGACCCTGATGCTAATCCTACGCTCCGGACCTATATTAATAAGGCCAAAGAAGTGAATATGCCTGCCGATACGATTAAGCGCGCAATTCAACGAGGCACAGGAGAACTTCCCGGCGTGCACTACGAGGAATTCACCCTGGAAGGCTATGGTCCTGGCGGGACCGGCATTCTTATGGAAATCACCACAGACAATCGCAATCGTGTCGTGGCAGAGATTCGAAACTTCTTGGGGAAAAACCATGGCAATATGGCAGAAGCAGGGGCAGTTGCCTGGCAATTCCATAAAAAAGGACTCTTTATTTTAGAAGGCACCACGATTGACGAAGACCAACTCATGACCTTGGCCTTGGAAGCCGGGGCCGAAGATGTGAAACCAACTGCCACCGGGTTTGAAGTTATTTCGGAGGTTGCTGATTTCGAAGCCGTGAAAGAAGCCCTTCAGGCAGCGAAGATTGAGACGGTCTTAGCTGAAGTCACCTTCCTCGCGCAGAACCTCGTGAAGCTAGAGGAAAAACCAGCCATGCAAATGTTGAAATTGATGGAAATTCTCGACGATCAAGACGACGTGCAGAAAGTTCACGCCAATTTTGATATCCCCGACGAGGTGATGGAAAAAGTCGCCGCCGCGGGTTAGTCATGCAGCAGAACTCCTTCACATGATTGCGAAACTGACGGGCCAATTATCCACCAAGGCTCCGTCACAAATTATCCTCGACGTCAATGGTGTGGGCTATGAAGTGCTGATTCCACTCAGCACCTACTTTGCCCTTCCCGATCTTCATGCTTCTTTGTCCCTCAATATTCTGACCCATGTGCGGGAAGATGCCATTCAACTCTTCGGATTTTTAACCGTTTCCGAAAAAGAAGCGTTCGTCATGCTGACCAGCATCTCGGGAGTTGGGGGAAAATTGGCTCTCAGTGTTCTCTCCACACTTAGCGTTCCCGATCTTATTACGGCCATTCAAACAAATGATGGCGACAAATTGGCGTCCGTGCCGGGAATTGGAAAAAAGTCCGCCAGTCGCATTGTATTAGAACTCAAGGATAAAGTTGGCCAATTGGACAAAGACTCAGCATTGCCAACGCAACCAACGGTCCCCGACCAAATCGAGGACGATGCCGTATCCGCACTCGTCAACCTCGGCTACCGCCCACGAGACGTCAAAGACATGATTACCAAGATCAGCCGTGAACATAGCACCCCGATTGAACTCGATGACCTCATCCGGGAGGCCCTTAAACTCTTATCCAAACATTGAAGTGCCTCAAAAAAAATTATGGGACCACCAACAAGAAGTGCAAAAAGTGGTTAACCCTAGAAGCATCCTACATTAGAAAACAAATTGGGGCTTTGAATGTGTAGTTGGATTAAAGCTGGAATCGAATAACAATTAGAAAAGAGGGGATAAAGAAGAATTTAGAGAGTCTCGCGAATTTTTGCGCCACGATACGCATTGTCTATGACGCGGTGAAAGAATCTGAGTACATCCACGAGATCAAACCAAAAACCGCAGTTTAGGCAACGGGCATAGAGACGTTTCGTGATGGACGTATAATGCCGTTCGACCAGCATAAGCCCGTTGCATCTAAGACATTCCATAAAACACTCTGTTCGGCTTTTCCCGATTCATTCTAAACCTTGCGCAATCGCATATGGTACAAAACCATCATGCATTCACATCGACCTATCGTAGCCGATTCAAAATCACCGCAACACACCCTGCCAAGATCCCGCCGCCAAAAATGGTGGATCCAATCGAGAGAAACGCTTCAACCGGTGTAGAGTCCGGCGTGCCGTAGAGAAGATCTCGAACGCCGCCCTGAACCATCAATACCGAAAGGGTCAGCAACGACCCCATACCAAACCACCACACGAACGTCCGCATGTTATTTCACCAAAAGTCTAAAAATGACAGTACCACTATGGCTAGGGTTTATAGACGATTCGTCACTGTATCCACAGGCCTTTGAAAGTGTCAAGAAGTATAACCTAGGTGAATAAACGCATGCCATCTATCTTGGTCTTAAAATATTCAACGGAACTATTCATTGGCGTTTTCAATAAATTCCCTGGACTTCAACCCATGATGAAGAAAAACGGATATGCTATTTTTCGCATTATTCGCAATAGCCAAACCAGGCTGCTCACCTCGCCCTTTGGCCAGGGTTAACGAGGTAATCGCAAAGGGACCATGGGGCGTCCCATAATGCCGAGGTGGATATCGAAAACTCCCATCCCCTTTCCCAAAAAGCACAGACATACTTCCTGATTGGATATTCACGACCGCCACATCCAGGATTTGGTCGCCATCAAAATCCTGAGCTAATCCATGATTGGGTCCAGCATCGCCTCCTGAATCAATGCCCTCTCGAAACGTTCCGTCACCATTTCCCAAAAACACGGTAATGGTATTCATTTGGCCATTAATGACGAAGAGATCCAATACCCCATCATTATTAAAATCCGCGAATGACACAGATAAGGGGCGCTTCCCTGTGCGGTAATCCGTGGGCATAAGAAAATTTCCATCGCCCTGTCCTAACCATATCGACACCGCGCTGCTCATAGGACCACCATTGGATACGGCTAAATCCAAAAAGCCATCACTATTCACGTCTGCCGTAGCCACGGAAGTTGGGGTATCACCGTATTCGTATAAGGGTCCCAGACGGAATTTTCCAAGGCCATTGCCAAAAAACAATTGCAGCTTATCGTTCCGAAGGGCCACCACCATATCCAGGAGCTGATCATTATTAAAGTCTCCGGTGGCAATGGACACTGGGGTTCGATTGACATGGTATTGCGCACTTTTTTCAAAAGTCCCATCGCCTTGCCCAGCTAGAATCGTGACCTGGTCGCTCCCTGAACAAGCAATGGCAAAATCAAGATGCGTATCTCGATTGAAATCCGCCAATGCTAAATTCCTCGGCTCTTGACACACCCGAATTGGTACCTGGGCTTGAAAGCTTCCATCCCCATTGCCATACAACAGAGACAAAGAGTTAGCCGCGATATTACTAGTCACCAAGTCGGCAAAACCATCTTGATTAAAATCCCCGGCTTGGATTGAGGTCGGGTTTTTCTCAACCTCATATGTACGGTAGTGATAGAGCAAATCCGGAGGAACATAGGGGTTTTCAGGAGGACATCC
>JAJDBO010000028.1 GCA_029261305.1 Nitrospirales bacterium
GCTCGCCTGTGAGCACAATTATTTATGGGATCCTGTGGATCCTCTGTCGAAGCCTGAGTCACCTCTTCCTTCGATACCGAACGAATGGCACGGAACATATTCCCCAATCTGGTGGGGTCCTCATAGCTGCCAACCATGCTAGCTATACGGATATCCCCTTGCTCGGGTGTGGGGTACGGCGACGTCTTTTCTTTTTAGGTCGAGCCAATTTGTTCCCGAACCCAGTGTTGAGCTGGATGTTACGCTCAATTGGCTGGATTCCATTGCACCATACACGCTGGGATCGAAAAGCCTTTCAGTATGCTGTCGAGATGCTGAAGGCAGGTAAGACTGTCGTTATTTTTCCTGAAGGCACTCGAACCTCAGATGGAAACCTTCGGCCAGGGAAGCCTGGGATAGGAATGATGGTCGCTGAGGCTCAATGCCCTGTTATTCCTGCCTACATTGACGGAACCTTTCAGGTGTTACCAATGGGCGCCTGCTGGTTACGAAGGCATCCGGTATCGGTAAGTTTTGGAGAGCCTTTGGACTTTCACCAAGACATGGAAAAATATCAAGGAAGAGAGCTTTACACACATATTAGTCAAACCGTCATGGACCGGATTGCTGAAATAGGTTGCGTGGGACAATCATCGACACCGGCATTATAAACCTGGGAATCTAGCCTCCACGTTGGCTTCAAACTAGAAATCCCATCACCTCCGTCGCTAATTGCGAATGAAGACTAAGGAACAGAATGAGTACTATGTCTAACCCCATTGTTGAAGAATTTGATCAGGCAACATTAGCCGCCCTGTATGAAGAAACCTTTCGGAATTTTGAAGAAGGCACCATTACTGAAGGTCGGGTGGTAGCCATCCAAAAAGACCGGGTGATTGTCGATATTGGTTATAAATCAGAAGGCGTGATTCCCATGAATCAGTTCCTTCCTGACGAACTTCCGACCCTGGCCATGGGAGACAAACTACAGGTCTATATTGAACAGCGCGAAGATTCTGATGGGAATCTGGTTTTGTCCAAAGAAAAAGCGGACAAAATGAAGATATGGGAAGAGCTAGAAGTTTCCCACACCGAAGAAAAAGAAGTGCAAGGAAAAGTCGTATCCCGAATAAAGGGCGGCATGATGGTCGATATCGGGGTTAAAGCCTTTCTCCCTGGCTCTCAAATCGACTTAACGCCAGTCAGAGATTTAGATAGCCTCGTTGGCAAAACCTTCCCCTTCAAAATTATTAAGATTAACCATCGACGCGGAAATGTCGTCATCTCACGACGAGCCTTATTAGAAGAAACACGCGATAAAAAACGCAAGACGACCTTAGCGACCTTAGCCGAAGGGCAGTTAATCGAAGGGGCAGTCAAAAACATTACGGACTACGGAGCGTTCCTGGACCTTGGGGGCATTGATGGACTCTTGCACATCACGGATATTTCTTGGGGCCGCGTTGGGCATCCTTCCGATATGTTCTCTGTTGGTGATCGCCTAGAAGTCCTCGTTCTGAAATATGACAAGGAGTCCGGAAGAATTTCTCTCGGTTTAAAGCAGAAGACTGCCGATCCATGGATGGAAATCGCGGCCAAATACCCCGAAGGCTCGCGTGTGGCTGGGAAAGTTGTCAGCTTGACTGATTACGGAGCATTCGTGGAATTAGAGCCTGGAGTCGAAGGACTCGTCCACGTGTCGGAAATGTCATGGACTCATGAAGTGCGACATCCATCGCGCGTTGTCGCGGTTGGTGATGCCATTGATGCTCAAGTCCTTCATGTCGATCAGCAGGGTCGTAAGATTTCTCTTGGTATGAAACAAACAGCCCCAAACCCATGGGACATTATCCAATCGCGGTATCCTGTTGGGACTCAGATCGAAGGTAAAGTCAAAAGCGTCACCGATTTTGGCGCGTTTGTGGGCCTAGACGAAGGCATTGATGGTCTGATTCATATTTCGGATATGTCCTGGACTAAGCACATTAAACATCCGTCTGAATTATTCAAAAAGGCTCAACGAGTGGAAGCGGTCATCTTGCGAATCGACAAAGAAAAAGAACGCTTATCCCTTGGGTTCAAACAGCTGACGTCGGATCCTTGGGAAACCGAAATTCCCTCCCGTTATCAAGTCGGCGGATCGGCCACCGGCACCATTGCGAAAATTGCAGACTTTGGCGTATTCGTGGAGTTAGAGGGCGATGTCGAAGGACTCATTCACATTAGTGAAACCGGCCAGGATAGCCAAGGCAAGCTAGAAGAGATGTTTAAAATTGGTGAATCCATTACCGCCAAAGTCGTTAAAGTTGATTGTGAAGAACGAAAGATTGCCCTGAGTGCACGAGAACATTCCGCAGATGCGGACACCAAGGACCTCGACGCTTATAATAGTGGGCAACAGGAATTCGATCAAAGCCTTGGACGAGCAGCACAAGACAAAGAAGCCACCACCGAACAGGAAAGTGAGTAACCCTCTACTCGTCAGGGAACACCATGTCTGAAGACACTGCATCAAAGCCAAAATCCTCTCGCTGGCGTCGTATTTTTTGGATGCTGGCGGGGGCATTGCTATTGACGATGATCGGAAAAAGTTTGCTGCCTGACCTGGCGGGAATTGGACAAGAACGCATTGCCCTCATCAGAATTCAAGGGCCCATTCTTGATTCCCAAACCACAGTCAATGAACTTCAACAGTTTGGTGAAGACCCATTGGTCAAAGCCATTGTTATTCGTATTGATAGCCCAGGCGGGGGAGTCGCCCCCTCACAGGAAATCTATAATGCGGTCAAGCGGGTCCGAAAGGATAATCATAAAACCATCGTGGCATCGATGGGCACCGTTGCGGCATCCGGGGGCTATTATATCGCGGTGGCCTCAGATCGCATCTTGGCCAATCCAGGCACATTGACTGGAAGCATTGGGGTCATCATGCAATTAGCGAATTTCGAAGACCTCATGGAGAAAATTGGCGTCCGTAATACGGTCATTAAAAGTGGACGATATAAAGACGTGGGCTCTCCCTTTCGAACCATGAGTGATGATGAGCAGCAATATTTGCAAACCGTGATGGATGATGCACACCGTCAATTTATCGAAGCCGTGGCGGATGGTCGATCATTGGATATTGCGGATGTCGAGATTCTGGCTGATGGTCGAATCTTCACAGGGCAACAAGCCAAGGATGTGTTACTGGTTGATGAACTTGGCGACCTCCACCAAGCGATCAAACTTGCCGCAGAGATGAGTGGAATGAAAGAACATCCGTACGTGGTCGAAACGCAAAAAGCCTTTTCCTTGCAGGAGTTTTTAGGAAATAGATTTTTAGGGGAGGCTGTAGGGTTGCCCATCAAAACCGGTCTAAACCTCATGTATTTCATGGCTTTATAGCGAGTGCAAAGAATACCAGTTGATTTATTGCTGTTACACCCTAATTCAGGCATGCCAAGAGTCTCATATAATGACAGATCAAGGAGAGGGGCAATGACCAAAGCGCACTTGATTGAAAAAGTCACGGAAAAAGCAACGGCGTTAAGTCGACGGGATGCAGAAAAAGTTGTGAACTGCATATTTGACTCTATCCGCGATGCCTTGAAAAATGGGGAAAAAACTGAAATTCGCGGATTCGGAAGCTTCCGCCTACGGATTCGTCGCACCAAAGACGGTCGAAACCCCAAAACTGGAGAGACCGTCGCAGTTCCCGAAAAACGGATGCCGTTCTTTAAGGCCGGAAAAGAAATTAAAGAATTGCTCAATAGCGAATAGTTAGGAATACACTCATGAGTTCTTCAGAATCTGAATCCAAAACATCGACCCCAACCTGGACACCAGATGCCCTTGAACGTATAGAGCGGGCTCCAATTTTTCTCCGTGGCATGGTCAAACGGTTAGCTGAAAAAAAAGCTGGCGAACTTGGACGGGAAGAAATTACCGGAGAACTCCTCGATCAATTCAAAGCACAAATGATGGGAGGGATGGGAGGTGAGGCCGGCATGGCCGAAGCCGCCGATCAAATGGCCAAAGGTCGTTTACCTTGGACAGCTGAAGCTAAGAAGCGCTTAGAAACCGTCCCTGAATTCATGCGTGCCATGACTCAGCAAATCGCGGAAGAAGTGGCTCGCGAAGGTGGGCATATGGAAGTGAATGTCGACCTGTTTGAAAAAGTTGAATCCATGGGGGAACGTACCGAGGAGGTACTGACGCCTCTCGAATGGACGGCGGGTGCTCAAGAGATGTTGCGTGATAAAATTAAAGACTCTCCTCCCATCGCGCTTGAATTTGTGACCGATATGCTCAAGCATGATGCGGAAGATTTAGCACGTGAATCTGGACTTACGGTCATTGATGAACAAACCCTGACCAAAATTTGGGAATCCCCTCAGGAACAAGTCTCTTGGAACGATGAAGCCTGGAAACGCTTGAATACATCACCGGACTTTGTCCGTAGCGGCATTCGAAAAGCTGCTGAACGTCGTGCGAGAAAATTAGGGTTAAAAGAAATTGATTCTGAACACCTCACGGTATTCCGAAATGAAGCTATGATGAAAGCCGTGAAACGCATTCGCGCTTTTGGCTATCAAGAACTTACCTTCGACGCCTTTGATGATGCCATTCACAAAGTCAAACGGCTCAAAGGCAATGATCAAGCCGAACAACGCCTTTCTGAAATTAAAGAGTTTATGACAAAGGAAAAACCTGAAGTCGGAGTGTTGGGCGAAGAATTGATGGGTCGATTTCGAAAGTATCTCAAAGGCGAAGGCAAGCTCTAAAAACCATCATCGCCTCTGGCATTTCATATCTCACAAAAAGAGAAACCGCTTCACTATCCTGCTCTCGCAGCCTCACGGGCCAATTGATCGACAATCTCGTTGTACTTCTCTCCTGAATGGGCGAGGACTTTTCCCCATCGAAGGTCCATCCCATGGGCCTTTACGGTAGAGACATAGGCCTGCGTAAACGGTGTTTTGGCCTTCCAAAAACCTTTCACCCATTCTGCTAATCCTTGATAATCATAATAAATGGTCGCACTAGGAATACCCTGAGCATGGCACCAATCTAAGGCTTTCAATACCGCCTGAATCTCTCCCGCCACGTTGCGGTGTTGCCGGGCTTCTTCGGGAATATCATTTCCACTGGCGCGATGAATCTCACGATCCCCTTCGAGGATGAGATAGCCCCATCCTAATTGCATGTCGTCCCCACCATTATGAATACAAGATCCATCCACCCATATATCTACTGCCGTGGATGACTTGGACGATCCATCGGTTCCAATATCAAGCGTGGGTTCAGCTGCATCAACATCCAGAAACGATTGAGCATCAGCTTGAGTTTTAAAGGATTTATAGATCGCTCCAGGATACCCTTTTACCTGCGACACACAAGAATCCCAAGAAGTATAAATTCCTGGCGAACGACCAACTCGGACTGCGTAGAATTTCATCGAATGAACTATTTCCCTTTGAGCCGCTTTACGCGTTCTTCAACTAGTAACACCCGTGGCTCTTCCTCTGGAATTCCCTCGACCAAGGCTAGATAGGTCTCGTATTCTTCAATCGCCCGTCGCTTATTCACCTTCTCCAACACCTCGGCTAAATTAAACCGGGCTCGCGCATAATTAGGTCGCAACACAATGGCCTTTTTAAAAAGTTCAACGGCCTGTGCCTGTTTATTCTGCTGCACCAACACACTCCCAAGGTTATTGATCACCTCAGGAACGTTTGGCCTAATTTCAAGAGCTTTTTCCAATTGTAATTGGGCTTCAGCCATTTGCCCAGTTTCTCGAAGAGCTAAACCAAGACGATGATGGGATTCAGCCAATCTCACTTCATTCTTAAACCCGTATTCAAGAGCTCGGCGATAGGCATCGACAGCCACCTCGGGTTGTCGCTGGCCACATGACAAAAATAACGCAGCTTCTCCCCGAGCAAATTGTTGAAGAGCCAGAAACTTGTTGTCCTTACTCAGGGCAGATTCCTTGGCTTTCTCTTCTGAGATTGTCCGGACCAAACCTGGCAAATAGGATTCTTGATAACTAGACAGTAACTGTTCGTAAGGGTCGATGGCCATGGAAGCAACTAATAATTCAGGATGATCTTCGTCATCGAGCACAAGATAATGTGTGGTACTCAATTTATCCCCGGTCCGAAAGAGAACCCCAGATTTAGCCTTGGTACTTTGTAGCAGTTGGGTGGGATCAAGGAAGAAGGCTGAAGAGGGAGGTAATTCAGACAGGGTTTGACGCAAGACCGGATAGGGTTCCAGGTTCAACCCAGAGATGAATCGAAAAATCGCCCCAACCAGAATGTCCTCCTCATTAAAAAAATAGAACCGATCGTGATCTGGTTGACTGCTCTGAGATAATCGTTGAAGTCGTTCCCCAGAACCCCAGGGTTCCTTGGAAAAGGTGGTCCCTTTCCAGGAATTGAGAACGAGGGTTTTGTCATCACAGAGCTTGGTCGAGCCCAACAGAATAAGATCGCTCGCTGATGGGGGAAGTCCGGGTTCAGGCTGAGGAGGAGTACTACAGGCCGTCCACGCAATAAGGCCCACAAAGACCAAGACCGCTCGGGAACATTTCAAGAGAAACGGCCCTGTAGGAGCGTCGTGGGTCTTCGCTAGAATATCACATGAAAAAAAAATGAGCCGCAAGGGAAAGCCACGTCGATGCGTGAAATAGATGAAGTGGTGGGCGATACTGGTATCGAACCAGTGACCTCTTCCGTGTGAGGGAAGCGCTCTCCCACTGAGCTAATCGCCCGTAAATTCTGATTTTATCATAGCCACATTGAACCTGACAACGAAACAACTTCTAAACTTCCATTCACATTCGCCATTGGCTAATTCAGGCACTCTACCAACTTTTCTTGACATCCAAGGGATCCAGAGGCAGAGTACCCAACCTGTTTATGCTCAGTAAGGGTCGCTCAATTATTTCCCTAAATTTTTCTCATGAATGAGTTTGGCAAAGGACGGCCAACGCAACGAAACTTATTTCCTGTTTTTGCAGGAAAGCACCAGAATGCCCAGCAAGGTCGACTGAGCACTTTCCTTTGTGCCGTGTCGGGGCTACTGCTTCTTCTCCTCGATATTTTCGTTTCCGCACCTTGGCCCATTCCATTTTTATATGTATTCGTAGTTTTGATATCCTGGTGGGTACCCACCCGTCATGGATTATTCGCCGCAACGAGTTGGGGTTCAATCCTGATCCTCCTGGGAGCCTTCAATGCTCCGACGTTTCAAGAAAACCCAACGGATTCTTATAATAGAATCCTTGCCCTGATCCTCGCATGGTCCCTCGCCTTACTTTTGGGAAAAATAAAAAATGAAGAAGTGGTGTTAGCTGAAACTTTACGAGAAAAAACCACACAACTGGATCAGACCCATTCGGATCTTCAGGCGAACATTCTCCACCGAAAAAAAACTGAACTGGATATGGCCCATCTTAATAGTACGCTCTTGGAACAAAACCAGGAACTTGAGACGATTGTCAGCGTAGCCTCCCACGACCTTCGATCACCATTAGTCAATATCCAAGGGTTTAGCAAAGAACTCGCCCATTCCCACCGCCAGCTCCAAGGGCTTCTCGAATCGCATAAACTCGCCCCTTCAGTGAAACAAGGTGTGATGGCCATTCTTGATGGTGATATCCCAGAATCACTCCATTACATCCAAGCTGGGGCAAAAAAAATGGAGGGCCTCCTGCATGGACTGTTGCGTTTTTCGCGATTAGGTCGGTTGTCCTTGAAGTTTGAAGATCTCAACATGAACGACATGATCGCTGGAATAATTATGGGTATGGAATATCAGTTGAAAGAAAAAGGCATTGCCCTGCAAATCGAAGACCTCCCCAATTGTACAGGGGATGCGACTCTGGTGAATCAACTGTTTTTCAATTTGATTGACAATGCACAGAAATATGTTTCACCCATCCGACCCGGAATGATTCGCATCACAGGTGTTCGCGAGAATGGGTATTCAAAGTACGGTGTCGAAGATAACGGTATTGGAATCAGGGAAGACCATCAAGAAAGAATTTTTCAGATGTTTCACCGCCTCAACCCGTCAACCGGAGGAGGACAAGGCCTAGGCCTCACCATTGTCCGTCGGATCGTGGAACGACATAAGGGACAGTTAGCGATACATTCTCTCACCGACCGTGGAACCACCTTTACCGTTTCCCTACCTCTCTCGCTAGAATAGAACCTCGCCTTCTTTTTTTCTCTTTCTCATACCCAAATATTTTGCTGATCTAATTGGAGGGAACATCGCTCACATTAAAGATTGACTCAACACCATACCCCTCATTAGAATTCTAAGAGAAATTATACTTAAATAATAATATCGATATTTCTTGACATTGATTACCAAAAGGTTCATATAGAGTCTTAACTAAGGGTTTACACTTTATTAAATATATTTTTCCTTGTTTTTTTAAGCCTTTAGGAAAATATCTTATGAATAACCGATGGACGCAAATCACAATTATTTTCTCTCATTCGACCAACCATTTTTGGCTATCACTCAACCCCCTTTCATTCGGCTTTTTTCCAAGCGTCATTCTTTTTGATCTCATTCTTTTATTTCATCATGCGGTGATGCCATCACCTCCCCCTTTGGTATGAGGCTGGTACTTGTGTCAAAAAACTGCGGTTTTGGAGTTCAAGCCTTTTTTTGAAACAAAGGTCCCTCGTCACTTTGAGGACGAGTTGACTCCATACCTGCAAACGAGACGGGTTTCACCTCAAGAAATAGTTTACGCTTCACTATTTGGGAATCATCAAGAATGATCCCAGAGTGATTCCGTTGGTGAAAAAGCCAGAGAAGCGCACGGCTTCCTCAAGAAGGATTCGAAGCCATACGCCAATGGAAGTCGCAACCTTAACAAAGGAGGGCGGATGTCTCGATTCAAACCCATGCACCCTGGCCCATCATTGCATCAATTTAAACAGCTCGAACCAAGCCATCCCCGTTTTCAACTCCTAATCGAGCAAAACATTGACGGGATGGTCATCCTGGGATCAGATAGATCGATTCGATTTGTGAACCCTGCAGCCGAAGCCCTATTTGGAAAGACTTGGGTTGATCTCGTGGGATCGAAATTTGGCTTTCCATTTTTGGTAGGCGACACCACAGAAATTGACATCCTCACCTCAACAGGGAAAATCAGACTAGTAGAAATGCGGGTCGTAGAAATTGACTGGGAAGAGGAGTCGGCCTTCCTTGCATCGTTGCGAGACATCACCTTTCGAAAGATTGCAGAGGAAGAGCGGAAACGAGTCGAGATTCAGATGCAACAAGTCCAAAAACTTGAAAGTCTTGGGGTACTCGCAGGAGGCGTCGCTCATGACTTTAATAATCTTCTGATGACCATCGTCGCTCATGCGGGGCTCGCGGCGAAAAAACTCCCGCTTGATTCACCAGGGCGAGAACACCTTCTCAAAATCGAACAAGCCTCCTTGCGCGGGGGCGAATTGGCTAATCAAATGTTGACCTATGCGGGACGAGGCAAACCACTCATTCAAGCCGTCCATGTCTCAAAGCTGGTAGAAGAAATGGGTCATTTGCTCGACGTCTCAATTTCTAAAAAAATTTCCTTGTTGTATGACCTATCCTCGAGTCTTCCCATGGTCAATGTTGATCCGGCCCAAATGCGTCAGGTAGTAATGAATCTCATCATCAACGCTTCAGAAGCCATCAATGACCAGATCGGCACCATCACGTTACGAACAGGAAAAATGGAAGTCACGAAAGACTATTTGCGTGAATGCCATGTTCGAGGAGAATTTGAACGTGATACCTGCGTGTTTCTAGAAGTCGTGGATACGGGGATAGGCATCGACTCCGAAGACTTGGAAAAAATCTTCGATCCATTTTTCACCACGAAATTTGCTGGGCGAGGACTTGGACTGGCGGCCCTGCTTGGTATTGTTCGTGCACATGGCGGAGCCATTAATGTATCTAGTGAATTGGGTCAAGGAACCGCCTTTCGGATAATTTTACCGCGGTCCCCAGAAATTGAGCTTATGCAACAAGAGCCATCGGGCATCCAAAAAAACCCTTCTTGCAAAGGGGCCATTCTCGTAGTTGATGACGAAGACGACGTAAGACTTGCCGCTCAATTAATCCTAGAAGACACGGGATACCACGTCTTCAGTGCGCGAGATGGCCAAGCCGGACTCGAACTGTTTCGTCAATATCATCATGACCTTCGAGCCGTCCTGCTGGATCTCACCATGCCACAAATGAATGGGGAAGAGTTATTTTACGAAATACAACGGATTCGAACTGATATACCAGTCATTCTCTCGAGTGGCTATTCAGAAGAAGAGGCGCTGAAGCACTTCATTGGAAAACCTTTCAATGCGTTCATTCAAAAACCCTATCAAATTGAGGGACTCGTCGAAAAAATTAAACAGGTCATTGAGAACACACACGTGTAAAAGTTCCTCTCGGGTCAATCACCCTCCACACTACCCTTTCCTCAGGATTTCACGGCGATAAAGACACATAGATATTTTTCAGAACGAGAAAAAGAAGATCTAGTGGATTTCCTACAGACCTTGAAAGGTGAAGGCTGGGAAGTCACACGACCAACGCCATTGCCCAATTAACGACAAAGTCGAATGGAAAGCCGAAGTGAATTGAGAGGAGCTGACGTGAAGATGATGGATTGGTGTAAATCATCTCATAGTCGTCACCCTTTTTTATTTCTTGGCAAGAAGAAACCCAGGATGAAGGTGACCTTGATACACCTCAGCCACTGGGCCTTTCATCGTCAGATTGTATTGAGAATCGACAGTAATAAGCAGATTTCCTCCTGACGCTTTGACGGTCACTGGGCTCTTAATCAACCCTAAGCGCACACCAGCGCTTGCTGCGGCACAAGAAGAAGATCCTGAGGCTTGGGTTTCTCCGGCCCCACGCTCCCAAATAAAAATATACAAAGAGTTTGGGCCGGTGGGGACGGCCAGTTGGACATTCGTGCGTTTGGGGAAAATCGAATGATGTTCTAATTCTGGACCCATATGGAGCAAATCCTCGCGCGTCCACTTCCCGCCTTTATCCTTAAACAATACACAATGCGGATTGCCGACACTTACTCCCGTAAACCGCAAAGATTGACCCACGGCCTTGATTGGCTGGAGAATAAGCTCCGGAGCACGAATAGTACACGGCAAGGCCCTGGGCTGAAATGACGCTCGCCCCATATCGACAGTGGCCCCGATGACCTGCCCACCTTGATCCAGCTCTAAATCCACATGCACAAGCCCGCCTTTGGTCTCAACACTGAATGATCGCCGCTTGGTCTTCTTCGTCGCATACAAATAACATCCAAAAATTCGCAACCCATTTCCAGACTTCTCAGCTTCACTGCCATCGGGATTGTAAATTCTGAGCCCGAAGTCTGCCTTCTTGGAGGGGGTTAACGCCAAGATCCCGTCGCTTCCCACGCCCCAATGACGATCACAAATGGCCCGAATGGACTTTGGTGTCAGTTTAAAATCTAATTCTTTCGGGTCAAGGGCAATATAGTCATTGCCTAATCCATGACCCTTAAAAAATGCATTCTTCATGACCGCCCCTGTAAAAATGATTGATCGAAAGGATTTAAATTCACATACACGAAACTACGTTTTTTCAGCCATACTAGACAGAAGTCCCTATGAATCACCACGAAGACCTCCATAGAGACTGGCTAAAGATAAATAATATCGACAGGAAATTACAACGAAAGAAAAAAGACGGGAGAAAATTATTGATGTCTGGGGGGGAAATGGAGGCCTAACCCTTGTCAGACCTCTCTCAGATTATTGGGCGATGGCTTGCGCACGAGTTTGCCCATAGGCGTCACGGACTGCAGCATATAAGTCGAGGGTGCTATCCTCGATTCCTTCAAAGGAATCCACATTCTGGGCACGAGTGTTCACCGTTTCACCGACTCGTTTGGAAGCCTGCGCAACAAATGGCAGGACATAATTTAAGGGATCCAAGGCTAAGTCGGCCAAAGTCCCTACACCATCCCGAATTGTTGTTGGTGGGAGAAGTGGCAACACCAAGTATGGCCCCGTTCCTACACCCAGTTTCGCCAGCGTTTGGCCGGCATCCTCTTCAACGGGCGCTGTGAGACCAAACTGCGTTTCAGCAACATCAAAAAACCCTGCCAGCCCAATCGTGCTGTTAATCAAAAATCTGCTAACCACCACACCAGCCTCCGATACCTTCCCCTGAAGTAGATTGTTGGCCAAACGGGGCACAATACGAATATTGGAAAACGCCTTTCCCAAGGCTTCTTCTGCTACATCGGGCATAATGGCATGATAGCCTTTGGCTACTGGCCGGATAACTCGCCGATCTAAACCCAGATTAAAATCAAACACGGTAGAATTGAAATTTTCCCATGGGTCCTGCACAACCTTTGATGGATTTTCATCAAACGGGTCTAGATACGTATCCTCCACCGTATATTCATCCAGCATTGAAATATCATCATTCTTGTGACCAATCGGCTTAGAATGACTTCGGTCTACGGATCGAGCAACAATTTTGTGCGAGATTTTTAGAGGAAATGGCCGACCTTGAGCTTCTAGAATCCTCTTTTCAACTTGGCCAATCTGTTGATCGAGCTGACCTTGTTGTTGGAGGAGAGCCACCATAATAGAACCTTTGTCATTGGATTCCGCCAAAACTGGGGTAGCGCTTAGTGTCAACCCGAAGATGAGTACGGAAAAGGAAACAAAGGTTCGAATTCTTGATCTTGGTGACATCAGATTCTCCTTAAGACCACATTTGAAAAAACATTGACCATTTCGTCTTCTTTCAGTTTTTATTGCAGAGTTGGTGCCAAAGAGACCGAATGGCATAAAAATACATTTTTTATCATATTTTCAATTGGTTACGAGTGATGGTCTTCACAGATCCATGTTTCTCCCAAACTCCTAACCCTCGTTATTTCATGGTTAAACGGTATATCGTGGCAAAGCTTTGTTACACTTCAGTCTGAAAAATGAGCCTGTCTCTGCAAGAAATGGCTCTTTTCTGGTTCTTTCCCCACCTGCACAGATTGTGCTACATCCTTGGCACAGATTTTTCTTATGAATTTGAATGGCTGAGCCCTACAATCGGTTTCGCCCAGACTACAACATTATGATGATGACTCCGGAAAACCAAGACAACACGCAAAAACATCTGTGCTTAGTTGATGGCTCGAGCTTCCTTTTTCGTGCCTTCCACGCCCTACCGATATTGACGCGACCTGATGGCACTCCCGTCAATGCCGTCATGGGATTCTCCAACATGTTGCTCAAGCTGCTAGACGACCTCCATGCCACACATTTGGCCGTCATTTTTGATTCAGCACGCAAAACCTTTCGAAATGAAATTTCTGCCGATTACAAGGCCAACCGTCCGGAGCCACCGGACGAACTGATTCCCCAGTTTTCCTTAGTGCGAGATGCCACACGTGCCTTCAATGTGGAATGTATTGAGGCGCCAGGCTTTGAGGCAGATGACCTGATTGCGACCTATGCCAAGCAAGCAGAAGCTGAGGGCGTCGAAGTGATTATTGTGTCCTCCGATAAAGACCTGATGCAGTTAGTCACCGATCGCGTGAGCATGTTCGACGCCATTAAAAATAAGAAGATTGGGCCAAAGGAGGTACAGGAAAAGTTCGGTGTTGGTCCGGATAAAGTCGTGGATGTCCAGGCCTTGGCAGGGGATTCCACGGACAATGTACCCGGCGTTCCAGGCATTGGCATAAAAATCGCGGCACAACTCATCCAAGAGTATGGAGATCTGGATTCAGTGTTGGCGCGAGCCCAGGAAATCAAACAACCAAAACGACGCCAAAGCCTCATCGATTTTGCCGATCAAGCAAGAATGTCTCGAGAACTTGTACGCCTCCGGGATGACGTACCCACAGATTTGACAGTGGAGGAGTTGCAACGCCAAAATCCTGACCCGCAACAACTTCTTAATTTCCTCAACGAACAAGGGTTTAAATCTCTCATTGCCAAAATTCAAAGTCGTCTAAAGGCTTCCGGGGAAGAGATCCCAGAAATTGTAGGGGCCCCGCTACCCAAACCAACGGCTCCAGTCACCACGCGGTATGAATTGGTACAATCCACGGCGGTATTGCAAGATTGGGTCACCCAAGCACGCTATGCTGGATCCTTCGCGGTTGATACTGAAACTACATCGTTGGATGAAAGCCGCGCGGAGTTAGTTGGCATTTCCCTCTGTGTGAAGCCCGGCCATGCCTGCTACATTCCCCTTGCTCACCGACACCCTGAACCACCATCGGAATTGGACTTTTCTGATGCTCCGGCACAAAATGACACCTCCGAACAGAATGAACCTATAGTACAAATTCCAATCGAAGAAGCACTCGACATTCTACGTCCGCTCTTGGCAGACCTGTCAGTACTCAAAATCGGTCATAATTTGAAATACGACATCGTCGTACTTCAGCGTTATGGAGTCACCATCTCACCGGTGGACGACACTATGCTCATGTCCTACGTCTTAGACGGTGGCAGTCATGGCCACGGTATGGACGAATTGGCCGGATTGCATTTTGGACATACCACGATCAAGTTCAAAGAAGTCGCAGGCGCAGGAAAATCACAAATCACCTTCGATCTCGTTCCACTCGAGAAAGCCTTGACCTATGCCGCCGAAGATGCAGACGTCACCCTCCAATTTCACCAATTACTTAAACCTCGCTTACTGGCCGAACACATGGTGACACCCTACGAGACATTAGAGCGACCGCTCATCCCAGTGCTTGTCGAAATGGAAACCGAAGGGATCAAAGTTGATCGCGAAAAACTCGAATCCCTCAGCCAGGACTTCGAAGCACGCCAGGCTGTATTAGAAAAGAACATTCACGAACTAGCCGGGCATGAATTTAACGTGGGATCGCCCAAACAGCTGGGGACCGTAATGTTTGAGGAAATGCAACTGGGCAGTGGACAAAAAGGGAAATCCGGGGCCTTCACCACCGGGGCCGATGTGTTGGAAGCCTTAGCAGCAGAAGGGCACGAGCTACCGGCAAAAGTGTTGGCGTGGCGACAACTCGACAAATTGAAAAGTACCTATAGCGATGCCTTAGTCGAACAGATCAATCCACGGACTGGTCGCGTCCACACCTCCTATGCCATGGCCGGGGCTTCCACAGGCCGTCTATCCTCGACCAATCCCAATCTCCAAAATATTCCCATCCGTACCGAAGATGGTCGGAAGATTCGCCATGCCTTTGTGGCCAATCCAGGATGGACATTGCTATCGCTTGATTATTCTCAAATTGAACTCAGACTGCTCGCACACATTGCGAATATCGAGGTATTGAAGCAGGCCTTCCACGAAGGACAAGACATTCATGCCCTCACCGCCAGCCAAATTTTTGGAGTTGAAGCCAAGGATTTAGATCCAGCCATGCGCCGAAAAGCCAAGGCCATCAATTTTGGAATCATTTACGGCATCAGCGCCTTCGGACTTAGCCGTCAGCTTGGCATTTCCAATGAAGAGGCCGCCGCCTATATGAAAGCCTATTTCGAACGATACCCAGGTATTCACGAATACATGGACCGCACCAAACAATATTGCCGCGAACATGGATACATCGAAACACTATTCGGTCGTCGCGTCCATGTCCCAGGCATTCACGAGCGTAATGCCGCCCGCCGAAATTTTTCCGAACGCGCAGCTATTAACGCCCCCATCCAAGGCACCGCCGCCGACATTTTAAAACGCGCAATGATTCGTGTACCATCAGCCTTGGAACAACACAACCTCACCACCAAAGCTAAAATGCTCCTGACCGTCCACGACGAATTACTCTTTGAAGTTGAAGAAGATGCCGTCGATCAAACAGGCGAGGTGGTGAAGAAAGTGATGGAATCAGCGTCGTTGCCGGTGGTCAACATTTCTGTACCCCTTACGGTGGAAGTCGGGCACGGCAACTCATGGGGTGAGGCGCATTAACCTTCCAAAAAAATGACTATGAAAATCGCCACATGGAATGTGAACTCCATTAAATCGAGGCTGCCGCATGTGAGGGATTACCTGAAAGAGGTAAGCCCTGATGTATTGTTGCTCCAAGAATTGAAATGTCTGGAAGAAAATTTTCCTGGAAGCGAGATTGAAGACCTGGGGTATAATTTTTCCGTCGTGGGACAAAAAACCTATAACGGCATAGCCATCATTGCGAAACAGCCTATCGAGATCGAACAACGAGTTTTGCCAGGCGATTCAACTGACGAGCAAGCTCGGTATATCGAAGCCATCGTTGGAAAAGTTCGCATCGCCTCAATCTATCTTCCCAATGGGAACCCCATTGACACTGAAAAGTTTCCGTACAAATTGGCTTGGTTGGATCGGCTGATTGACCATGTCCGTACTCTCCTCACCTACGAGGAAACGTTGGTTTTGGGTGGAGATTATAATGTCTGTCCTACGGATGACGATGTATACGACCCTGACGGGTTTGCCGGCGATGCCCTCTGTCATCCGGAAACCCGGTCCCGATTTCGAACCTTATGCTACCTGGGCCTCACGGAGGCACTTCGGGCACAGCATCCAGAATTTGGCCTCTACACGTTTTGGGATTACCAGGCAGGATGTTGGAATAAGGACCAAGGGTTACGCATCGACCACCTACTCCTTTCCCCCCAAGCTGCAGATCGTCTGGAGGCGACAGGTGTGGATAAAGGTCCACGCGGAAAAGAAAAACCTTCTGACCATACGCCTGTATGGTGTGATCTCAAAGACGACTAAGTCTTTGCAGTAAACTTCTTTAGATAAAAAATGACTGATAGCTCTAAAAACCGTACAAATGATCGTGATGCCCGGTTAGCCCAGTTTACGATTGAACGGGCGTCAGATCCGATATTTTGGGTGGATGACCAGGCCAGGTTTTATGGTGTCAATGAAGCAGCTTGCACTTTGTATGGGTATACGCGTGATGAATTTCTCAAGATGAAAGTGTTTGACATCAATCCTAATTTGTCCCCCGAGGAATGGCCGATAATGTGGGAGGAGATCCGTAGGGAAAAAGCCTTGACCCTTGAATCCGAAAGTCGCCGAAAAAATGGTGTAATCTTCCCCGTTGAAGTCTCAGTTAATTATGTCGAGTTTGAAGGAGCTTCCTACCACTGCAGCTTTGTTCGCGATATTTCAGAACGCAAAAGAGCGCAGGAAGAAATCGCCAGTCTCTCGAAATTTCCTGATGAGAATCCCAATCCTATTTTTCGACTTTCTCAAGACGGCACCATTTTGTACCACAATAAAGCCAGTGATTCTTTACTCCACCTTTGGGACTGCAGCTCCAGCAAATCATTTTCCGGGCCTTGGTGCCCCATTGTTGAAAAAGCCTTTCAATCTGGAGAACCTCAACAGACAGAAGTCACCGTTGGTGAACAGATCTATTCCTTGAGTCTTGCTCCTGTCCCTGAGTCAGGGTATCTCAATATTTATGCTCTGGATATTTCCGCAAGAAAAAAAATCGAAACCGAACAAAAGCATGCTCGAGACCGGACGATTCAGCATCAATCTGCTTTGCTCAGCTTAGTTCGTGGGAATTTTCCAACACGGGAAGCTACCTGTAAGCAGGTGACACAACTTGTCGCTGACACAGTAGAGGTTGGACGAGTGAGTATTTGGATGCTGAATGAAGATAAAACCCTCCTCTCTTGCCTCAATGTGTATGACCGCAACAAGGGAACTCATGAGCAGGGAGCTCAGCTCTCAATAGTACAATACCCTCGCTATTTTTCAGCCCTGAGAGAGAATCTTACCATTGCCACAGATGATGCCTGCACCGATACGCGCACGAGCGAATTTGCTGTTGGATACCTTGATGTTCTAGGGATAACCTCCATGATGGATTCCCCCATCTTTGAACAAGGTCAAACCGTTGGTGTGCTGTGCCACGAACATATTGGCCAGCCCCGTAAATGGAGTTTGGATGAGCAGCAATTCGGCAGCTCCATTGCTGACTTTATTTCGCATACCTTTGAATCACTCGAGCGACTGCGAGTTCAAGAACAAGCGTATGGACTAATGCAGGACTTGGGGAGCCGTGTAAAGGAGCTGACGGCTCTGCATCACACTGCACGTCTCGTTCAAGATCCCGTGGCCGCTCCTCATGAGGTTGTTCGCGAACTTCTTCCTCTCCTGAGCAGCGCTTGGCAACATCCAACGGTCACCGAAGCTCGAATTTCTTATGGAGATATCGATATCGCTACGCCCAACTTTCGGGCCACGGACTGGATGCAACGTGCTGAATTTACCACCGATGATGAAACTCCAGGTCTTTTAGAAATCTGTTATGTGGAAGAACGTCCCACCGATGAAGAAGGACCTTTTACTAAGGAAGAACGGAACCTCATTAATTCTCTGTCAGAAATGTTGCGAACCTTTTTCGAGCGGAAACGGATTCAAGCCGCGCTTGAGGAACGCTTACGGTTTGAAGACCTCATTACCATGATCTCTACCAAACTCATTAATCTCCCCATCTCCGAAATTGATCATCACATTTGTGAAGCCTTGCAAACCGTCGGCCTGTTTGTTGGAATTGAACGCAGCTTCGTCTTTTTAATTTCAGAGGATGGGAAAACGATTAGTGCCACTCACGAATGGTATGGTAATGGATACACGCCACTTCAGGAGCAGTTCCAGAGAATTCCGATAGATGCTGTCTCTTGGGGGATGGATCAATTGCGGCGACTGGAACCCGTTCATGTTCCACGGGTCAGCGATTTGCCGCCGGAAGCCGTCGTCGAACGTGAGTTGTTCTTGAAAATTGATCCGGTCCAATCAGCCATACTTATCCCCCTGGTCTGTCGAGAGGAGCTAGTTGGATTTTTGGGAATGGACTCCATTCAAAAGGAGAAGTCCTGGGAGGACGACACCGTATCGCTCCTCCGCATCGTTGGTGAAATTTTTGCCAATGCCTTTGAACGGAGACAGGCAGAAGAATCCCTCAAACGTCGCATTCAATTTGAAGACTTGATTGCGACAATCTCAACCAAATTTATCAATCTCCCCACGCATGAAATTGATTCAGCGGTTTCTGATTCCCTGCGCGTCATTGGTGAATTTGCTGGTGTTGAACGAAGCCATCTGTATCTTTTTTCTGAAGATGGCCTCACGATGAATAAAACCCACGAGTGGTTTGCCGTTGGACTTCAGCCCCAAATTGAAAGGCTCCAAGGAATTCCATTAGACAGGATTCCCTGGGCTATTGAACAACTCAAGCGCGGTCACCCATTGCACATTCCCCGAGTCACTGATCTCCCGCCTGAAGCTAGCAAAGAGCGTGAACTGATTCTCTCCATTGACAACATTCAATCTCTCATTATCGTTCCTCTCGTCAAACAAGGGAAAACCATAGGGTTTCTTGGCTTAGATGCGATTCATCAAGAAAAATCCTGGGACCAGGATTCGGTCGCCCTCCTTCGAATGGTTGGAGAAATATTTGTGAATGCCTTTGACCGAAAGGCGGGCGAGGAGGCTCTCCATCAAGCGCACATTCAGCTTGAGCAACGGGTGCAAGATCGAACGGCTGAATTGTCGACCACTAATACCCGTCTCCAAGATGAAATTGCTGAACGACAACGAGGGGAAGAAGCTCTTCGGGCTGCAGAGCAAAAATATCACAGTATTGTTGAAAATGCCGTAGAAGGTATTTATCAAAGTACCCCCGAGGGGCAATTCCTGAGCGTGAATCCTGCGCTAGCAATGATGTACGGGTATGATTCGCCCGATGACCTGTTACGCTCCGTGACAAAAATTGGCGAACAAGTCTATGTTGACTCGCGGCAGCGGAAACGCTTTGTAGAATTCTTAAAGAAAGATGGACAAGTCCAAGGCTTTGAATGTCAAGTGTATCGTCGAGATAGATCGGTTTTTTGGATCTCAGAGCATGCACGCGCAGTCAAAGACGATAAAGGCTCTTTTCTTTTTTTCGAAGGCACGATCCAAGATATCTCCGATCGAAAGGAAGCGGAAGAGGCGTTGCACCAGGCCAAAGACGTCGCGGAATCAGCCAACCGGGCGAAAAGCGAATTTTTAGCCAACATGAGCCACGAATTGCGCACTCCGCTCAATGGAATTTTAGGCTATGCCCAAATTCTGAAGGGGGATACAACCATTTCCGAAGACCAACGATCCGGACTTGATGTGATCCATCGCAGCGGGGAACATTTGCTCACCTTGATTAACGATATCCTCGACCTTTCAAAAATTGAGGCTCAAAAACTTGAGCTCCTCCCGACAGCATTTCATTTTCCGGAGTTTTTAAAAACCATCACAGAAATTATTAAAGTCCGGGCCGACCAGGTGGGGCTTTCCTTTCACTGCGATTTCCCCGAATCGCTTCCTCTAGAAGTTGAAGGAGACGAAAAGCGATTACGCCAAATCTTATTAAACTTGCTAGGCAACGCCGTGAAATTTACGGATAGAGGCCACGTGACTTTCACCATGACCGAAAACACGAAATCGAAGGTCGCGCACGCCTGGCAATTTCACATTGAAGACACGGGTATCGGTATTGCTTCGGAGCACATCAAAGACATTTTCCTTCCCTTTCAACAAGTCACGGATTCGCAGCGACAAGTTGAAGGCACGGGGTTGGGACTGACCATCACCAATAAATTGGTCACGTTGATGGGAGGGACATTAGAGGTAGAAAGCACTCCTGGACAAGGAACTCATTTTTGGTTTTCAATTTCCCTGTCACCCATTGCACAACCGTCGATCGCACCATCAAAAATTCGGCAACGTATTATTGGCCTCAACAACGGGCCAAAACGAGTGTTGGTCATTGACGACAAATGGGAGAATCGATCTGTCCTCACCAAATTGCTGAACTATGAAGGCCTCACTATTTTCGAAGCTAGCAATGGTAAGGAAGGAATAGAGGTGGCAAAGAGTCAAAGCCCAGATGTGATTTTTATGGACCTCGTCATGCCAGTGCTCGATGGCATTTCCGCCACGAAAGCCTTGCGAGCCATGCCTGATTTTACCAACACGGTAATTATTGCGTTGTCAGCCAGCGTGTTCGACCGTAGTCGTCAGGAAAGCTTGAAGGTTGGGTGTAATGAATTTTTATCGAAACCCATTCGAGAACAGGAATTACTCCAGGCCCTTGAACACCATGCCGGTTTTGAATGGAAATATGAAGAAGAGTTATCCCCTTCCCCGCCTTTGGTTGGGGATCACCATTCCATAGCAACGCCTCCACTGGATGTCCTGCAACCATTGTACGAACTCGCCAAAAAGGGACAAATTCTAGAAGTCCGAAAAAAGATAGACTTTATCGACCAAATGGGCCCTCAATATACACCTTTTACCAATGAACTTAAGGGCTATGCCCAGGCTTTTAATATGAAACAACTGAGCGAATTCCTAAAGCCTTATCTTGGTGAGCAAGTATGAGCATCCTCTCATCTCGCAAACCATCAATCCTGTTAGTTGATGATACGCCCACCAATCTCCAAATTTTGGTCCAGGTGTTTGACAAGCAGGGCTATGAAGTCTTTGTCGCCACCGATGGAGAGAGCGCCCTTGAACAAGTTCCCACTACACAGCCTGACCTGATCCTCTTAGATGTCATGATGCCAGGGCTGGATGGATTCGAGACATGCCTGCGCCTAAAAGCCAATCCAGATACCGCGGACATTCCGGTAATCTTTATGACCGCACTCGCTGAAACCAATGATAAAGTGAAAGGGTTTCAAACCGGCGCTGTCGATTATGTTACGAAACCCATACAACACGAAGAAGTACTTGCCCGGGTCACCACACACCTCAACCTCCGTTCGCTGCAACAACATCTTGAGCAACGGGTCACAGAACGTACGGCGGAACTGCAATCGGCCCTGAATGAAGTTGAGGAGCTAAAATCACAACTCCAAGCAGAAAACACCTATCTTCGAGAAGAAATTCAATTCGAACATAATTTCGAGGACATTATAAGCCGGGGAAAGGCTCTGAAAATCGTATTGACCCAGATCGAGCAAGTTGCTCCAACCGATGCCTCGGTTCTCATATTAGGGGAATCAGGCACAGGCAAAGAACTTATAGCCCGAGCAGTCCACAACCGAGGCAAGCGAAGCCATCGTCCTTTAGTCAAAGTCAATTGCGCCTCGCTGCCAAGTACTCTCATTGAAAGCGAACTCTTTGGTCATGAAAAAGGCGCGTTCACGGGAGCCTTGGCAAAAAAAATTGGGCGGTTTGAATTGGCCGATAAAGGAACAATTTTTCTAGATGAGATCGGGGAGATGCCCCTTGACCTACAAGCGAAATTGCTCAGGGTGTTGCAGGAGGGTGAATTCGAACGATTAGGTAATCCGCATACCACCAAAGTAAATGTGCGCGTTATTGCCGCGACCAATCGAGCATTGGAACAAGCTGTGAAAGCTGGGAACTTTCGAGAAGACTTGTATTACCGCCTTAATGTCTTTCCCATTACCAGTCCACCCCTTCGAAACCGGAAGGAAGACATTGGGGTCCTGATCACGCATTTTTTAAAAAAGTTTTCAGGAAAAATGGGAAAGGTTATTGAGCAGGTTTCCCAGGAAGCCATGAATGCCCTTGAAGCTTATCATTGGCCAGGCAATGTCCGTGAACTTGAAAATACCATCGAGCGTGCTGTCATCCTGGCCCAAGAAGACGCCCTGACCCTCAATGACCTTCCCGAACTCCGCGCCTTCTCACCAGAAAAGTCCAGACCTGTTGATGTTTCCTCCCAGACCTTTCACACGATGGAAGACGTCGAGCGAACTCATATCCAACATGTGCTCAAAGAAACCAAATGGGCCATTGAAGGCGCACGGGGTGCAGCCTCGATCTTAGGAATGAACCCTAGCACCCTGCGATCTCGCATGCAGAAGCTTGGCATAAAAAAACCTTCCCCATCGACCTAGAACCTCTGCCCATTCCAAATTCAGTCCTTTTCTTTTCCCCCTCCACGGGATATCCCAGACTTCGATATATCACGGCGATCACAAAGATTTTTCCAAAAAACCCCTCATGGTTATTTTCACGTAACATGTTGTTTTCAAGCAACATTATTCGAGGTTTTGCTTTTGGCCAATTCTGGCATTGGGATTGCTTTATCAGGAGTATGAAACGTGATCTGAATTTCAAACCAAGGAGCAACGCCATGAAACACATCAAGACAAACATCGCTGCATTAATCATCACCGCAATGGTTCTGATGAATGTCTCGACAGGGTTTGCTCAAGAATGGCGGGTGCTCCTCGGACAGGGGTTATTTCAAGGAAACCAAAATTCCAAGGTCATGGATTCAAGGTCCGTGGAAAAGAATGACTGGCTGGCGACCCAAACCCCATTATTGAAAAACACACCGATTACAAATGTGAGCCCAAGTGCAAGACCAATCGAGGGACTTATATTTGATTCAGGGAATTCAAATACTGGTTCATGGTCGCCAATACCTAGCACAATAGGCAAAGAAGGGTTCACGTTGCTTTCTTTTTAAGCTTCATTCATCCGAAACAAGCATCGTTGAATTTTACGAATCAAAGGAAAGGCTATTCATGAGCGCTGAATCATATGATAAACATACCGAAGGCCGAAATCCTATCCCGCCTTCACAGGCTCATGAATTGTGTAAAAAAGCAAAGGAAGCATTAGACAAAGCGAACAAACTTTTGGCCGAATCTAGCAAACAGCAACAGACAACCCAACAGAGGGATGAGGGAGAAAGACCATGAAGACAACGCCATTAAAAATTAGCCGCCCTGTAAGTACCGTAACCTCAATGGTCACTGGGATGGTGGTGAGCCTTGGCCTAATGATGTCTTCGCCAGGGGCAGCATCGGCTCAAGAACTCTTTGCGTTATCAACGGAATCAGGGTTGGAGTTGTATCAAGTTGAAAAACTCAAAAAGCCAGACTTGCTCATCGATACAGATCACACTCTGATTTGGGCAAAGACCGCGCCCGAAAATGGAGGCGATGGCCCCCTACGTACGGCCTATAGAACCCTTGGTAAGCCTTTGATGGTGAAGTCCGGACTCCAGACAACTCCCAATGGGCGACTTACTATGGTCGGCCCTATTGATTGGCAACCATCGGTAGATGACGCTCATAAAGAGAAGTTCATCGCATCCTTAATGCCAGAACAAACCGAGAATAACTTTTTGAGAGAATAATTCGATTTCAAGCTGGACAATACATCATTTTGACCACGGGCAATATATAAAAAGACTTTTCAGAAAACCCCAAGGAAAGAGATCGGGCTAAACGCACTCCTCCAAAAATATTAGTCGGATCTCTTCCGATCTAAAATTCCTAGAGCTCCCATAAAGATCAATAGGACCAACGGAACCGGCACTGCCGCCATCTCGCCAGCTTGGAAATGAGTCCAAGCCGCGACAACCATCGTCACTCCTAACACCATCACCCCAAACAACCTCGAGCGTCGGACAAGCAACAGTCCAGCTCCAGCCACCTCGATCACCCCCGTGACATACACAAACCACGGGGGATACCCCCAACGTACGAAATTCTCCATTTGAATTTCTGGTTGTAAAAGTTTTGAAAAACCAGCCGCAAAAAAGAATACGGCCAACAGCAGGGCAAACCCCAGGATGCCCCATTCTTTCCATGTTTTATGCATCACAACAGACCTCTCTTTGGGTAGGAAACTTTGTCAAAACTCTTAAAAAAACTCCCTTCATGAATCGCATGAATAAGGAAATCGCGGGCCAAAATTTCTGAGTAAAGAGGTGGGACTTACCGTAGCTGATGAGCCAATGGATTATTCATCCCATAAGTGATGGGCTGAGACGAAACTTCAGATGGTGGCATTCGGGATAGGCCAATATCCATAGATTGAACCTCACGGATTCCAATACCCTCGACCGTCCCCTCGGGAGAAAAACTAATGGCAAAGGAATGGCGGGTAACTTCCTTGGAAAGAGCCAGAGCACCAACCCCTAGGAAATATTGCAATGGATTAATTCTCGGATAGGTTCTGGCATACGCCCAAGACTCACGAGTCAAACCTTCAACGGAAGAAACCTGTAGATCGGTGGGATCTCCCAGAAGGTGGCGAATATCTTCTTTGGTTGTTACTCCTATCTGTACAGTCTCTAATTGCTCAGGATAGGCGATGCCAGAACTTCGATGACTGTTTGATCCGGACACAAAATCACCAAGGGCGGTACACCCCGTCAGAAAACACAAAGAAAGAATGATACCCATGTGACTTTTTCTTTCTATGAATAGGCAATGATTTTTCATACTTGCCTCATGGTCAAACCCACGTTGAACTTCATGTCTTAACCTCCATTCAGGTCAATATGGAAATTCTTTGAAATTGACCCGAAAAAATAGCGAGTACAGCACTGGCACAACACCCAACGTCAATATGGTCGCAAACAAAAGACCAGACATAATTGCCATGGCCATCGGTTCCCACATGGGGCCACCTCCAGTATATAAAGGGATCAGTCCTCCTATGGTAGTGATGGTTGTCAGCAGGATAGGTCGAAGCCGATGTTGGGCTGAGACAATAATTGCTCGTGCGGGATCAAGCCCGTTGTCCTGGATTTCCGTATTGATCCGATCGAGCAACACAATCGCATTGTTGATGATGATGCCGGCCAAGGAAAGAATGCCTAACATGGTCATAAACCCAAAGTACAAGTTGGTGGCATGAAGCCCAATGACGACGCCAATGAGCCCTAACGGAATGGTCAGGAGAATAATCACCGGTTTTCGAATAGAGTTGAATTGGGCTACTAGCAATAAAAGAATAATCAACCCTGCCACCGGCAACTTTTCGCCGATAGAACTGTTGCCCTTCCCAGACGCTTCTGCTTCACCCCCAAATTCCCAAAAATATCCCAATCCCCACGTTTTACTCTCATTGTTCAGCCAGGGTTCTAACAGCGCATTTACTTCTGTGGCCGTGGTGCCTTCGCGTAATGCCGCTTCAATCGACACTGATCGCAACCGATCCCGTCGATGGACAGTAGAAGGCTGCCATTCAATTTCAATATCGGCCACTTGTTTGAGGGGAACCGATTGTCCCGTGGCTTGGGCATACACATTTATACTTTCCAATTTGGCGATATCATCACGGACAGCGCCAACGGACCGAAGGGTCACCGGAATTAATTTATCTTCCTCACGATATTGCGTAATGTCCAATCCCGTCAGATACGCTTGGAGTGAGGTGGCAACATCCTGGCTGGTCACCCCAGCACGAAGGGCTCGAGGCTGATTCACTTGCACGATCAATTTTTTTGATCGACTACCCCAATCATCGTCGATGAGTTTGGTCCCAGGAATGGATCGAAGTTGGGCTTTCACCTGATCCATAATTTCAAAAAGCTTATCGGTTTCACGACCACTGACTCTCACCACAATTGGGGGATACGTCGGAGGGCCCGTTTCCAATGGACGAATAATCGCCTTAAGATCAGGATATCGTTCCAGACAGAACAGCTCTAGACGCGAAATAACGGCGGGAAAATCCTCTCTAGAGGTCGTGTTGACGAGCAGGTAGGCGAAATTGGGGCTCGCTTGCACAGGATTAAACGGGAGGTCAAATCGCGGCGCACTTTCTCCAACAAACGCACCCCAATTAACAATGCCATCTTCTCGCTCCTCATTTACCATGAGGTGCTGCTGAATAAAGCTCTCGACATCGGCCACCATTGCATCAGTTTTTTCGATGGGCGTACCATTCGGAAATTCTAGTTTTGCAGTGAAAGTGGGTTTGTCATTGGCCGGAAAGAAATATACGGGCAACTTCCCGAATCCAATCATGGCCAGAAAAAAAATGAATCCTGTCGCTGCCATGCTCAGCCAGGGATGCCGAACGCCCAACAACAACACACCTCTGTACCGGCGATAAAATGGGCTACTGAAAGGCTCTTCCTCACCAGAAGGCTTCACTCGTAAAAAGAGCACACAGAACAAAGGAATCATGGTAATAGCCAGAACCCATGAACACAGAAGAGTCAGGGCCACTACGGTAAAGATGGGCGCAGTATATTCTCCAACATTCGACTCGGCCAGATAAATTGGCAAAAAGGCCGCGGCGGTGGTTAAGGAAGAAGT
>JAJDBO010000271.1 GCA_029261305.1 Nitrospirales bacterium
AGAAATGGCGTCTCAAGCCATGATCGATCAAACCCTGCGATATACATTCCGAGTCTGACCGATTCAATGGGAATTCTCTTGATAGCCATTATGTGAAGATACCTTTAGTTAAGGCTCGATCAGGCATTCAATTTGAGTGAATAATGCTTCGTATTTCTATCAATTCTTTCGGAGATGGTCATGGGTATCTTGAGGTATTTGGGCGCGATTATTACGGGAGAAATTGGTCTTTATTGCTTTTTTTGAAAGATGCAATTGATGTGCGCAGGTAGCATCAGTGGTGTTCAAGTTGATCTGACATTCCCCCGAGAAAGAATTCGAGAAAAGAGGGGGAAGCAGACAGCATGTCGGATATTCATTTTGTTTCTTCAGCAGTCCCGTCGTGTCAGAAAATTAAAGCCAATTCCTTTGGTATAACATCTCATTGGAGACTGCATTTCTTTAGGATTGCCACCGTCTCTTTCTTACTCTGGGGTAGTCTCATCTCTCTAGCTCTAGCTGAGGATGTGGGCGGGCAAGGGGTGATTCACCGCGTGACCGTGCCAATATTAGGCACAACCCTTAATCGACATTGGGAACAAATCGGTGTGGTGGCCGAGGTACAAATAGAATTTGAGCGTCGATATGATCACGATGGCCTTCGTGTTCAGTTCCAAAACTCCCCGGGGCGATTTTCGCCGCTGGCACAACAAGCTGTACTAGAAGCGATTAGACAGGTGGTCAAAGTCAGCCATTTGGATTCGAAGTCCTGGTCGGTGACTCTTACGTTACCGTATCAAGGCTTAACGATGTATGGTGAAAGTTTGTCAGGTATGGTGGGGTTAAGTGTCTTGGCATTGGCCAAGGGCGATCCCGTACCACGTGGGCGTGTCCTTACCGGGACCATTACGTCGAACGGCCATATTGGTGTTGTTGGGGGAGTGCCTTTAAAGATCGTGGCGGCCTATGAACACCATCTCCTGAGAGTATTAATCCCAGAAGAAATCGATGTGGCAGATGGAGCTTGGGAAAATCCATTTTTAATGGAGATTTCCCCCGTTGGCACTATCCGCAAAGCCTATCATGGGTTAACCGATCGTTCCCTAGATACCCCACCTGTTTCGGTTACTATTTCTACGTTAGCAGCAAAGTAATTTTCTCGCCTCTCTCCAAAAATCAATTGTGGTCACGGATCTAGATCTAGAGTTGTTTCCCTTTCGTGTGCCTCGGAGGAGGTTCGACTACTTCATTTTGATTGATCCGCTGATTCTTGACATCCAACCCCAAAATGCTGATCCTGTCAATTATTGTAGATCAACACTTTGCCAAGACCTGATTGCAAAAAAAATCCCCACCTTTTTGAAAATGAATAAAAGGAATAAACTTATATGAAACCAGGATTTGCTGTTGATATTGATAATGTGTTGGCTGTGGCGGAAGAAGAGGTACAACGGATTTATTGTGAAATGACCGGTGAAACTTGGCCAAGTGAATTATATGCAAGTGCTGGGGGTTTGGATGAAAGTGATGTTGATCGAGAATTGATTGAACAAATATTTGAATATTTTCATTTACAGAGTATTCCTTCACTTCCGGTTATTCCGGGCTCCCGTGTTGCGCTCGAAACACTTCAGCAACAATTTCGGATTGTGATTATTACGGCTCGGCGTCCGTATGCGAGACCTCAAACATTAGAGTGGTTGCATACCCACAAGTTACCGTTTGATGAATTGCACCTTACAGGTGAAAAATCTGACGTGACCGAGGGGTTAAAGTTTGCAGTGGATGACCATCCTGAACATGTGAAAGATTACATCAGCCAGGGGATCCAAGCCTTTCTCATGGACCAACCTTGGAATCGGTCTTTTTCAGCACCTGGAGTGACCAGGGTCGTCAATTGGGAACAGTTACTTCAGACTTTTCATTAAATTTTTTTCCATTGCCAAAGGGCACATTCCTAAGGCGCACATCACATGTCTAAAACCGAAACCGTGAGTCTGCCCAATGTGGGATCTATTCAGCTCGTCATTCAATCTAAGCGAGATATTTGGGCCCAAGAGAAGGCTGAGGCCATGGATGCTGAATCGAACGAATGGTTTTATTGGAATAAGGTATGGGCTTCCGAAGTGGCATTGTCCGAATATCTTATTCAAGAATTTTATCCGAGTTCTCTCAGAGATAAAACGATTTTGGAGCTAGGATGTGGAACTGGACTCGCGGGCTTGGTTGCGGGGAAATTAGGAGGAGTGCCGACTTTTTCCGACAAAGTGCCAATGGTTATGGAATCGATTCACGAAGCCTGTCGTCTCAATGGGATCAAAGATTTTTCGACACTCGTCTTAGATTGGGCGACACCGGAAGGGCTGACTCAGAAATACGACATGGTGTTAGGAAGTGAAATCTTTTATGACAACTCTTTTCTTGATGATATTTGTCGGCTTTTGGATCAGGTTTTGCCGGCCGGTGGAATGGGGTTTTTTTGTGATCCCAATCGCCTGGGCCTCGAAGCGGTAGAGTTCAGTTTTGCCAAACAGTTTATGTTGTCGACCAGAGACCTTGAAATTGAATGGCCTCGAACTCGATCAGGAAATGTGAAGAAGAAAACCGTTTTGCTCTATCAACTGGTCAAAAAATAAAGATGGCCCACACGTTCATTTCAGGAGGAAACGGTTATTCCACTTCCTAGAAATACTTTCCTCAACGGTCAAAGAAACAATGTTGCATTACCTACACGCGTCGCATTGCCGATCTTAAATCGCCCTTAGTCCTATTCCAACAAATATCTCCTTAAAAATACCCCATGGCACTAATAAGAAGACCTTGATGAAACTTAAGGTTTGGAAGCCTTAGTTTGTTTGACCCGTAATATGCTTTGGGCATCTTGAATTTTTTGCTGCTTTAAGGCTCGGTAGATTTGTGAACCATCCGCAAGCTGCATCCGAACATTTTTGGGAGAAACCTTGGCGCAGGCACCAGACTGAGTCCGTTCAAACGCCGTGAGTCTCGCGATGGAAGGTTCATTTCGCTGAATCTGTAAGATCGTTGTCACGCAAGTTCCTGTTTTGGCTGGCTTGGTGGTAATGGCATCATTTCCCCAGACTTCAACTTCATACACATTGGTATAGCTCAATAGAGTGGGTGTGTATCCAGGTACTATTTTTGCTGTCGAAACAGTACATAAATTTAATTTCCGATTGCAGGATACTTGTGACGTTTGCAGCGCCTCCGCGACAGGAAGGTTTTCCAACGCCCATGTCCCATGAGCTGAAATCATTTCATCCCAATTTTCACCTTCAAATTTAAAATTAGGAAGAAATGGGAGGATTTGGTCTAAGGTGCTGTTATCATCCGTCAGGTGTTTCAAGGTTTCTTTATTAATGGTTCCTGTTTCGGAGATTTCCTTGTTTTTTTGATAAGCGCGCAATGCGTCCTGTGTTTGCTGGTCAAGTTCCCCGGTAAAAGGGCCAACTCCATATCCAAATCGCCCCAAATATATCTGCGTGCCTAGAACCAGTAAGTGGTATTCCTCCGGCTTGAGATTTTCTAATTCTTTTTCTTCTTTGATTTGATCGGAAGTCTTTTGAGCCTCACCATTGGTGACAGGGTGCCCTGCGTGGGAATCTTTAGAATCTGATGTTTCGGCAAAGGCTCCTGTTGAAAAACAAAACGCCATAACGCAACTGGTAAAAATCCTGCTCCATTGCATGAACACGGTCCTCCTTCGGGAATTTGCGGGTTTTTTTGGTGGAAAATTAGGCCTCATGATGACAAGTTGACCACAAGAGGGTCAAGGCAATCTTCTCACAAATATATGAAGACTGTTGCGTATAAGGGCAAAATGAGAAAAGACTAGCGAAAGAAAGAAATTTGAAGTCTCAACGAGCGAAGTTTTCGCGAGTGGATAGTTTTTGAAGATCCGGCAACCAAGAAGAAGTGAGAGGGGGAAACAGAGGACCATCTATCCGATTCACGGGTGGCAATTATGCCGGTGGTCTTTGAATCTTCTCGCTTCTTCTTATGAGCTTGAGTGTTCATTGTTCAGA
>JAJDBO010000272.1 GCA_029261305.1 Nitrospirales bacterium
GGGCAATTCGTGAAAGATTCCACAACATGCGTCAGCCAAATACAGGAAGCGGTGGCCTCTCGGGATATAGACGCATTAGCGGCGGCTACGCATGGACTCAAAGGCATTTCCAGTAATATGGGAGCGCGAGAACTTCAGGCATGTTCCGGCGAATGGGAGGAGCGCGCCCGTCAAAACCTCATAGAAGATTGGGACACGATCGTCGATCAGTTTCAATCCGAGGTATCCCTGGCCAATCAGGTCCTCGAACAAGAAGTGGTCAAAAACACTCCATCCTCATGAATCCATGAATGCCACAAGCTCCCCGGCACTCTCACTTCATTCACAAATTTTGGTAAAGATGGTAAAGGGGACGTTTCCCTTTATTATCGATCTGTTTCCTGATGTGATGCAAAGACGGTTCGAACCATGCCGGGCAGAAACAAACCATACCATTTTAACGAAATCGTCCCCTTATTAGCCGGAGGATTACTCCACTTTCGGCACCCAACTGTATTGGTGTAGTTGTATTCATGTGAATGCTACCTAACCCGTTTGTCAAAAGGAAAGGAAACAAGGAACGAATTTACCCCTAATCAAGGATGGCAGGATTGACTGTGGCAGGATTGACTGTGGCAGGATTGGACTTGGCGACCACTTTCTCATTTGCATTGTCATGTTACTGGAAATCCCTCTTAACCATGCTTTCCCTCTTTCTCGGTGGTTGCAATATGTTTTGCCTCCTCCTTTTCAATTTTGTTAATACAAGACTGCTCCCCCCATTCAATGGTCAAAATTTCACAGGAGGTACTTCATGCAATTGCCAAAAGGAATTATCGCAATCTTGTTTGTATTCAGTTTATCCCCGTTGGCTTTGGCCGGCCAGCAATTAGATATTCATGATGGATCGGCCATTACCATTACGTCTCCTCAGAATGGAGAAACGGTTGGCAATTCATTTGGCTTACAATATTCAATGAGAAAAGGGGCCATGGCAGACCATGTCCATGTATTTATGGACGGAACCTACCAGAAAGGATTTAAGGGGCAATTCAACAATGTGCCCTCAGGACGTCACACCATTTCCGTAAAAGTGGCGACACATGATCACGATATGGTGACGGTCTCTGACACAGTTAACATCATAGTAAAATAACGCCAAACAGATATTGAAATTTTGCGGACAGCCCTTCAACACCAGGAAGGACAGGTTGAGGTGACCCGGAATTCTAATGTAACTCTACTCGCCCCATTTTTTAGAGCTCTACTCCCACGGGACAATGGTCTGAGCCGTAGATGTCATTGAGGATAAAGGCGCTATCGATTTTTGACATGAATTGTGTAGAAATCAAAAAGTAATCGATTCTCCAGCCAACATTTTTCTCTCTCGCATTCATCCGATAACTCCACCAAGAGTATTTCTCTGTTTCTGGATAAAAATGTCTGAAAGAGTCGATGAATCCACTCTTGTGATAATTGTCCATTCCGTCGATCTCTTGCTGGGTATATCCGGCTGTCTTGTTATAGTTGGACTTATCGTTTTTAAGATCGATTGGTTTGTGGGCGACATTCAGATCACCGCACCACATCACGGGCTTCTTTGTTTCCAGCTCTTTCAAATAGGCCAACATGTCGTGATCCCACTGTTGTCGGTACGGTAGGCGCTTTAATTCGTTCTGGGAATTAGGGACATAGGTATTGACCAGGAAATAGTGATGAAACTCTGCCGTCAATACCCGTCCTTCTTGATCGTGTTCTTGTACGCCGATTCCGTTAGTCACGCGAAGCGGTTGTGTTTTTGTCAGAATGGCTGTCCCCGAATACCCCTTTTTTGTGGCCGAGTTGGAGTAAATATGATAGCCGGAAATATCTTGTAATGCTTCCAATACCTGAACATCTTGAGCTTTGGTTTCTTGAAGACAGAGCACGTCAGGATTCATGAGTGTAAGGGAGGCCGCAAACTCTTTTTTCATTGCAGCCCGAATTCCGTTCACGTTCCAGGATATCAGTTTCATATTTCTTCGTATTCTCAACAGAAGGTGTATGTCGTTACTCGAATGGGAGATATACAATGTGAAGAGACACCTTTACCAATAGGCATCTGGGTTCTAGAAATCATGAAATGCCATTGCTTGTCCAAGTGGACGTATGCCAAAACAAAGTAGGGGGAAAGTCTTTTGCTGTTTGGGTAGTAATTGCAGTCACATTATTTTTGGAGCTTTTTCTTATGGAGTATACCTTCAAAAGAAGGTGGGGAATTTGGCATTAGTCAACAAAAGACTTGACCTCCTGTTCAAATGGCTCCCGAGATATTTCGACCTCCCGAAATCCAAGCAATTCCTCCTCAACTGAAGGTGTAGTGTTTTGATCCATCCTTTTGACCTTACCGATTAAGGTGAAGTGTCTTTGCGGCTTTTTGCAACGAAACATCAGCGGTCCATAGATCACAACCAGTGAGCTGTGCTGACGCGAGGAGATTCACATCAACCCATCCTATTCCTGAACCAAAGAGTTTCTTTGATTCTAGAAAAGTGAGTGCTTCGTCGTATTCAGCAACCTCGGATTTGGGAAGAGCCTGAAGGAGTGTCAAAACCTCAGCTCTATTTTTTAACATTCCACAGGCCAGTTCTCCAATGACCCAAGGGTGAGTGAGGACTTGATTCTCCTGAAGCAATGCTTCAAGGGAAGGACTCCCTTGTCTCAGATGATTGACC
>JAJDBO010000273.1 GCA_029261305.1 Nitrospirales bacterium
CCGACATGCGGTTCTTCTTCCGCCGGATGTGTATCCGCAAAGGTTCCTAAATATGCGTCACGATTGAAGGGCTGTGGATTGTTCCTTTCCCATGCTGCGACTTCTTCCTCATCTACCCAAACTTTTTGTTCTTCGATCCAAGCATTAAATTTATGCAGTCGTTCAGCATTGCTGTACGCGCTTATGCCTGTTTCATATTGAAAGTCCCAACCATGAAGACCGCAGATAAGATCTTTTCCTTCCACTCGACCGTCAGCTAATAGCGCTCCCCGATGAAGACAACGCCCATACATCACAGATACTTGATCATCGTACCGCACTATGACCAGATCAACATTTGCGACTAAACTATAGGCTGGTTCTCGATCTTTTACATTGGGCCACTCAGCAATCGATACTTTCTTCATCATTCACACTCCTTACGCTGAATCATTTTTTCATTGATTATAGGCATCGCTCCAACCGCCCAGGGCTGGAAATCTACAAAACGGGTTTGTCCATTTGGACTCACTCATTGTTCCTTTTATCGAGTCGTCAGAGTAATTACAAGATACACGGTTTAACAATCATTCATTATAGGAAAGGGTTGACCATCCGGTATGTAACCTACCTTACATACCAGATGGTCATACACAGAAAAGGATATCCCTTTTATTTTGGAAATTTGCTTGGGGGATCCATTTGCCAACCTTCCCCACTCAACGCCTGTAAAAATTCAACAAGATCCTCTTTTTCTTGATCTGTTAAGTTGAGGGGAATAATCGTGGTATCTTGATGAGGATTTTTTATCCCTCCAGCATTATAGAAATCCACAACCTGTCGTAACGTAGCGAATCGTCCATTATGCATGTATGGGGCAGTCCGAGAAATTTCTCGCAACGTCGGAGTCTTAAAGGCTCCAATATCCTCAGGGTTTTTCGTAACAGAAAAGCGCCCAAGGTCAATATGTTCTCCATCCCAATCGACCCCCAAGTTATGAAACTTTTCGTCAGTGAAATTAAACCCGGAATGGCATCGAGTGCACCGTGCCTTTTTCAAAAATAGTTTCAACCCGCGTTGTGCAGCAGGGGAAATCGCCTCCTCCTCGCCCCCATAATCAAAGCGATCATAGGGACTGTTGCCCGAGAGAATGGTTCGCTGAAAACTCGCGATAGCCTGACCAACTCGTTGTTTCGTGATAGGTCCCTGAAACACCTTCTGAAATATTTTTTGATATCCTTGTATCGTGTTGAGCTTGGCCACCAGTTCATCATGATGAGCAAACCCATGCTCAACAGGGCTGACAAAGGGGCCAGTGGACTGATCTTCCAAGGTTTCCGCACGACCATCCCAAAATTGCAATCGACTAAATATTCGATTGATTGAAGCAGGCGCACTACGCCCTCCTTGCAACCGATGCACTCCTGTGGAGACCGGTTGCCCATCGGTAAACGCTAAGCTAGGCATGTGGCAACTTGCACAAGCGATGGAGTCATTTTTGGAAAGACGTTTATCGAAAAACAGGAGCTTACCCAGTTCAACCTTTTCCTTAGTCAGTGGATTATCTTTCGGGATGACAATAAGATCCTCATCCAATCCCAAGGGGGCCTCCCATTCTTCTTCACCAGGAAGAGCCGCCCAAGACATTAAGGGACTACTGATCCCCAATAAAATACTGGCCATGATACAGAGCCAGTGTCCTAATCCTTTTCTATGGGCCATTTTTGTCTTTACGGTCTTCATTGTGTTCATCCTTTTTCCTTCCTTTCTTGTTTGGGGGGCACCCTCAATGCCCGGTTCCTAATGAATCACTATCCGTACTTGAGTTATCGCAAAGGATATGTGATAAGTAAAATTCTATTTATTTATATATCGATAGATTTTAACTATCATAGAGGTCACAGCCATGACTCTGACTCAGCTCGAATATATTTTGGCAGTGGCAAAAAAGGGTGGTTTTCGAAAGGCGGCACAATCTCGTTTTGTGACTCAGCCGACTCTTAGCATGCAGATACTCAAACTCGAAGATGAATTAGGGGCAATCATTTTTGATCGATCAAAATCACCCATTCAGCCCACCAAAATTGGTGAGCTCATCATTGAGCAAGCGAAAATCGTGCATAGTGATGTGATGAAGATTCCTGAAATTATTCAGTACCAAAAGCATGGACTTGTAGGAGAATTGAGCGTTGGCATCATTCCGACGATCTCACCCTATTTGGTGCCTCTTTTTCTCAAATCGTTTAACCAGAAACATCCTCAGGTCGTTATCACCATCTCTGAGCTCACAACTCCTCACTGCCTCATGCAGTTAGAACAAGAGGATATTGATGTAGCGATCATTGCCACCAAGGAAAATGAAAAACGGTATGTGCAGGAGAAGCTTTAAAATTAAGAGTTTCAATTATTTGTGAATAAGGAGCATACGCTTCTGAAGAAAAAACGACTGTCAATTCATGACATTACCCTGAAGGACCTTTGGTTATTAGAAGAGGGACATTGCTTAAGCGATGAGATTCTTACCACCTGCAATTTGCGCAAGGATGTTTCGAAACTCCCGGGTCATTTAAATTTTAAAATTGGCAATCTTGAATCACTCAGGCTCCTAGTCCAAGAAAATTTTGGTTATACCCTTCTCCCCTACCTTTCCACCCTCAAACTGAATTCCAGTGAAAAGAAACTCCTACGCACATTCTCTGATGGTAAACCTCAAAGAACGGTGTATCTCACGGCACGAAGAGGCTATGTCAAAGAAGCGCTCATCCAAGCGTTAAAATCAGAGCTTCTCGCATCAGTACCTCAATGATTCCTTTTTGGGATTTCAATTGAAACTCCGCACAACACTGTAAGCTGGCTTACATCTATGGACTGTTTTTTTTGTTATTTTTACCTCAAGCCTGCGGACATTCTACTTTTTAAGTTGCCCTAATCCTGTAGGCATGAAATACAGGCACCAGACTTGTTGTTTGATAGATAAATTGGGTGATAAGGTTTAGTGGGCTATTCCCATCATCTATGGAACTCCTCATTCATGGAAAATGAAAAAGTTTGGTATCTTAAAAATTTCAGACTCTTTGAGGGATTCAATCACGAAGAAATTGAAGAACTGAACCGTATCACAAAAATGAAGTGGCACAAAAAAGATCAACCGATTTACTTCCCCGGGGAAACGAGTCACTCCGTTTTTTTGTTAAAACAAGGTCGCGTCAAAATCTGCAAAACGAGTGAGACAGGCAAATCCGTCACATTGGCCATTTTAGAACCCGGCGAAATATTTGGTGAGGTTGAAGCACTTGAGGGAGTCCCACGAACGACTATTGCCCAGTCGTTAGATACACTCGAAGATGTGTTAGTCTGCGAAATTCTTCACAGGGACTTTGAACAATACCTCCACGATATTCCAAAAGTTGGAACTCGGCTGTACAAATTGATTGGTCCTAGGATCCGCCAGATTGAAACACAGGTTGGGGATTTGGTGTTTCGAACTGCTCCCGGGAGATTAGCACAATTATTTCTTCAACTTTCAGAAAGAATGGGCAAACCAGCACCAGATGGCATTCAATTGAAACCCCGACTCACTCATAAAAATCTTGCGGACCTAGTCGGATCTGCGCGTGAAACAGTCAGCCTGATTCTTGGAGACTTCGCACGGGAAGGTCTGATTCGGCAAGAGAAAAGTTACATTACCATCTTAGATAAAGAGAAGCTGACACAAATCACATAATCAATCTGTGCTAAATGCATTCTTCAATTTGTTATCCGATCCTCAAAAATGACAGGGAGACCAACAGCATGAATCATCCCAACGAGAAGCCAAATACCGATCAACCTCTTGACTGGCATAAGGTCGCCGATGCCAGTGAACTTCCTGAAGGTCGAGTCAAAACTGTCACTGCCGGAACGAAATCTTTAGCGCTTGTTCACTTCAAAGGCCAATTTGCTGCGATGGATAATCATTGTCCACATCAAGGTGGGCCGCTTGGTGAAGGATCGATTGAAACCGGAACTGATGGGCAATGCTGGCTTCGCTGTCCGTGGCATGGGTGGGATTTCGATCCCCTAACCGGCAAACCGCCTGGTGGTCATGAGGACTCTGGACAAGAGATGTTCTCTGTAGAGAATCGAGATGGTTCCATCTATGTCGCTCTACCAAAAGAGGCGGATCATCAACGAACCGTCACCGACGTCATGGCAGAGACTATGGTGAATTGGGGTGTAAAGCGGGTTTTTGGGATGGTGGGCCATTCTAACCTCGGCCTGGCGGATGCCCTACGCATTCAAGAGGGGAAAGGCAACCTTTCGTATATTGGTATTAGACATGAAAGTGCCGCAGCCTTTGCCTGTTCTGGATATGCAAAGCTGAGTGGTCGTCCCGCCGCTTGCCTCGCCATCGCTGGCCCTGGTGCGACGAATTTGCTGACTGGGTTATGGGACGCCAAAGTTGATCGAGCACCGGTCTTAGCCCTCACCGGACAAGTGGATGTTCAAGTGTTGGGCCCCGGAGCCTTCCAGGAAATTGACCTGGCCTCTGCTTTTCAAGCGGTCGCCCGCTTTAGTCACACAGTGCTCCATACCTCCAAACATGCGGAACTCATGACGCTCGCGTGCAAAAATGCAATTGTCCAACGTGATGTGGCACATCTCATATTTCCAGATGACGTTCAAACCATCCCTGCTGATGAAAATGCAAAACCCTCCGACCCAATTGGACGATTAGGCTCCACAGCCATTGTTCCCTCAGATGATTCCCTTCAAGACGCCATGTCTCACATTTTAAACGCCAAACGGCCGATTATCATTGTGGGCTATGGCGCACGTCACTCTATGGCCGATATTGTTTGCTTAGCCGAACGATTGCATGCACCTGTGCTCACGACCTTCAAAGCCAAAGGACAAATTTCCGATTCTCATCCCCTTGCCGCTGGCGTGTTGGGTCGATCTGGCACACCTATCGCCAGTTGGTTTATGAATGAATGTGATTTGATCCTCGCATTTGGCACATCGTTTTCCAATCACACGGGCATCGAAAAATCAAAGCCCATTATCCAAGTTGATTTTGAACTAATGGCATTGGGGAAATTTCACCCCGTGACCGT
>JAJDBO010000274.1 GCA_029261305.1 Nitrospirales bacterium
TCAGAATCAACCTATGGTCATCTTGAATCGCATGTTCCCAATAGTCAGCCGCCGCATTAAAAATGGCCTCTAGGTTCCCCTTCCCAATCGATGTCGGCTGAGGCTCCCCACCTTGGTATACGCGAATAATTTCTAGGGCATGGGCCTCCTTGACGGTTATTGAACCAGCCATGACAACCATCATCAGTCCGAAGAAGAAGGCTCTCACCCATTGACCGAAGGCTATGTTGTGAAGCTGACTGTTCAGAATCATCATTGACCTCCAGGCTTTAGGATGTATGTTCGTAATCGTTACGTCATCTTTGTTTCCTCGATGCACCGACCATCAGCATCTACTGATCTGATATCGCAAACCTTATGCCAAGCCGGCTTCAGCACCACATTTCGTAATCGCTGTTTTCGTAACTGATTGAAGGAAAACGTGATATGCCAGGGAATGAACTACAGGCTAGCTCTCCTTCATGACTATGGGCGGGTCACAAGAGAAGGGGAAGCGTTAAAAAATCTGACAATAATAATGCGAGGCTTAGGCATGGCGATCATAAATCCATGCAAATTCAATAGGTTGGGAAGAATACGTCAGATAGAAAATATTCTGACAAAAATCTAGGGGACGAATAGGAATGACTCAATTCATCGAGTTAAGAATTATTCCTTTTTCCATAGACTCTCAACCGGAGGACCATTCCAATTGGTGAGCGGGTCAGAGCAAGTCCATTGTCCAAACAACGCAAGGTCGGTGTCGGCCATCAACCCCTTAGCGATGGCTCCCTCGGCTTCTCCTCGATTAACCATAAAAACAAACCCTTTAGGTCTCAGGACACGTGCCATGGTGTGAACTAAGAGTTCTGGACGAAAAAGTTTTAGTGGCAACCGCCATCGCACCAACGCTTTAGGTTCCAAAAACGGATAAAAGCAGGTGATGCCATCGACCGTCTCTTTAAACTCACAAAAATCCATGACCCGATACTGAATGTTCGGCAGACCACGAATATACGTCGTGGCGTAGTCAAATCGACTGTACCCATCTTGATAGATCCGATAGCCTTCCACTTCAATGCCGGTCAATGAGTGAGGTTGAAAAAACTTGTGCAAGACTGGCGCATAGTAAAAATTCTGCGATCCCACATCCACAAGATACGAACCTGGATCAGGCTGCCAGAGAAATTGTTGCCGCGCTCGATCTAAGAAATCCAAATATTGATAATTTGTGAGAGCTAACGTGTACCGCAATCGCTCTTCAAACGCGACGGAATAGGCCGATTTGAGCTGGCGTATTCTTCGGGTTTGATGAGGGTTAAGGTCTTCAAGAATGCCTGCCGCAGGTTCTTCAAAGTGAGGCTTGGACCATTTCAAGGTTCGTTGAATTTCGAACCACATTCGATTGTAAGCAGAGAAGAGTCGTAGGAAGGGAGAAATGATGGGGGTGCCTCTCTGAGGATACAGTTAGGGTTTAGGAACAGCGATACTTCATCAATATTTCAAACTATTGGCGCAGCGTTCCCCATCCATGGCCGCACTCATGATGCCACCGGCGTAACCAGCACCCTCTCCGCATGGAAAAAGGTTCACAACCTGCGGATGATGCAAATGTTCTTTGTCTCGCGGAATGCGCACTGGCGTGGAAGTGCGCGATTCTACCCCAACAAGGACCGCCTCCTGGCTCAGGTAGCCACGCATTTTCCTACCAAATGATTGAAATCCTGCATGTAATGCCTCGCTGATCATGGGACCAAGAACCTCACGCAGGTCAACAGATCGGATCCCTGGTTGGTAGCTACAGTCGGGAAGCGATGAGCTAAGTTTGCCAGCCATAAAATCAGTGAGCCGTTGAGCCGGAGCGGCTTGAGTCTGACCACCAAGAACCCAGGCTTGTTTTTCGAAGGTCTTTTGCAGTTCCAGGCCCGCCAAGGGGCCATGTTCTTTGTAGGGCTCAAAGTCCTTGAATTCAAGTCCAACCACGATCCCACTGTTAGCAAACGGGTTATTTCGTTTACTGGGACTCCAGCCATTCATGACCACCTCCTGCTGTGCCGTCGCACAAGGGGCAATGATGCCACCAGGACACATACAAAATGAATAGACTCCTCTGCCATGTATTTGCTGGACCAGGCTATAACTAGCTGCGGGAAGGTACTCGCGTGCACGACGCACTTCTTCCAAGGTGCGGCAATGATATTGGATATGGTCGATGAGTTCTTGCGGATGTTCAATCCTCACGCCAAGCGCAAACGGCTTCGCCTCTAACAGAATATTTTTGGTGTCTAACAGCTCATACACATCCCTAGCTGAATGCCCCGTGGCCAAAATAAGATGAGTGGCCGGCACTTCAACAACGCCTGTCTCCTGTTCAATCACAAGTGAAACGATCAGATGATCGCGTATTTCAAAATCGATCAGTTTGGTGTTGAAAAGGATTTCCCCACCGTGCGTCAGAATGGTTTCCCGGATATGCTGAATCAGTTGGGGTAATTTGTTGGTGCCAATATGCGGATGCGCATCGACCATGATGTCTGCGCTTGCGCCATGAGCAACCAAAGTTTTTAGAATCTTTTCAACATCTCCCCGTTTGTTGGATCGTGTGTACAGTTTGCCGTCACTGTAAGTGCCCGCACCACCTTCGCCAAAACAATAGTTACTTTCAGGATTGACGCGTTGTTCCTTATGGATGGCCGCGAGATCCCTCCGACGTGCCCTCACATCTTTACCCCTTTCGATGACAATGGGCTTGATGCCTAATTCCAAACAACGGAGTGCGGCGAATAAACCACCGGGGCCGGCTCC
>JAJDBO010000275.1 GCA_029261305.1 Nitrospirales bacterium
GACCAATATGTGATTGGCCAGGAACAAGCGAAAAAAGTGCTAGCTGTGGCCGTTCACAATCATTACAAGCGCGTGTTTAGTGGGAAAGATATTAAAGATGTCGAGTTAGAAAAAGGTAATGTCCTTCTTCTTGGTCCAACGGGTACAGGCAAAACTTTGATGGCCCAAACTCTGGCCCGCATTCTCCAAGTACCGTTTGCGATCGCAGATGCGACCACGGTCACCGAAGCAGGATATGTGGGAGAAGACGTCGAAAATGTGGTCTTGAAGCTCCTCCAATCCTGTGACTTTGATGCTAAACGGGCCGAGACCGGAATTATCTATATTGATGAGGTTGATAAAATCAGCCGCAAGTCAGAAAGTGCGTCGATTACTCGCGATGTCTCGGGAGAAGGTGTGCAACAGGCCTTGCTCAAACTTGTTGAAGGGACAACCTGCAACATTCCTCCCAAAGGGGGGCGAAAGCATCCCGATCAAGAATACATCCGGGTCAATACTAAGAATATCTTGTTCATTTGTGGTGGAGCCTTTGTCGGGTTGGATCAAATCATTGCCCAACGAACTAGTCATAAACGGCTTGGATTTGGGGCAAACCCTGAAGCCCAAACGCAGTCGCATGCGAGTGAATTGCTTCACCTTGCACAACCTGAAGATTTGCTAAAATATGGATTAATTCCAGAATTTGTAGGACGTTTTCCCATCATGACTACACTCACAGATCTGAGTGAATCTGATTTAGTCCGTGTGTTGACTGAACCTCGAAATGCTCTGGTCAAACAATATAAAGCGTTATTCGAACTCGATGGAATTGATTTGGTCTTTACAGATGATGCAGTAAAAAAAGTAGCTCACAAAGCGGCATCATTGAAGACCGGTGCTCGGGCACTTCGAACGATTCTTGAAGAAAAAATGCTCGACCTGATGTACGACACGCCAGCGTTGGAAGGCATTCAAGAAGTGGTGATTACAGAAGATGTCATCACGGGTGAGAAAAAACCACAGCTTATTCGAAAATCTGCGTGACGAACGTCTAGGTAGATTCCGATTCACCCCCTATACATTCCCCATACTCCTCTTGAGGTATGCATTTCTTGTTTTTTTCAACAGTCACCACTTCACTTTAAAAGATTTAAATTGAAAATATAGTCTGGCAGCTTTTTAAAGACCGGACTTTTAAACGCCAAGAAAGTGCTATCAGAAGACATTAATTCATCATAGAAGGTAATCCTTGAAATAAAAGGACGAGATTGACCTTTTATGGTCACCATATGTTGGTATTCCATTTGCGCTGATTTAAATTTTTTCCCCGAGACAGTAAAGTATTCCGCGCGAATCCCTACCAATCGCTCTTTGGACACCCAGTACTTAATTCGATCATATGTCGTCTTCTTACTTTTTGGCTTCAAATCAAAAACATAACACAAATCTCCATCAATCGCTTCCTCAGTAACAATATCCCCTTCGTATTCCTCTGAATAATTCGTCGAGGCAATATCACCATAGGCGGCAAGGCCAAGTAACTTTTGCCTTCGAGAGATAGGGACCGGTTTACTTATGCCCGGTTTGTAAAACCACATATTCCCTTTGAGTAAAAGAATTTTATTTCCTTTGTACTTCGATGGCGCCAAATTTTCCGCTCGAATGTCGAAGCCTCGGGCATTGACATCTAGAGTCATATTACTTTTCTTTTCACTTTTCATTGACTCAAGATAGACTTCCCAATTCACACCTTCTAGATTGCCGCGTGATTGATCAGCCAAATGCAGGATTTCTTCCTTTTCCATCGCGTACAACGGAGCCCCCCAGCCTAGAAAGAAAAGAAAGGCGAGCCAGGAACAAGAAGAAACCCAACGGTCTTTTTTGATTAGCTTATGTATGTCCAAGTGCATCAACAATCCCCAAGTGCGAGGCCTTTCGCGCAGGCATCAACGCAGCCCCTATTGAAAGAAGAATCATAACAGCGGTACTGATAAGCAAATACTCAGGCACCAGGTGAACTTCGAGTGGCTCTTCACCCGTAATCATAGGCGGGGTCCAGGTTGGTTTTGTTAATTTTACCAGTACCCAGTTGGAGAGAGTGATGATCATTCCAAATCCCACACCAATAAGACCGAGCAATGTACTTTCAATAGTAAAGAGAGTAATAATTCCACGCCTTTTCACTCCCAAGGCTCGAATGGTTCCTATTTCCTTGGTTCTTTCCATGACCGACATCCCGATAGTATTGACTACACTCATTACGGCAATGACGAAGACGATAAAGAAAATAAATAAGAATATGACCTCAAACATGTCTTTCACTTTATTGTAAAAGAATGACAGCTCTTTCCAAGACACAATCTCAAATTTCCACCCTTTGGCTTGCACCAACGCCTGTAATTTCACTCTCATCTCTTGCGTGTGACCTGTACTTTTCAAAAGCACCGTTAATCGATCTACGCTAGTTGTATCATAGAGCGATTGCGCAAAACTTAGGGGAATTAACATGAGCTTGTCATTGAGTAATTCAAAAGGTGCATCAAATGTTTGATAGACCTGTAAATCTAGTGCATTAATTTGCCCTTCGACAGTTGGCGCCATGACGACCGCATTTGAGTCAAGCTGCAAATGTAATTGCTCAGCCAGGCCAGAACTTAACCCCACGCCATATATCACATCATCTTGCAAAGGTTTCCCATCAAAAAGTTTTATCGTTTTCATTAATCCTGTGGCTTGGTCATTGATATACCGTGTATGTGACGGAACTCGACCGACCCCCATAAAAATTGGAGAGACCTCCCCATTACTCACAAGTCCGGAAATATGGAGTTGAGGGGTCACTAACAAAACTTCTGGATACTCCGACAACCCCTCGCGAAGAGACTCGATTTCGTCTTTGGTGATCAGGTAACTCACTGGGTCGATTTTCCCTTTGGTGCGAAAACCTTCTTTGAAAATTGTGAGATGACCATTGCCTTCTATATAGATAAAACTCTCTTGTAATGAGGAAAAAATATACTCAGTAAAACCTCCAAACACATTCACTGCGGAAAATCCAATTCCCACAGCCAGAACTGTAAACAATGACCTTCGTTTATTCTTTATTAAACTGCGGAAGGCAATTTTAAACCAGGTAAGCATGACTCTCCTTGCGATTATACGGCATCAACCTGAATGGTATCGTGCAAAACATGTTTATCCTCAACAATGACTCCATCTTGCAGTAAGACTTTTCGATTCACTTGATTAAGTAGCCTTTGATCATGCGTTGACAAAAGAAAAGTCACACCACTTTCTTGATTGAGATCGCGCATCAATTGAATGATCGTCATTGCGGTACCTGTATCTAAATTGGCTGTTGGCTCATCGGCAATAATAACCGACGGATCGGTCACAAAAGCACGCGCGATCGCCACTCGTTGTTGTTGCCCACCTGAGAGTTTTTGGGGTCGATGCGCGAGATGTCCCCCTAACCCTAATCTGGTCAACAGGGCAATCGCTTTCTTCTTTGCCCCGGAATCCAATGTGCCACGAATTTCTAAGGGAAGCATCACATTTTCCAATGCTGAAAGCACGGGAACCAAGTTGAAACTTTGGAAAATAAAGCCAATCGATTGGTTTCGCAAATCACTTCGTTGATCATCTGATAACTGGTGGACATTTTGGCCATTGATTAAGACATCGCCTTGATCAGGCACATCCAATAACCCAATGAGATTACACAGGGTGGATTTTCCCGATCCAGATGGTCCCCAAATGGCCACAAACTCCTCACGTCGAATACACAAATTGACGTCTTTGACAGCTGCAATCTGTGTTTCCCCAAGAAAATACGTTTTATGAACATTGTTTAGTTCGATAATCGTGGAATTCATATAGTTCCGTTCATAGTTTGAGGATGATTTTGAGGGATGCCGCTCATCTCAGCGGGAGCTGAAGCGTTCATTAAATAGGCCAAAATAAAATCACCTTTGAGTATGGTGTTGGTTCGGTATTGAGCCTGATCAAAATCAAAATAGAATTCCACTTCCCCTGTAGATTTCACACGTGTCATTTCTGGAAATACTCTGGAAATAGGTTCGAATTCAGTACGTCGTGTACAGAGCACCTCTTTAGCACAACACATTCTCAGAGCCAAGATTTCCCTTTCCTCTTTGGGATAGGCATCAAGTAAAGCTCTTTCATTTTTTGTAAGTGGGATTTCGATGGAGCCTGAAGATTCTGGCTCGACTGTATGAACGGCAATGGGGAAAGACTTTTGACTGAGAATGGCCAAGGCATCATTTTCAGTACTCTCTACTCTGATTGGAGGCACCTCTTCAGGAAATCCCACGGCCAGAAAGACTCCATCCTGCTGATTCATTTCAAAGGAAGCCGGATGCCGCATGGTTGCTGTACCCATGCTGATCGATAACCATTCACGTGCAGCATCTTTCGCTACAATACGCTCCATAAGCCAACGTTCTGCCACCCGAGGTTGAGGCATAATTGCTTCAAAATGGCCCATTTCCTTTTGGCTCAAGTAATTCCTTGCAATAATGCTGAGGTCAAGGTCCACAAATCCTTTTTTTGCCAAATGGCGTACCCGCCCAATTTCGTCTTTTTCTTTTAGAGGCAATTTTTCGCTTGCACAAAAATGTGTGGGTTGTCTTCTGAAGTGGACCAATTTCTTTTCCCATCGGAAAATCCATTTTTTCCATCCCCTCACCCGAAACCACACCGAACCCGAACCATCTTGGACTTCAATGTTACTTGAAAAAAAACGTACATTGGATTGGGTGATTTCACCTCGAAGTGGAGCAAGAGTCCCGACTGGAGGGGTTGGTTGATAAAATTCAATTTTATCGACACCAATGGGAAACACGTACCAATCGCGTTCCATCGCCCACAGGCCAATGAATTGGCCCACGCCATCCATCAACAGCGGATCGGTCAATAATTCTGGATTGGGATTTGATTGAAACATGGACGCTTTTTCACGGACGAGTAAATTCCCCTTTACCCCCCGATCTCCAAACTTCGGTTGGCTTCCTACGACCTGAAACTGCGGGCCATGAAAGAGGTACCCTTCTTGATAAATTCGGTTCTGTGTGTAAGGCGAATCATAAGGATGGTTCAATTCCGAAAATGATAAATCAAGATTGATGCGATAGTGGCTTCCAAACAACACTTTTCCTTGAATAGCTGGCTTTGATTGTCCATTTTTGAAAATTTGAACAAATACAATGGTGGTATCTAAAGATTCCGAGGGATGTACTTTGGCAA
>JAJDBO010000276.1 GCA_029261305.1 Nitrospirales bacterium
CGGGTGCTCCCGCGTTTGTGCCGTGCAGTCCTCAAGGCGACTGGTGCTCAGCACTTTAATATCCTTCAAAATAATGGTGCTCCAGCACATCAAGCTGTATTTCATGTTCATTTCCACATCATTCCTAAAGAAGAGAGTGGAGCGGGGCTTGGCATTGGGTGGAAACCCTCTGACCTGAACTCTGGGGCTGATCTGGCCCGTTCTATTTCTGCCTGTTTGGAAAATTAATCCCACCTAAGTTTGTCTCGAAAATTTTTCGTCGAACTTTTTATTGCAAGTATCTTGCAACTATTGACTCGTGATGATTGGGCTGGTAAGGTTCGCTCCTTACTATGAAACGTCTTCGATCCATAATATTTTCCACGCGTTCTCGCGTCGCGATTGCCGCGACCGTCGTTTTTTTCTTTCTCTGCCTTCTTCCTTTTGCGAGTGCTCTAGAAGTCCACCATATTTTTGGTGAGGTGGACCATGACGGGCATGAACACTCAGACTTTGACTTGTGTCAATGGGTGCAGGCGCATGGCAGTGGCTCCATTGATCTTGATCATGCAGACATCGGAATCTCCATTCAGGTTGAACGGGGACAATGGGTGACGACCGAAATTATTCTCTCGTCGATTGCTCGTTCTTCCCAAGAATCCCGCGGCCCTCCTTCTTCCCTCTAATCCAACTCGTTTTTCTTTTTTCAGCCATGCATGAGCTGGCCTAATCCCTTTTGTGTGGATCGGTTTGGCTTCGGCGTGTTTGCTGAAAATATTCTTGAATTCTTCGTGTGAGATTAGAAAGGTGGAATAATGTCGATTCTATGTTATGTGATAAAGAAATATGAAAAGGAGCGCCTCGCGTTCATCCTAGCCTGCACTCTTCTTTTGCTGGGTACTTCCTCAGCGCTTGCAGGATCTCTACAGATCGCAGGTCATGTGCAAAATTCGGATTTGCGTCGTGTGGCGCAAGCGACAGTGGAATTACGTGATCAAGAAGGTGTGTTGGTGGTTTCCAGTGCCACAGATGATGCTGGTGAGTTTACCTTTGTCGCACCGGCTACCGGAGTATTCTCTGTACGGGCCATTCAAGAAACGTATCGCAGTGAATATGTGATTGTCGAAATTGGCAAGGAAGCCGTGAGTTCTGTGGTATTAACAATGACAGTCACCCAAGACATTGCGTTGGAAGTGGTGGCTCCCTTACTTCCGATTCAACCAAAATCGTCGAGTGCAACCTACTCCCTCAGCCGAAAGGAAATCGAGGCGCTTCCTTTAGGCAGCAACGCTGAATTTAATGATGTGCTGTTTACCATTCCCGGTGCTGTCAACGGAAGCCTGAAGCAAGTTCATATTCGTCAGGATCATGCCAATTTTCAAGTGCGGATTGATGGTGTGCCCATTCCGGATACGGTATCCTCGACGTTTACCGATGTGATCTCTCCGCGTGCGTGGGAACGAGCCGATATTATTCTGGGGGGTATGGAAGCGCAGTTCGGGAATAAGACGGCAGCGGTGATTGATATCACCAGCAAAAGCGGAACCAAGCCAGGTTTTGGTTCAATCCAATTATTTGGAGGGTCGAATGAGACTGTGAATCCTTCTTTTGAATATGGAGGAACAGCAGGGGACCGGTTTCGATTTTATGTGCAAAATAGCTTTACCTCGACGAATCGAGGCATTGATCCTCCGACGTTAGGTGATTCTGGTTTCCATAACCAAAGCAATCGAAACCAAACCTTTTTGCGTGGGGATTATCAACTCAACAATCGTAATAACTTTACGTTGTTATTTTTGAATTCCATTGCCAAATTTGAAATTCCTACCACACCGAATCAAACAGCGAATGCTACGATTGTTGGATTAACCGGAGTGACGCCAGTGGCTTCTCAAGACATTGATGAATCTCAGAAAGAGACGAATCAATACGCTCATTTGGTGTGGCGTCATGATGTCAATGCGAATCAGTTCTTCAGTATGGCTGGGTACTTTCGTCATACTCGAGCGACGTTTATGACGGATCCCTTTAATGTGCTGGCCTACACAAGTGATACGGATGAACCGTTTTCTGCCGGGAACCAGGATCGCTTCGCGTTTTCAGGTGGGATGCGATTGGATTACACCAATGTGGTGAATAGCCAACACTTAGTCAAAGCTGGTTTTCAATTCGACCGGACGCAAGCGATTAATAAAACGCGATTGTTTGTGTTTGCGCGTGATGTGATGGAAGCCCCGACGGGCTCGGTGTTATCGCGCAATGCTGATAGTCGAATCATTGGCTATCGTGAAGAGTTTTGGGTGCAGGATCAATTTACCCCCAATGATCAATGGACGTTTAATTTGGGTGTCCGCGTGGACAATATCCATGGGTTTATTGAAGCCACACAAATTAGTCCCCGAGTTGGAGCCACATTTAAACTCAACAACAACCATGCGTTTCATGGATTTTATGGAAGACTATTTACTCCACCGAATTTAGAAGCGATTCGGTTTGCACAACTGAATACCATAGGGACGACGGCTGAGCCAGAGAATTTAACGAATAATACAGTGAAGCCGGAGCGATCGCATTACTTTGAAGTGGGATCAACTCATGCGATTGGGCAGATTGCTGTGGTGCAACTGACAGGGTATTACAAACTGAGCAAGAATTTATCCGATGCCGGACAATTTGGCACCACGCCGTTGCTGAATTTCTTTGCCTTTAAGAACGGCTGGCAGCGTGGGATCGAAGGTAGCGTGAAATTAAAACTCACAGACAACCTTTCGGCACGAGGCAATGTGGCGTGGGGGCAATGTAAAGGGCAGGGCCTCCAATCCGGCCATTTCCTGTTAGAGCAGAACGAGATTAATGATATCGAAACCAGCAGCGGGGTCTTTTGTGATCATATGCAAGAGGTCACAAGTTCGGCGATGCTGACGTATCGAATTTTTGAGCATACAACAGTCTCAGGGCAGATGTTGTTTGGTTCTGGACTCCGTACTGCCACGGCTGGCCAAAAAACAAATTCTGGCCATGCCGATTCGGTTACGACCTATAATGTGTCATTAACGCATGTGCTCCCGTTATCCGATAAACAAAAATTGTTGTTTGGGTTTGATATGATTAATGTGTTTGATCAACAGGAATTTTTGAATATTGGCGAACAGAGCATTGGCCTCGGTGTCTCTCATGCCAACATGCCACGTTCGTTCTTCTTCCGCACCCAATGGTTTTTTGAATCTTGAGGGGAAAAACATTGTGAAGAAATTTTGTGTGACAATGGGGCTGGTGGGCCTGTGTGTTGTTGGTCCCACCAGCTGGGTTTTTGCCCAGTCTGATCGATCGACTCACGAGTCCGATCACTTCGAGGATGAAGAAGTGGAGACACTCGAAATGGTCCACGTTCATGGGCTCAAACTGAACAAGGATCAACAACTAGGACCGGTTCCAAAATTTACTCCATGGCCTACTATGCCTCCTTCCTTAACCGGACAAGAAATCGATGATTGGATGAAAATCAGAGTCCTGGTCAGTGAATCCGCCAAAACAACGGTGGTTGTATTGCAGCCTGCTCACCATCGGCAACTTAATCTCGCTGGTCTTCATGCCCTCAAGCAATGGACCTTTGATCCTCAAATGGATGGAGACGATCCCATTGATGGCGAATTGACCGTCCGAATCCACTTTCGTACAAAGTAGAATTGACGATGCTTGATACGGTGATTGCATCCATTGGACTATTCAATTGGCTCGTTAATTTCTTTGCGTTTCATCCACATCCTGGCAATCAGGTCGATCCTCATCTCGTAGACCCAACCATTCAAGAGATATTTTTTGATGCTTCCGATAGCGTCAAACTGCAAGCCTTTTTCGTGCCGAGGCCGGACTCGAATCGAGTCGTGCTTTTTTTGCATGGCAATGCGGGCAATGCCTCCCATCGTTTGGAAGATGCTGTGCGCCTGGCGAATGTAGGCACAAATGTGTTCCTGTTGAGCTATCGAGGGTATGGAAAGAGTGAGGGATCGCCAAGCGAGCAAGGGGTATATACGGATGGTCGATCTGCCTTAGCTTATTTACAATCTGAATTAGGCTTTACTTTAATCCGCACCGTTATTTTAGGTCGATCAATTGGTTCAGCAGTGGCGATTGAGATTGCACAAGGCTTTCCTGTCGCTGGCTTGGTGTTAGTTTCACCATTTTCTTCTGGACGTGATTTTGCCAGGACACAGGGCCTTTCTTGGATTGCCTGGTTAACAGGGGAACCGTTCCACTCCATAGAGAAAATTTCTCGTGTGACGGCTCCGGTATTATTTCTTCATGGGGACCAAGATGAGATCGTACCAATTGATTTAGGGCGAAAGCTCTTTGAGCAATGTCCTTCACCTAAAACATGGAAGACCCTTCCTGGGGCAGGTCATAATAATCTTATTCAACGGACGGGAGAGACCTATTTTGAATCCATCCGGGTTTTTTTAGATTCTGTGGCTCCACGGGATTCTTAATGTTTTTGAGGCACATTCATTCAGTGCTTGGAGGTGGTAGGCCATTACTTTTTGTGTGAGCCAACTCCTTGACAAAGTTAAGCTTTCGTTTTAAGTATACGTATTGATTTCTTGAGGTTTCTACTTATGTCTGTCTCCCACCACAAAAATTTAATGTCCAGGGAAGGACATCGATTGCATCACTCCCCCAGAAGGGCGATCCCGCTCTAGGTTCTTCCATTCTTCCCCTTAGGACAAGCTTCGCATTGCAGGTCGAGGCCTACATGTGTGTGGTCTCCTACACTTGCTCTGTGTCTTGGTGTCGAGGTAAGTCAGAACACCATAAACCCAAAATGGAGCTTCGGATATTCGCAAGACTATGAAGGATGAAACATTACTAGCGTTTGTGAAGGGGTTACTGGATCAACAAGTATATGTGTTACATCCTGAAGTGTCACCACAATCGTTTTGTGGCTATACCTTCCCGAATGTTCAGCATCAGTTAAATCTTTCTCCTGGTGATGAAATTGCCTTTCTCAATTATTTGGCTGAGTTAGGCGTGTTTGAGCGGCATCTTCAAGAGACCATTCATTTATGTCCGTTTTGTCAGAATTGGGCCTTACACTTTCGAGAGGTCTGTCCTCAATGTCAGGACCCCCACATTCAATCCGTGGAGATGGTGCATCACTATGGTTGTGGCTTTGTTGGACTACAACAACAATTTTGGTCTGGTTCCCAAATGGTGTGTCCCAAATGTGATCAATTGGTGCGCCACTTAGGAGTTGACTATGAACGGCCAGCCTCAACGTTTCAATGCAAAGCTTGTCAGGCATTGTTTGCAGAACCTGAGGTCTCCTGTCGCTCATTGGTTTGTGGGAAGAGTTTTTCTGTTGAAAATGCCACGGTTCATCATTTGTATGCCTATCGGGTGACTGAGCGAGCGTCTGTTGTGGTGGCAAGAGGTCGCTTAGATCCTATAAAGGGACAAGCGACGTTTATCGACGTTGAATATCAAGTCTATACTTCGCAGTTTTTTGAAGAAGAAGTGTCACGTGAATTGCATCGAGCGAATCGGTCCAAACGTCCATTTTGTTTGGCGATGATTCGCCCAGAAAATCTTCCACCCTTTGAACAACGATTTGGAAAAACTGGTGTCGTGTCGTTGTCGCAAACGATTGCGGAAGTGGCTCGGCAATCCGTTCGGGCGAGCGACTTAGTGGCGCGGTATCTGGATAGCCAATTGGCCCTGTTATTGCCGGAGACTTCTGGTGATCGTGGTGGGTTGGTGACCAACCGTCTTCGGCAGTCCGTGCAACAGTTGACCCACGATCGATTCGGAACGTCTGTTGACCTTGATGTGGGGCTTGTTGAATTTCCTGGGCCGCATCAATCAACCGATGCTCTCATTCAATCGGCGATATCTCAATTGACGGAGTCCACCAAAGAAGAATGGGAAGATACTCTCTAATTCACCATGGAATTTCTCATATTTGGGATTCAGCAGTTTGGAGAATGGGTCATGTTGCCCATTGATTTTTTAACCCACTTGGATATGGAACAGTGGGTCCTGTATTTCTGGCCGTTATTGCTCTTGGATATCCCACGCTATTTGATCACCGATGCCGTAGTCTTTGTGTGGGCTTTAGCGAAAAAAAGGCAGAGAGAAGACCAACATGGTCATCACCTGGATGCTCAACAGCCGGTTCCCTTGGTCGCAGTGATTATTTCTGCTTTGAATGAGGAGCGAAGCCTAGAGTCTTGTGTCTATTCAGTCCTAAATCAAGACTATCCTCTCCTCGATATTATTCTCGTGGATGATGGTTCGACAGATCGGACGGGGCTCCTTGGTCGGCAGCTTGCTCGTTATCCTCACGTGAGATTTTTCTCTCTTCGGTCTCGGCAAGGGAAATCTGGTGCGGTGAACTTTGGGGGAAGGATGACCACCGCACCGTATATTGCTTGGCTCGATAGCGACTCAACGCTCGACAATCAAGCAATTTCCAGAGCCATGCGTCCATTTTTTCAACAACCCAGTGTCGGTGCGGTTTCTGGAAATATCGGGCTTCGCAATGGATCGCGCAATATGCTTACTCGCCTACAGAACGCAGAATATCTGTGTTCGATTGGGGTGGGGCGGCAATTTTCTAGCCGCATGGGTATTTTGTCGACCGTGTCCGGCGCTTTTGGAATCTTCCACCGTGATGTCCTTGATAGGCTTGGATGGTTTGAACCAGGCATCGGCGAAGACACGGATATGACGATTCGCATTCGGAAACTGGGTTATCGCATTGCATTTGCTCCCGATGCGGTGTGTCTCACCAATGGGCCAGAGACGTTGAGGGGTTTTGTGCGACAACGGCTCCGTTGGGACCGGGCGATGGTTTTATTTATATTTCGGAAATATCGTGACGCATTTCATTTCTCTGAGCATCATTTTCGGTTCTCGAATATGATGTCCTTTTTGGATGCGCTCCTTTTTCAAATTGTCTTGCCTGTGGGGTGGACGCTCTATTTGTTGGGATTGTTGGTGTATTCCCCTGAGAATGTTTTTCCATTGGTGATGGGCCTCTATTATCTCTACACCATATTTACAATCGTGGATTGGTCTTTTGCGATCAGTATTTTAGATTGGAAAGGTCGAGGATATGGGTTTGTTTTTGCATTGCCCCTTGCAGTGCCCTACCGTGTATTGTCGGGACTGATTACCCTCTTGGGTACCTTTCAGGAGTTCGTCTTTCGTCTCTCTTATCACGATCCTTATACCCCAGAAAAAGTTCGGGCCCAGATGCCTCTCTATTAGGTGTTATCCTATGGTCCATCTTCAAGTTTCCTCAGCCTCGGGTTCCATAAGCATCATATGGGTGTTTGTTGTTATGATCGGCGTTGGTGGATGTGCGACTCATCCGGTTTCTTTTGAGGCATCATTTCCAGGCGCCACGTCATTTGATCGTGCGCTCATGGCCTATGTTCAAGGAGAGCTTGAAGTGTCACTACAAGAACTCCAAAAGCAACACGAGGACTTTCCTGGTGATCTTCGTGCTCCGGCCTTGCGAATCGCGATTCTCCGAGAACAAGGAGAGGATGTTCTTCCTTCTGATGCGGCTTATGATCAAGAAGTGATCTCAGGCGTTCTTGCCCCTGAAGAGCTCTTGCAACGGTCTCAAGAACGAAATCCAGAAATTCGTCAGCGCATTCACGATATCATTGGCGCGCGTGCCAAATGGCGGGAAGCTCGGCTGAGTTTTACCCCAGAATTTTTTGCCTTGACTCGATTTCATCCTGGAGGATTCTTCATCCGTCTCACGCAAGATATCCTTGGTGGCCTGATCGAACGCCCGTTGCGAATGAATCAAGCAGAGGCTGGTATTCTGGAAGCCGTGGCCCGATATGCACAAACGCATCAAGAGGTTCAGCTACGAATGGCGAATGCCTATTTCACTCTTCTCGAAGCACAGGAGAGCGCAAGGATTATTCAGTTGGCGATCGATGTTGCCAAAGAGCATCAGCGGGTGGGCCAAGCGTTAGCGCATGAGGGGCTGATTACAGAGAGTTTAGTGGCAACGTATCAAGAGGAACTTCTTGAGCTTTCTCAACAATGGCTTGTTCTGCAGGGGAAAGTAATGGTGGCCCAAGCAACGATCCAGGGTTTGCTCGATGTGACAAATAGGGAAAGGTTTTCTCTTCAGCCCAAACAGGTCTTTTTTTCTTATGAGGGGACTGTCGATCAGGCGATTGCCATGTCTCGCCAGGATCGTCCTGAGCTCCATGTTCTTGAAGCACAACTTCAAAAAACCGAATCGGCGCGAGAAGCCAATCGCTGGATGCTGCCTAAGGTGAATTTGCGTACGACCTACGGCGAAACCACCGATGAGGGAAAAGGTGATTTTCTTGATGGCTTTAGTGTCGGGTTGAGCGGAGAAGTGCCGTTATTGTTGTGGCCGTTGCGCAAGGCTCAATCTGATCGAGAGCAGGCCTTTATTGATCGGCTAGAATTAGAGATCGCACGCGTGAAGGCTGAAATGATGATTGAAACCGTAAACGCTTATGAACGGATGAGAGTCGCCCAATCTGGGCTGCATCAACGTCAGGCCAAGATGCATATGCGATATGCTGAGTGGCAGGCGCTTGGACGTCGCAGGCAAGAAGGCCCTGACGCCAGTCAACTCGACGTGTTTTCGGCACATGTTGAATATTTGAAATCTCAACAGGAACAGGTGAGCCAACGCTATGAACAGCAACGAGCGGTGTTGGCCTTACATGTGGTGAAAGGGGCGCTCCTCGATACCCTTACCTTCGTCGACTCCAATGAGTCTGCTCTAGTTGTGCCAGAATCGTTAGTGGCTGAACAATCGATGAAGCGAGGGTTGTGGGTGTGGCGGAGCGAGAACATTCTATCTGGGAATGAACGAACATTTTTTCTTTCTTTCCTTCAGGCACGCGAGATCCAGTCGGTGTTTTTGTTTGTGTCTCCAGACCTTCTTCAAACCCAGAGTTCGGCGGTCAGAGAATTTTTGCGAGTTGCTCATCAGAACGGTGTCGAAGTTCATGCGTTAAATGGAGAGCCGACTTGGATTTTTGAAGACGACCGGTCCTTGGCTCAGGAGTTTCTTGCCGCGGTCGTTCGTTATCACGACAACATCATACCCGAGGAGCAATTTGATGCCGTGCATCTTGACGTTGAACCCCATGCGCTTTCAGCTTGGAATATGGGTGAACGGAAAGCGCTGGTTCAACATTTTGTCAGATTTATGGATTGGGCCGCTGCGGAAGTTTCGAAAACCTCACTGCCAATGGTGTTTGATATCCCCTATTGGTATGACACCATTTCGACGGAGGAGGGCAATCTGTTGCAATCTGTGTGGAATGTTGCAGATCAGGTTGCCATTATGGCGTATCGCAATTCACCATCCAAAGTTCTCGAGAGCATTCGACAAGAAATTGAATTATATCAATCTCATCAAAAAACTGTGTGGGTTGGCTTGAGTGCGGAACCTGAGTTTTGGCCAAAATCTCACACCACTCACTCCGTTGAAGTGAATTTTGAATCCATGGTTCAGGAGGTGGAGGCAAGTATTATAACGTTAGGCGAGAACGTTGGCGTTTCGATTCAAGACTATGCACATTACCGGGAAATGATTCTTGCAACACACATTCATGATCGGCCTTCCCGCCTTGATGAAATGCCCACATCAGTCACCCAACACTCCTTAAGCTCTGCGATGGTTCACCGCCTGGTTGAATAGGGATGACATGTTGAAACGCTTACGAAATACAAGACCAGCTCCTATTCTTGAATTGCCTATTCATACGCTAGCTCAAACACGATGGAACAGTCACCAGAATTTGAACCGGAAAACCGTGCTGGCTTTCTTGTTCTTGGTTGTCGTTGGCACTGGAGGGTATTGGGCATGGCAAGGGCAATGGATCGTCACGACGGGACGTGTGTTAATGGATCAAGCCCATGTCACCTCGCCGTTTAGTGGCAAAATCTCCAATATCTTTGTGGAAGAAGGGGTTTCTGTGAAGCAGGGCCAATTATTAGCAAAGCTCGATGATGCTGAATTCCTTGCCCAGATTCAACAAGCCATGGCTGCCATGAATCAAGCGCAAGCTCGAAAACAGTTTTTCGGTCAGGCTGGTCTGGACCCTCAGGCAAAAATGAGTTTGGTTCGAGCCGACCGAGATCATCGGCTGGCCATTCATGCGTTGAAAGGGATGGAAGCCGAAGTGCAGGCTAAGCAATTCACACTCGAAGAAAAAGCCAACGAAAAAGAACGAACGAAACGTTTACTGTTGCTGAAGGCCAACACTCGTTTTCAGTGGGAGCAAGCCGTGCAAGCATGGCAACAAGCGTTTATGGCTTATCGTGTGGCCCAGGCTTCTTTGGATGAACGACAGGTTGCTGTGGCGTCGTCAGCCCAGTTGGTTCAAGAGGCGAGGCAAATGGTGGTGTATGCCCGAGATGCATTTGATCGTGATCAGAAACTTGTGGCTTTGGAAGTTGAAAAAGCCAAGGCCGATCTGGTGAGAGCGCAGTCACGGTTAGCACACGTTGAAATCCGCGCACCACAGGATGGCGTGGTATCTTGGATTCCGCGAATGATTGGAGAGGTGATTGATCACAATGATACCTTGCTGGTAGTGATGAATCCTCAATCCGTGTGGGTGGAAGGATATATTGAGGCAGGGGATGTTGTTGATATTGAAGAGCAACAGGATGCCTGGGTGAAAATTAGTGGGCTGATGGATGAGTATGTCCAAGCTAAAGTCTCTCTTGTGTATCCTATGGAACGGACGCAGGAGAGCGATATTCGAATCGGTCCGAGTCGTGTGCGTTCAGCAGGACGCATTGAGGATTTGACCCATACGGTCAAAATCCAATTTCATCAATATGTCCCTCGTGGACTTTCTCCAGAAATGGTGGCC
>JAJDBO010000277.1 GCA_029261305.1 Nitrospirales bacterium
CCACATATAGCGCAAGTACGCTTCGTCGGAGACGTTGACATAATATCCTTCGGCATCCTGCTTAAAGTCTAATACCGGCAATTGGTAATCCGGATGTTGAGGCTCGGCCATGGCCAGCGTTGCCGTGAGACATCCGCCTACAATCCAGCCTAAGTGTGTAGCCCAATTCATTTGTGCCTCCTTTGCATGATCCTCAATCAATTCCAGTTTAATACATCAATTTTGTGATCCTCTTCTTGCTCAGGGTGACTAAACTTAAACCCGTTGGGCTCTTGATAATCCAGAGTAACCCCTTGAAGGCGCGGAACGCTCTGCCCTTCAACCGCCACCGTCAATCCTTCCACCTCCTGCACCTCATCATCGGGGTGAACCTTATCTTCAAGAGTAATGTTGAACGACAATCGAGCCTCATCGAGATCCCGCACCTTCAATCGAACAATGGGGTCTTCCGGGTGTTCGAGGATCAACACCTTGAGTTTTTTCAGAGCAGGTTCCGTAAGAAACACCATACCAATCTGTCCTTTCATCGAATGTTCCACATTGAATTCCCCAGATACGTATTCTCAATCATCCTAGAAAAAGCTGTTGAACGCAATGAGCAACCTGCATTCATGTGGCCTCCAACAGACCGTCCCCTAGACTAGGGTGGCCGGGGAGGGAATCGCTAGGCATGCCGGCCAAAAGGCAGGTGATAGCGGGTATATTTCCGGTCGCCTGTTTTTATCAACCCGCCCTTTTCGACAAGATCCTGTAAGTCTCTCGTCGCCGTTGCACGAGAGGTATCAGCGATTTTGATATAGTTTTCTGCACTTAATCCACCCTTGAAACCTTCTAGCCCTTCCTTGAACATGCGGGCTAGAGTTTTTTCCTGCCGTTCGTTCAGACTGCCACGCAGGTGATCGTAGAGTTTTGTCTTTTCAATAAGAAAATCGATTGATTGTTGAGTATAGCCCTGGGCTCCCAAAATTGTCTTGGCAAAATAGACCAGCCAATCTGTAGTGGCGAGATCTTTATTATTTTCTTCCAGCGCTTGGTAGTATGCTTTCCTCTGTGCATTGATCATCTGCGAAAGCGCAATCAGCGTCGGTTGCCCTAAGCATTGAGACAACGCTTTTTCCGCAATCGCCCGCCCAATTCGCCCATTCCCATCTTCAAAGGGATGGATAGACACAAAGTACAAATGCGCTATGCCAGCACGTGCTAACGACGAAAGTGCCTGCTTGGCATTTGGGGCAGTCGCATTAAACCATTTAATAAATCCATTCATTTCCCCTTTCACCTTTTTGGAAGGTGGCGCTTCAAAATGGACGGTTGGGTCTTGGATTGCACCGGACACCACCTGCATTGGTTCTTTATGCGTTCGGTACCCACCCCGGACTGCTAAATCACGACGGCCACTGGTCAGCATGTCATGCCAGGCAAACAATTGTTCATGAGATAACCGAGCTTCGTAATTCTGATAGACATCGACCATCATGTCCGAGATGCCCTGTTCTGCTGGTGCGACTTTTCGTTTAGGAGTAGAAAGCCCAAAGTGACGGCGAATGGAGGATTGGAGGGAGTCACGGTTTAGAAACTCCCCTTCGATCTCAGAGGTTTTCAGCGCTTCATCGCTGATAAGATTGATGGTGAACTGCGTTTTGTCCTTTGCATCAAAATGCTTTAAAGCACCCTGTAACATCCCGGACTGATGCAACAGTTGTTTTTCGTATTCGGCCAGAGCCGTAGGATCGTAGGTGAATTCCGGCCATTTTGGTTTTTGCCAATTCCAAGTCATGAGTTATAGCCCCAATTTCTATAACTCATAATATAGCGTAATTTTGAGCTATAGAAAAGGGGTGTATAACTCAAAACGTTTTGATGTGGGATGGGATAGGGGAATTCTATTTATTAAATGCCGGGGTTCGTCCCGGCACGACGAGGTCCTTGAGGTCCTTTTGTTTCGGCAAAAGGGACCAAAACCATTTTCGCCCGTGCGCGGCCCTCCAGAGAATGGTGAATAAAGCCCTTCACCATCCTCTTCCGGGTGCCTCCGCCTCCGCACCGAATCAGGATGGCTCGGGAACTCGCTGCGCTCAAACAGCCCTCGCCGAGAAGTCGATTCGGTACGGCGGCTCCGCCGCGCCCAAGGCGAGATAAAGATACAAAACTGCTTAAGGATTCACCTTATTTAAGAAAAGATTTTGATTAAAAGAAACAAGGTCTTATAATCTTTAAAAATCTTTCTGCTAAAAAATATTGGGGTTTAGATCTTGTTGGACCACCGCAAAAGACGTCGAGCATGGACCAAGAATTCCAAAAGAGAAAATTCACCGAGTTAAGATTCGAGTACTATGTGTCTGGCCGAACACTCTGGTTCCATGACACAATGAGCATCGCTGCCATGTTACTAGGTTACGCTGTTGAATTAAGTCTAAAGTATGCACTAATTGCTTCGGGGGTTACTCAAAAGAGATTGCTTCACAGCCACAAACCCGTTGATCTGTATCAGAAGTGCGTAGAGGTTGGTGCCATACCCAAGGTTCAAGGATCCAAAGATCTTCTTCAATACGTTTCTGATATGTTTAATCAGCGTTACCCATCTCAAGTCATCGAAACATCAACTGAGGCTAATAACCGGGGGCACGCAATTGGCCAGAGTCTGGGTCTGATCCTTGCTTACGATGACCTAGTTATTCAGATTGATGATTCGCTCAGAGACCGTAGCTCAGATGACAGTGTTTCGATAGGTCTTTTGCCGGCGCACTTCGTTAACAGAGACCAAGGTAGAGCATTCTTTCATTGCAATGTGGCGGCATTGAAAAACACCTCTATCTATCACGGCCTACTTATGAAGGATTATGAGGGTGCAGAAGAGCGAATGAAAAAGCAGGGGTTAACCGAAGAGACAATTGCCTACAACCTCCGTAATCATCGGCAGCGACTTGAGACCTGGGAGGGAGCACCTGATTCAATTTGGCATTACCAAAAGCTTAGTACCGCAATTGGCCCTGACTTTGATTCTCTTAAGACCCAAGACTATGCTAAGAGCTTCAAGTATCCAGGACGTGTTATTAAGTCGGCTGCGACATAATTTCTTGCTCAATGCGGGACCGCGAGTCAACCGTAAACATAGGGTAATTTCACCTTAGCTTAATTTATGAGTATTCATTTCCGGCAAAACGATGTTGCAAGGATCCAACGGGACCTAGCAAATATACGAAACCAGGATGCTGCGGAATCGAGGAAGGATGCTGCGAAGACAAGAGAGCTTGTTCAAGCTTCGCGATCACTCAATAGCACGCGCAATGAAAGCTCGGCAAATAGTTACCAACAACAGATAGTCCGGGCCACCGAGGAACTTTCTCGAATTCAGGGAAAGCGTGCTGACTTGGCGAAGAAGGCCGCTGATAAACTAGAGCAACTTCACAGGGCGGGACGCTCTCTCGAACAGGAACAGGAACGCGAGCGGAATAAGCTTGTTGAAGCTGAGAAAAAGCGCGAAAGAGAGCAACTAAATCATCAACGTAGAATCTCGCAGGAGCTAGTACGCCAAAGGACATTTTCAAGGATATCGGACTTTTCTGTTGGAAGCCTTTCCCAGAGGAAAAGCCATGATGCGTTTATTTCACATGCGAGCGAAGACAAGGAGGAATTTGTTCGGCCACTCGCTGAGGCCCTTCATGAGGCAGGGTTCTCAGTTTGGTATGATGTCTTCTCACTCAAAATCGGTGACAGCTTGCGAAGATCGATAGATAGAGGCCTGGCAGACTCAAGGTACGGAATCGTAGTGTTATCCAGCGCTTTCTTCGAAAAGAACTGGCCCCAGTATGAGCTTGATGGGTTGATCGCGAAATAAATGGAGGGAGGAAAGGTCGTACTTCCAATTTGGCACAAAGTAACAAAAGACGAAGTGATGCGTTACAGCCCTTCTCTTGCTGATAAGGTTGCCCTCAATTCGTCGCTATCTAGTATCGCGGAAATTGTTGAACAACTTAGCGAGGTCATGGGAGAGAAATGAAAGGTAATTTTACATTCATTTTGTGAACAAATGGAAATTGAATGAAAACGGTACCTTTTTCACCCTGAAATAAGAAAATCTTTACGCTGTATGCAATCCCGCCTTTTCCTTTCCGCCTTCCAGTAATTCGCGGAGGTCGTCGCCGGTCATGACTTCTTCTTCCATGAGTTTTTTGGCGGCTTCCAAAAGAACTGGTTTTAGGTCGGTGAGGAGTTCTCTGACCTTTGCGGTTTGAGCGTCGATGAAGCTACGGACTTCTTGGTCGATTTCACGGGCGGTTTCTTCGGAGTATTGGGTTCCATAGCTGGGCTCTTTGGTTTGGAGAAAGGACGGCTGTCGTTCATTATCTAACGCGACGGTTCCTAACACATCACTCATCCCATAATCCTTGACCATGCGCTGTGCAATGTTGGTGGCTTTTTGCAAATCATCTGCCGCTCCGGTTGAGGCTTCGCCAAACACTAATTGTTCTGCGATTCGGCCACCTAATAGCACGGCTATTTTGCTTTGCAACTCACTACGGGTGAGTAGATATCGATCTTGGGTTGGCAATTGCAGGGTATAGCCTAACGCGGCAATGCCGCGAGGAATGATGGAAATTTTTTGCACAGGATCAGCCCCAGGAATCGATAACGCCACTAATGCATGGCCGACTTCATGATGCGCCACACGTTTTCGTTCTTCTAGGCTTAATACACGACTCTTTTTTTCGAGCCCAGCGACCACACGTTCGACAGCTTCCTCCAAATCTTTTTGTTCCACGGTTTCCCGACTGCGTCGTACCGCTAACAAGGCCCCTTCGTTTATGATGTTGGCCAATTCAGCTCCCGCCATCCCGGGAGTCATCGCGGCGATCTTTTCCAAGCTGACGTCATTGGCCATCTGAATATTTTTGGCGTGTATGTGCAGGATGGCTTCCCGGCCAGGGCGGTCTGGGCGATCGACCAAGACTTGTCGATCAAAACGACCGGCTCGCAGAAGCGCGGCATCTAAAATTTCTGGGCGGTTGGTAGCCGCCAGGATAATGACGCCCACTGTGGGATCAAACCCATCCATTTCGACCAACAATTGGTTCAGCGTTTGTTCTCGTTCTTCGTGCGCCATGGGGCCAGCGCCACGGGCTTTTCCTAGGGCATCCAATTCATCAATGAAAATAATGCAGGGCGCTTTTACCTTAGCTTGTTCAAATAGATCTCGGACGCGAGCGGCACCAACCCCCACGAACATTTCGACAAATTCTGATCCGCTGATTGAGAAAAATGGGACACCTGCTTCTCCAGCGATGGCTCTCGCCAACAAGGTTTTTCCTGTCCCTGGCGGTCCGATTAACAAGACGCCTTTGGGAATGCGTCCACCGATGCGGGTAAATTTTTCTGGTGTTTTTAAAAACTCAATGACCTCGACCAATTCGTCCTTGGCTTCATCAACCCCGGCCACGTCGCCCATCTTCACTTTGATTTCTTGTTCCATGTAGATCTTAGCTTTGGATTGACCAATCCGCATGAACCCGCCACCCGCGCCTTGCCCCATTTTGCGGAGGAGGAAAAACCACACACCTGCAAAGATCAGTATGGGAATCACCCAGGAGGCGACATCTCGCCAGAGTGTGCTGACGATCACGCCAGCATATTCGACGTTCTTTTCTTCGAGGATACGAACGAGGTCCGGATCATCAACACGAATAGTCTTGAACCATTGCGGATCGCCATCCACCCGGTCGGGCTTGAGTTTGCCATTGATAAAGGTTTCGGTGATGGCCACTTCATCGACTTGGTCATCAATGAGCCATTGTTTGAATTGGCTATAAGGCACTTCGTCCATATGCTGCGTCGCAACGTACAACTCCTGGACCATGATCAGGATCCAAAACGCGATGATGAAATACCAAATTGAGAGGCGGGCTTTTTTGTCCATAGTGGTATTTTCAAGCTTCAGAAGGAATTACACAACCCCTTCTTTTGTTCCTTCTCAGAAATTAGCCTCTCACCTGAGTGGGACGGGAATTCTGAAACGTTCGCTTTTTGGCCACTGTAAAGATTTCTGTGGTGATGAGGATAGTGGAGGCTAAGAAAAGGAGCGTGCCCTATTAAGAAACTTTCACGGTTAGGACAGGGATGGTGGCATGTCGTACCGTATACGCCGCCACACTGCCAAACACCATCTGGGTAAGCTCCCGACGGTTGTTCGTGCCCATGACAATTATATCAGAGGAACATTCTTTGGCTTGTGCGAGGATCACCTTTCCGGGCAAACCAACCTTAATGACGAAATCGGCTTGCCTATGATGTCGGTGAAGCGTGAGTATTCGACTTCGAAGCCGCCTGCGAAGCTGAACCTGCCGAGTTTTCTCCTCAGGGGACGAAACTGGTGAGACCCTTGCCGAAGATGCCCGTTCATCTACGTGCAGAAGGTGGATCTGGGCTCCAAACTGCTCTGAAAGTTTCTCGGCATACGGCAAGGCCTTATCACTGCACGTGGAAAAGTCAATCGGGACGAGCACGTGGTTCAACGAGATCTGATCGACATTTTTCTGACTCCGGGTGGTTTTGATCCCACGCACCGTCAGCACGGGACAGGGAGCAGTTCGCACGACCGCTTCGGCTGTGCTGCCCAGTTCGAAACGATCCCAACCAGTCCGACCATGAGTGCCCATGACAACAAGCGAGGCATTCACTTCCTGAGCGATTTCTATGATGGCGTCCAACGGAACACCAAACACTAAGGTTGGCCTGACCGTAAGACTGGTCTCCGCGGCAATCCGCGCCAGACGCCCTAATTCAAGCATGGCCGTGGTATGACGCCCATGAAGAGAAGTGTTCTGTCTCGTCCATGGTACGGCTTTCACCACCGTAAGAATAACGAGCCGGGCCTTTAAGACGGTGGCAAATTTGATCGCGTAGGAAAATGCTCGTTGTGCTGAAATAGAAAAGTCAGTGGCGAGAAGAATACAACTCTCCTTTGCCGGTTTTTCGCGATGTGAACTCATGTGCTTGCTCCCATTTGCTTTTCCTTTTTCCAAGTTTTACGCGGCACTCGCAGGAAGAAAATATGGGGTTACCTTGCCTGGTTGGAATTCTCACATGAAAAGTTGGGAAGAGTAATCTCTTCCACTGCACGGTCTGCCGCATCCTCAAACGGGAGAAAGACAACATCAGCCCCTGAATGCTTGAGATGTTCAGCTTCCTGACTGGTGTGAGCGGTCAATGCCACTCGGCCACTGTACCCATGGGTCTGGAGATTTTGGAGTAAAGTCCTATTGACTTCAGAGCCGGGGATTGCGCTGATGATCCAACCTATTTGGGTCAGGGGCCATGATGCAAGCATTTCCAAGTCTTCCGCATCTCCATAATGAGCCGGCCACCCTTGGGCATGCCACTCGGCCACGACCTCCGGGTCAAAATCCACACCAAGCAGTGCATGCCCCCCTCGGCGGAGGCCAGCGGCCACGCGACTGCCATATCGCCCTAAGCCGAAGAAAAGGATATCCAGATTGACCACCGCCCCAAGTGCCCCATCATCTGCCTGTTCACGGTGAGGGACACGCCGTTCAAATATCCGTAACCACGGTGCCAGCCACTCGTATAACGGATGAGAATACAAAATCAGGTAGGTGGACAGACCGATGGTGACAAGCCCGACAAGAGTGATGAGCCCCATGGTAGAATCATCGATATGACCCAGGGTGACGCCGAGAGCACCGAGGATTAATGAAAACTCACTAATTTGTGCAACCGTCAAACCAGCCAGGAATCCGGTTCGCGCATGGTAGCCCATGACGCCCATGATGATCATCACGATCAAAGGATTGCCGACCAGCACGAAAAGCGACAATGCCAAAGCGGAGCCGAGTTGCCCACCCACTAGCCCCACGTCCAATTGAGCGCCAAGACTCAGAAAAAAGAACAACAACAGAAAGTCCCGAAGGCTCACGAGTCGTGACCCGATAGCCTCACGGTATGGCGTTGAAGCCAGAGACACACCGGCGAGAAATCCTCCGACTTCTTTACTGAAGCCCAGGATATCACCCAAGGAGGCGAGCGACACGCCCCACGCTACGGCAAATAACATGAGGAGTTCTTGGGAACGAGCCAGGCGACGCAGCAAATGCGGTAACCCGTAACGCATAACAAGACCAAGACCTGTCAGAAAGGCTGTGCCTTTGAACAGCATAGCCAGAACCTCATTTTCAAGATTACCCGCCTGGTCTCCTGGAGCAAGAGTAGAAAGTCCGATCATGACCACCACCACGAGGATGTCTTGCACTATGAGAAATCCAACGGCAATTCGCCCGTGCAGCGCATCAATCTCACGTTTATCGGATAGCAATTTGACGATGATAATCGTGCTGGAAAAGGTCAAGGCCACTGCCACATACAATGCCGGTACGGGGGACAGGCCTAATCCCAATGCCATGCCATAGCCAATAAGGGAAGTGAACATCACCTGCCCCAATCCCGTAGCCAGCGCCACACGGCCCATCTTGCGGATTAAGTGTAAATCCAGTTTCAGGCCAACGACGAACAGCAAAAGCGTGATGCCCATTTTTGCCAGAAGGTCCACCTGATCGGCCGAGTGCATCCAATTCAACCCGGCGGGACCACTCAGAATTCCCACTGCAATGAACGCCACGATTAGTGGCTGCCGCAATCCGATCGCCAACGCTCCAATAATTGCCGCAAGAAGCAACAAGGCAGCGACTTCATAAAAAGCGTTAGTAAATGGCAGCAAAGAATTCATGAGATCCCATCAAGGTTGCAGCATGACGTGTTGATCCATTTGGATGACCACAACTTGAATCGTGAACCGATCGGAGGCCTGACCGCTTATCGGAGCAAACGGCGCTGAACGATCACAGGTAAAAGGCGAGGCTCACTTGTTCTTCTGACTTTTTCCCCGAGCCAATGGTTGTCGCACCACCATCACGGAACACGATGCATGGCGAGCCACTTTGTGGGCAACGCTTCCCAAAAGGAAGCGCCTCAGCCCTGTCAATCCTTTGGATCCCACCACGACAAGATCCGATCGGAACCGTTTGGCCGCTTTCAAAATTTCCTCGGCCGCGTGCCCCTTGGTCATCTTAGATTCCACACAAAATGTTCTTCGACCCAATTCACGTCGGGCCTCTTGAAGAAGTCGCTCCCCGGCTTGCTCACCCGTTCGTGTGATAGCTTCAGCCAATTGCGCCACATCGACGTGGGCAGTGAGTGTGGCCATGGTCGTTAGTGAGGCCGACGTATCTACGACGTGAAAAATGGTAACGTGTGCCGATTTTGGAAGATTCAAACGCTTGAGCAACGTGATGGCCATCTTGGCGTCGTGAGATCCATCTGTCGCAAACAAGACACGCATCCCTCTGGTTTTTCGACTAGTCCAACGGGGCTGGCCACGCACCACTAATACCGAACAGGAGGACTCATTGAGTACCCACTCACTCACGCTGCCGAGAAGAAACCGTTTCATGCCCGATAACCCCTTAGAACCCACTACAACCAGATCATTCGAGTATTCTTCAATCGCTGTGAGAATTTCGGCCCCAGGGATGCCTTCAACCGCTTTTGTTCGAACCTCCAGCTTCCTCTGACCATGGAACGATTCCGCCATACGGCTGATGAACCGACGAGCCTTGGCTGCCGCCTTTGCCCGGAGTCGGGCAACTTTCTCCTGAAACTCCTGGACATCACCAAAGAGGGGCCATTCCGGCCACTGCTTCAACTCAAACACGTGAAGGAGAAACAGGACTGAACCAGCAGGAAGGGGAAGACATTGTATAAACCGAACCGCTGCTAAGGAATTTCGGGATTGATCCACTGCGAGCAATACTTTCATATGCTTCTCCATCTCATGCCATCAGCTCTTATTTTTTCTGTGTTACTTGTCCTTGAACAAAGAGAGGGTTAGGTCAAACCTGCCAGTCGCCGCCTAATCCATTTCTCTACTCCAACAATGATATAGCTTGCCAGTCCAACGCCGATGATCGGTATCCAGATTTCCCCATCGATTGGGACGGTATGAAACAGGAAATTCATCGCTGGGGAATAGGTGAACAGCAACTGAAGAACTATGGTCGTGAGCACTCCCCAATTGACCCAGGGATTACTGAATAGTCCAAGCTGAAACATTGATCGTTCCAAGGATCGGCAGTTAAAGAGATAAAACAACTCCACCATGACAAAGACATTCACGGCCACCGTCCGAGCTTCCTCAAGGGTCCCGCCTTTGGCTTGTACCCAAAGAAACATGCCGAACGCCCCGGCTAGAAGCAGCGCCCCGACAAGAAGAATCCGCCACACTAACTCACCGGTCAGTAGCGGACGCCTGGGATCTCGAGGAGGGCGCTGCATAATGCCCGCTTCCTTGGGCTCAAAGGCTAGCATGAGGCCAAGCGCCACTGCCGTGGTCATATTGATCCAAAGAATCTGCACCGGCAGGATGGGAAGTGCCAATCCGGCACCAATGGCCGCCAGGATCACCAGCCCTTCTCCCAGATTCGTTGGAAGAGTCCAGATAATAAACTTGGTGAGGTTGTCAAAGACTCCCCGGCCTTCTTCCACCGCCGCTTCAATCGACGCGAAATTGTCATCAGTTAAGATCAGATCAGCAGCCTCCTTGGCTACCTCAGTTCCCCCTCGGCCCATCGCCACGCCGATATCGGCTTGTTTGAGCGCCGGGGCATCGTTGACCCCGTCCCCAGTCATGGCGACGATGTGACCACGAGATTGGAGAGCTTCAACCAGCCGTAGTTTCTGCTCCGGGGCCACACGTGCAAACACCATAGTTTGGTCTGCAGCCTCCGGTAACTCATTCACCGGACAGAGAGCCAAGTCAGATCCCGTCATGACTCGTGGCACCCCTCCAAGTGGGACCGTTGCTCCGGCAAGTCCGATCTTCTGGGCTATGACCCTCGCTGTCACAGCATGATCGCCTGTAATCATTTTGACGGCGAGCCCGGCACACTGACAGGCGTGCACCGCCTGGATGGCCTCGGGACGAGGAGGGTCCATCATGCCTTGGAGACCAAGCCATGTCAGTCTGGAAGGAAGTTGGTCCTGGTCAAGTATGTCGGTCTCTGGCGAAACCATTCCCCGTGCAAACCCCAAGAGGCGAAGGCCGCGTTCAGCGAGGCTTTGCGCATGCCGATGGATCATGTCTGGATCACAAGGCCATTCCCTCCCTTCTGGGTCAAGTTCTTGTGTACACAAACTCAACACCTTTTCCATAGCCCCTTTAAGGTAAATGACCTTTGAGGAGTCATCAGTCCCATGGTGAAGGGTTGCCATATACTGCCGTTGGGATTCGAAGGGGATGACATCGATACGGGGAGAGTGTTCAGAGGCTTTCTTCACATCGAGCCCTCCCTTGCGCGCAGCCACGAGTAATGCGCCTTCGGTGGGATCACCTACAATCTTCCAATGGTCGTCCCGATCTACCAATTCAGTATCATTGCAGAGCATCCCGGCCAAAAGACACTCACCAAGTGCCGGTGCTTTTTCCAGGTCAATAGCCTTCCCATCTCGCTGGATGTTTCCAGTAGGTTCATACCCTGTTCCGCTCACCCCAAACTCTTGGCCTCCGGCCACAATCGCCTGGACAGTCATCTGGTTTTTCGTCAAGGTGCCTGTTTTGTCTGAACAGATCACGGTGGTACTGCCCAGGGTTTCCACGGCGGGGAGCCTGCGGATGATTGCATTACGTCTGGCCATGCGGTTGACGCCGATGGCCAAGGTTATGGTCACGGCCGCGGGGAGTCCTTCTGGAATGGCACCCACCGCTAAGGCCACCGCAGCCATGAACATCTCGACGGCCGGCAGTCCCCGCCACATCCCAATGCCAAAGGTGACCGCGGATAATCCCAGAATAACGACGGTCAGAATCTTGCTAAAATGGGCAATCTTTTTTGTCAGCGGGGTGGCGATATCGGCTGCACTGCCTATGAGTTGATGAATGCGTCCGATTTCAGTGACGGCCCCAGTGCCCACCGCCACGCCAACTCCTTGGCCAAAGGTCACGAGCGTTCCGGAGTAGGCCAAGTTGCGGCGATCCGCCAGAACGGTATCAGACGGCAACAGCAATTCCTCTTTGACGACCGGCACGGATTCTCCGGTTAAGGCCGATTCGTCGACCTGCAATTCACGGATGGAAATCAGGCGAAGATCGGCCGGCACCTTATCGCCGGATTGCAAAAGGACGACATCGCCGGGAACCACGTTGGAGGAGGAAATTTGGTGTTTTTCCCCCTCACGCAAGACCGTAGCTTCCGTTTTGACCATCGACATCAAGGCTTCCAGTGCGCGCTCGGCCCGTGACTCTTGAATGAAGCCTACAATCGCATTCACCAGCACGACTCCAAAAATCACGCTGGAGTCCACCCATTCACCCAAAAGAGCCGTGATGACCGAGGCGACCAATAGGATATAGATCAGAGGATGGTGGAATTGCAGCAAGAACCGGATCAACGGACCATGCCGACGGATCAATGGCAGCACGTTGGGCCCAAAACGCTGAAGCCGCTGAGCAACTTCATCATGCGTCAAGCCCCGAGAAGCATCAGTACCCAACAGCAGAAGCACTTCATGAACGGGGAGGTGATGGGCGTCTTGGGTCATCATGGGATTTGGTTTTTGGGAATCACTATAACTCCATTCTCTCTTTCCCGGGCCTCCTCCCCAAAAATACCAGAAGTCCTACCTCTCGGAGATTACAGATTTAAAAAGAGGCTGCTATGAGGTCAATAATTGAGTAAACTCCTTCTTTGGCGAATCAGTGAGCTTTTTCCTCTTCGACCTCTAAAACCTCGCCGGTTTTTGCGTCAATATACACTTCCATCAGTTTTTCATCGGCGGTGACAATTTCAACTTCCCACATCACCTTGTGATCTTTTTCCTCTTCTAGCTCCACTTCGACTACAATCCCTGGGACTTTTTGTAAGGCAGTTTGGATGGCTTGGTCTGCTGAAACTTTGACCTCGCCTGCCACATGCACTTTTTCTTTAATTTCACATTGCTGGCTGTGGCCGTGCATGTGGGCACACCCAGTCCCCAAGAGCAGCCCCAATCCGATTAAAAGACTCACCGAGGTTTTTCCATGTGTCATACGTTCTCCTTTTCTCAAAAATTCTGTTTTACAGTGGACCTCATCTATCTCAACCATCAAATAGTATGCCAAAGTCGGTTTCCATAATTTTATGAAATTTGCCAAGGTGTTGAGGCTCTATACATCCCACCCCAGGTGCATTTCACTACAAGACCTTTTTCTTTGACTGGGGAAAAACTCTACAGGCGGATCAGAACCCACTTCTATTGTATCCAGTCCATAATGGCTAAATTGGTCTCAATTCCTGGTGTAAAAATTGCTTCGATCATTAACCAAATGAAAAATCGTTCCTCAAAACCAATTCTTAATTTATCTCTAATTGATGCCGGGATCTTTGACTTGGATGGAGTCATCACCAAAACAGCCCGGGTTCATGCAGCGGCGTGGAAAAACTTGTTTGATGACTATCTCCAGAAACGAGCAGCTCAAACGGGTGAACCTTTTCAGGCCTTCGACCTGATTACAGATTACCGTGCATATGTTGACGGGAGACCACGATATGATGGCGTATCCAGTTTTTTGACTTCACGGGGAATTCACTTGCCTCATGGTGAACCCTCAGACCCTGCCGATTATGAAACTATTTGTGGTTTGGGCAATCGAAAGAATGCCACGTTTTTGGAAGCGCTTCATATCCAGGGCGTTGAAGTGTTTCCTTCGACTATCGCACTCATCAATTTCCTCAAGACAAAGGGGAAGGCCGTCGCAGTGGTGACTGCCAGTGAGAACTGCCATGAAATTCTTGAGGCGGCTGGGATCATCGAACTTTTCGATGCCAGTGTCGATGGACGAGATGCTCACACGTTTCATCTTCACGGGAAACCCCAACCCGATACGTTTATCAAAGCCGCAGAACTGTTGGGGGTCCAACCCCAACGGGCTGTGATACTTGAAGATGCGTTAGCGGGCGTAGAGGCTGGGCATGCTGGACATTTTGGATTGGTCGTAGGAATCGATCGTGCTGGCCAGGCTGAGGCGCTTCATTCTCATGGAGGGGATATTGTTGTTTCGGATTTGGTGGAACTCGGAGTCCGTGATGAGGAAGGTTTCATGTGGAGTAGTACCCAAGCACTGCCCTCCGCTCTTCTCCTTTTCAAAGAATTCACTACTCGCTTTCATGAAAAGCAGTTTGTCGTCTTTCTTGATTACGATGGGACTCTAACCCCGATTGTGGAGCGGCCGGAGTTGGCCAAATTGTCACAAGATATGCGAGACACTTTGCAACTTTTGAGTCGTCATTGTCCGATTGGTATCATCAGTGGGCGCGACCGTAACGATGTCTCTCATTTGGTAAATTTGGATTCGTTAATCTTTGCAGGTAGTCATGGGTTTGATATCGCAGGGCCGGAAGGGTTTAATCTCCATCATGAAGTTGGGGCGCAATTTTCCTCGGCACTCGATCAGGCGGAGACTGCCCTTCAAGCCTGGTTGAAAAATATTTCCGGCTCGTTACTCGAGCGAAAAAGGTTCTCCATTGCCATACACTATCGCTTAGTTGACCCAGACAATGTGCCCAAGATTGAACAAGCTGTTACTCAAATCTTATCGTCTTTTCCAACTCTCCGTCGATCTGAAGGTAAGAAGGTCTTTGAGATTCAACCACGGATGGATTGGGATAAAGGTAAAGCGCTGTTGTGGTTGCTTGATGGATTGAAATGGAAAGAGAAGAATTACTCTCCCGTGTTTATTGGAGACGATCTCACTGATGAAGATGCGTTTCGTATCTTACCTAACATTGGTGTGGGAATCGTGGTTGAAGAAGGATATCGTTTTTCTTCGGCAGACTATGCCCTACGAAGTCCAGACGAGGTGCAACAATTTTTAATGCTGTTATGCCATCACTTAGAAAGTACTCAAACATGAGCGATTGGTCTTTAGTCTACGAAGGGTTTGATCCTGAACAAGAACGCTTGCGTGAAGCTCTGTGCACTTTGGGAAATGGATATTTTGCAACGCGCGGGGCGGCACATGAAGCCGAAGCAGACTCGACCCATTATCCAGGGACGTATCTCGCAGGCGGGTATAACCGTGTCCACACCGAGATTGGCGGACGGACGATTGAAAATGAAGATCTCGTCAATCTGCCGAATTGGTTGTCTCTCTCCTTCCGCCACCCCGATAGCAATTGGGTCAATCTCCAAGCGGTGGATATTTTGTTCTATCGACAAGAACTGGATTTGAAAGCTGGAGTTCTTCATCGATCTTTTGAATTCCAAGACATTCATGGCCGTAGGACCACTGTGACAAGTCGACGGTTTGTGCATCTTGGATTTCAACACCTCGCCGGACTAGACGTTGTCATTACGCCTGAGAATTGGTCTGGGCCTTTGGACATTCGTACGGCTTTGGATGGCCGCGTGCTGAACGCAGGCGTGTCTCGCTACCAAGCCCTGAACAATAAACACCTAACCTGTTTAGAGTCTTCTGGTGTGAACGAGGAGGGGATGTATTTGTGCATGGAAACCAATCAATCCAAACTTCGTATCGCACAAGCCGCCCGAACGCGATTCACTCTTGATGATTCATTGTTGAACATTTCACGTCACCTCATTCAAGAATCCGAATACATTGCTCAAGAATGTACGGTCGAGATGAAACAGGGACATCCCCTTACTATTGAAAAAATCGTCACGCTGTATACCTCACGAGACCATGGGATTTCTGAATGTGGGTTGGAGGCACGCAATGCTCTCAACGATGCTGATGGTTTTGAGGACTTAGCTCGTTCGCATACTCAACGGTTAGATCGGTTGTGGCAACGATGCGATATCGGCATTCAGGACGGAGAAGACTCGCAACTTATTTTACGTCTCCACATTTTTCATCTCCTTCAAACGGTTTCCCCTAACACGATTGGGTTAGATGTGGGAGTTCCGGCACGAGGCTGGCATGGTGAGGCGTATCGGGGTCATATCTTTTGGGATGAGTTATTTATTTTTCCTATGTTGAACCTTCGTATCCCCGACATCACGAAATCGCTCTTGTTGTACCGTCACCGACGACTGGATCTCGCTCGACGGAATGCTCAAGAATCTGGGTTTGGGGGTGCGCTCTACCCTTGGCAATCTGGGAGCAATGGCCGCGAGGAAAGTCAGATGGTGCACCTCAACCCACAATCCGGGAGATGGACTCCGGACAATAGTGCACTTCAACGCCATGTGAATGCGGCCATTGCTTATAACGTGTGGCAATACTTTCAAGTGACGGACGATTGGGAATTTCTTTCGTTTTATGGTGCGGAAATGGTTTTGGAAATTGCCAGGTTTTGGGCCAGTGCCGTGTCGTACAATTCAGGAAAAGACCGCTATGAAATTTTGAATGTGATGGGCCCGGATGAGTACCACGATCAATACCCAGGCGCGGATCATCCTGGTTTGAACAACAATGCCTATACTAACCTCATGGCGGTGTGGATTTTTTGTCGAGCCCTAGAAATTCTCGACCTGCTCTCTGATGATAGCCGAACCGAGATTCGAGAGATCATGCACATTAGCACCACCGAAGCAGAGCTATGGGATGACATTAGTCGAAAGATGTTTATCCCATTCCATGCAAAGGGAATCATTAGTCAATTCGAAGGCTATGGAGAGTTAGAAGAATTTGATTGGGAGCGCTATCGAGAAAAGTATGGCGACATCCATCGGCTGGATCGAATTCTTGAAGCCGAAGGCGACTCCACGAATCGATATAAATTATCGAAACAGGCCGATGTGCTGATGCTGTTTTACTTGTTCTCATCAGAGGAATTGCGGATCCTATTTAAGCGGCTTGGTTATCCATTCAAATATTCCACGATCCCACGGACCATTGAATATTATTTACAGCGAACGGCTCATGGGTCTTCACTCAGCCGTGTGGTCCACTCTTGGGTCATGGCACGGTCTGGTCGTGAACAGGCCTGGACGTTATTGAAAGAAGCCTTACGGGTAGATGTCTCGGATGTTCAGTCTGGCACCACTGCAGAGGGAATCCATCTCGGTGCCATGGCCGGAACTGTGGACCTGATTCAACGCGGCCATACAGGTTTGGAAACACGAGGCGGGACGCTCTACTTTAACCCCTGTCTCCCCAAAGGGTTGAAGGCTCTCAATCTCAGGCTATTTTATCGTGGACATTCCTTGGATGTGTCCGTCACTCAGGACACTTTTCAGATCGGATCTCGACCAGGTCGCTCCGCCCCCATTCGGATTTCCATCAAAGGCAAATCCCAAAAACTTAAGCCGGGTCAGATTGTCAGCACGACAATTTAGGGCACTGACTAATCTCGTTGGCGGATTTTCATGGCCCGATCCATTTCCCGACCGGCATCGCGTTTTTTGACGGCATCGCGTTTGTCATAATGCTTCTTCCCACGAGCCAGGCCTAACTCCACTTTGGCAATGCCACGTGGATTAAAATAAATGCGCAATGGAACAATGGTGAGCCCCTTCAGCTTAATCTTTTCGGTCAACTTCTCTATCTGCTTTTTATGCAACAGCATGGGGCGAGCCCGCAACGGCTCATGATTCATGATGTTGCCATGGCTGTATTCCCCAATATGGCAATTATGCAGAATAGCCTTTCCATTGGTCATTGTGGCATAGCCTTCCCGCAAATTGACTCGACCTTCACGAAGGGATTTTACTTCCGTCCCCTTGAGAATTAAGCCCGCCTCAATTTTTTCTTCAATCGAATAGTCGTGGAACGCTTTTCGATTGGATCCGGCGGTTTTGAAACCATTGTCTTGCTTTTCAGCCATGAAAAAAACCTATGGAAAAGTGGAGATCATTTAATCTTCCCCTCCTTTGTAAGGACGGGAACTTTTTCCGAAGAGGAAAAAGTTGAGAGGTAGAGTCGTGCTATTGCCTAAGTTGAACATTTCTCTGGCGCCACCTAGAATACCCTACCATGGAAACCTTTACCTCCTTTCAATCCATATTACAAGGCGTGGCCCAAAGTCAGGGTTTCGATGTCAGGCTTTGGGAGTATCGATTGCAAACACAATGGAAGGATATTGTTGGAGAAGTGCTGGCGGCTCACACGTGGCCCGCGAGAATTCGCTTCCGAAAACTCTTTATCGCTGTCGAGACCAATGTGTGGTTACATCAACTGACCTATTTGAAATCCACACTTCTGGAAAAAATTCAATCCCAAACACCGAATCTCTACCTGAAAGACATTGTCTTCCGCATTGGAGAAATCCCAAAGCCACAATGGGATGAGCCTGAATCAAGAAACGTTACCACGCACGTGTCCGCCGAGACCCTCATGACCGCCACCGAATACACCCGAGAAGTCGCCAATGAAGAAATACGCTACTCCCTAACCCGAGTCATCTCCAAAGCGCT